>OMXA01000076.1 GCA_900314905.1 uncultured Erysipelotrichaceae bacterium
AATCAGATCAATCTGAAGCCGTCTAGGACTCCTGCCGGTCTCATCGGATTGAGCTTGCTGTTTTTTCGGATTTGGCTTGCTGAAAAACTGGATACGACATCATCGCTCACGCAGCCATTGGTTACCAGAACAATCTTCTTCCCATGAGGTCTCAGAAGCTCTGCAGTGTCAATGAGATACTCCCAGCTGATCATCGGTTCATTGTAGGTAAAGGCAATTCCGAGGTTATCCTCCTCCCTCAGCGCAATCTCAGCAAGTTCCTCTGGAGAGATCGCACGTTAGGAAACAGAGAATTCATCCGCCATCGAAATCATGGAATTCTGGCAGAACGGACAGGAAAGATTGCACCCATAAGAACCAGCCGAAAGGATCCAGCTGCCTGGATAGAAATGCTTCAGGGGCTTCTTCTCGATCGGGTCCATCGCAAGAGAAGTGATTCTTCCATAGTTCACGCAGACATTCTTGCCGCTGCGTGTCCCTCGAGCCCGGCACAAGCCATTCTTTCCTTCCAGAATCAGACAATGATGAAAACAGCCAGGGCAGAGAACTTCAGACATGCCGTACCACCTCAAAGCGCTCTAATGCCACCGAATCATGTTCAGGGTCAATGCCTGCCTTCCGGCAGGCAATTGCAATCTGCTGATCCGGAGTATCAACGCCCTCCAGGTCCGGCAGCAGCAATCCTCTTCGATCCCCGGAAGAACAGATCACGCCATACTTCTTCACGTTGAGTTCAGCTTTCGAAGCAATCTTTTCCGGTGTGCCAAGCACATCCACGGAAATCTCAAGATAAGGAAGTTCCTCAGCCCGGATCGGGTCAAATCTCGGATCTCTGCTGCAGGCACTGATCGCATTATGAATGATTTCCGAAGCAATGCTGGAACGGGTCGGAGAAATCGTGCCGATGCAGCCTCGAAGCTGTCCATGTTCATGAATGGATACGAAAACACCGGATTTCTGATGGCACAGCTCAGCAGGAAGGTTCTCAGGACATTTCAGAACTTTCTGGCAATTCACCCATTCCCGGACTGCAGACCGTGCAAGCTGCACGTAGGCATCACCAGGATGAGAAGACACCTTGTGCGCTTCTTCTTCCAGATATTACTTCAGAAAATGACGAGAAGGATCTTCTTTGCCGATCTCGTAGAGCACGACTCCATAACCTACGCCAAGCGTTGCTTCGTGGCTGATGACCTCAGGCTTCACCGACCGTCCATCCAGAGCGCCCGCAAGGATGGTGAAGGAGCGATGCCCGCATTCTTCTGCTTTTTCAAGGAATCCTTCCTCATATTCCAGAAGTTCGCGGAACTTCCCAGACCCCATCGTCCGCATGATCCTGTCATCATATTCCGGCCCCTCCGGATGAAAGCCATACGGACCGTCTGCTTTCTGGCAATGAGAAAGATCACCGCTCGCGACAAACATCCACCTGCGGCCAAGAGATTCAGCCACATGAGCAATGTATTCGCCAAGCTGGTAATGCATGACCAGAGGAAGCCCGGAAAGACCGATCCTGACAAGCTGATAATCCCGATAAGCCTGATTCAGAAAATACAGCGGAACCATAGTCCCCTGATCCAGATACTTCTCCTGATCATAGAGCGTACCGCAGGGAAAATGATGGTTCAAACAATAATGAGTCAGTTCATAGGTAAATTGATGATCATAGGAGACTTCCATGGAAACCCGTGAAGCTCCATACC
The DNA here is from genome assembly GCA_900314905.1 of uncultured Erysipelotrichaceae bacterium. GTDB lineage: Bacteria > Bacillota_I > Bacilli_A > Erysipelotrichales > Erysipelotrichaceae > Bulleidia. Next base: position 1,704 of record OMXA01000076.1, read on the forward strand.
TGCTGAAGTCTCCATAAGCAGAATGGCCCCCGGAAACATTGAAATAGTCCCGATACATGACCGCATGCGGAGAAGTCAGGATGATCAGCTCAGGTTTCTTCTTTGCAATGACCTCTGCAGCTTTCCGAAATCCATCCAGAGTTGTCTGGATCTTCTTTTCTTCTCCCTTGCCGATTTCTCTGACCGCAACCGGAGGGTGAAGAACCATCACTGCCCCAAGAAACATAAAAGCACCACCTCTTTCTCCAAATGTAGCACGAAACAGAGGATGATGCTCCAGAGTAACATAAAAAAAGAGGAAGAGCAGATGCTCTTCCATGAATAACCCGGCAGCGTGCTTGATTCACTGAGGTCCGCTCAGCTATTTTCGC
>OMXA01000075.1 GCA_900314905.1 uncultured Erysipelotrichaceae bacterium
TGAAGCACCGTGTCCGGGTTGAGAGACGGTCCGTCGTGATACCGGAACACATATTCCCCGTCCCGACTGCACGACGGCCAGTACATCAGCCGGGACGGCTGGAACGTCGTACTGTCGAAGTACGCAAGTCCGATGTGCTCTGCGATCTTCCGGCTCGCCGCCTCGTACTCTTCCGGACTGACACTCCGGGATAGAGGAAGCAGAAGCCGGAGACGCGGCTTTTCCGGTCTGTGCTTGTGCGTGGAGTACACGCACCATGCTTCTTCCCGTCCGCTGCCCCGTTCGACTGTATCTTCTGCACTTTCTCCAGATCGTAGCGGATCCCTGACGGATACATGGAAGCTTCCACGCTCATGATTCGCTCACGCAGCTCGTCGATTTCCTTCTTCTCTTCGCGGATCTGATACAGATACTTCTTGGCCCGCAATAGATTCATCTCCATTCCTTCCCCGTTTCCACGTCCCGCAGCGTGATCCTGCCTTCAATCTCGAATCCCCATCGATGCGCCTCTCTTCTGAGTGCATGAACCAGATCTGTCACTATCTGAGGTGGGCGCTCGTTCCTGGCTGCATGTGCGATCGCGTTCTCTGCTGTTCTGTCCTGATAGCCTTCTGGATTCATCTTTCCTCCTTCAGTTGAACGGAAGCTCCTCGTCGATCGCATCTGGAATGTTCATGAACCCGTTTTCATCCGTCTCCGGATCTTTCGTCGCTGCCTGCGTCGCTTTCTTCGGCTCGCTCTCCGCTGCCTCCTGCGCTTTCCTGCTCTCTGCGAACTCCCAGTGATTCGCTATCACATCCGTCGTATAGATCTTCTTTCCGTCCCGGTCCGTATACGATCCGGTCTGAATCCGGCCTTCCAGGCAGATCTTTGTTCCCTTCCGGACGTACTGTTCGACGGCTTCCGCTGCCTTTCCGAAAACTGTGCAGCCGATGAAATCCGCTGCCTGCTGTCCGTCCTTCTTGTATCCCCGATCCACCGCCAGTGTGAATCTCGCGATACATCTCGGCTCCGCCTCGTTCGTGTACCGGATGTCCGGGTCTCTTGTGAGGCGTCCTACCAACACTACAACATTCATCTCCTACCTCCCTGTTCATTGCCCTGTTACAGGTAATCAAAGATCGAAAGCTGTCCTTCCGGGAAAGTCCTTCCTCTGCTCTGTTCGGCCAGGAAGCCGGCTCTTGCATCTGCCAGCTCTCCGCTGACAAAACCGTCCTGACCGAACCGTCTCATCGTGACCAGATCATGCTGTCTGATGGCATTCTCATAAGCTAAGATCCTGGCAAAAATGCCTGCCGCCTTCTTTCTCACGGATGGCGAAAAACGTTCATCGTAGAGATGATTCTTCATCCATCTGTAGTCCTGGCTTTCCTTCGCTGCTTTCAGTGCTTTTCCCGCCCTTGTCATGATCTCATCCGGCCTTTCCATATACTCAGACGGCACTTCCTGAGGCAGATCCCAGGCATATTCTTCCGGATAATCTTCCGGCTTCAGGTTTTCTCGGATTGCCTTCTTGTCCGCGATAATATGGTTCCGGATCAGGAAGAGATTCGATCCATCCGCCCAGAACGGATCATAATGGCCGTATTCATACACAGCCTTCCATTGTCTGTAATCGTTTTGCAGTTCATTCGTCAACTGCATCCTGAGACGCTGATCACACTTACCTTCCGCTGCTTCCAAATCCTCCGCCTCCCCTTTCTGTATCATCCAGGCTTTCGACAATCTCCATCAGCGGCCCGGCGCACGGCTGAATGATGATCTGAACAACCTTATCGCCTCTCCGGAACATATAATCACGATCGCTCAGGTTGTACAGCTTCGTCACAATACTGCCCGTATATCCGGAATCGATGACGCCTCCGAGAGAAACAATGCCGCGTTTCACATTCAGACCGCTCTTGCTCTCCAGCTTCCCATAGAATCCGGCCGGTATAGCCATATGAACGCCCGTATCGATGCAAATGCATCCGTGTGCCTTCAGCATCACGGTCTTCGGGCTCCGCAAATCATAGCCTGCATCCTCTTCATGTGCCTTCTTCGGTTCAAATGCGCCTTTATCCAGTACAATCTTCATCGTCTCCTTTCAAATCCGGTTC
>OMXA01000071.1 GCA_900314905.1 uncultured Erysipelotrichaceae bacterium
GAGCATTGCCCCGAACTTCTTGAGGCCAGTCTCAAGACGATCTGTGCCATCGTGTACCACAACAAGCTTCTTGTCGCTCTTGACATTGCTGGTGACCGATCCTGCCCCCATATGAGAATAATATCCGAGAATCGAATCGCCGACATAGTTGTAATGCGGAGTCTGCACATGGTCGAACAGAATCACATTCTTGAGCTCGACCGAATTGCCTACGACACAATCCGCACCGACTAATGCAGACCCGCGGATGAAGGCACAATGACGCACTTCCGTACGCGGCCCGATAATGCATGGCGCACCAAGATATGCAGAAGGAAATACCTTCGCAGTCTTATGAACCCATACATGCTCGGATACTTCCGTATACTCCTCAGGATCCAGCTTTTCGCCAAGATCCAGAATCAATTGCCTGATCCCGGCAAGCGCTTCCCACGGATACGTAAACTGAAGCAGATAATCTTTTGCTATGGTATGATCCAGGTCATACAGATCTTTTATCGTATAAATCATGTTCTTTCGCCCCTGCAGGCTATTATACCTCAGGATTCCCTCAGAATCCGCTCCATGATGACATCGGTATGCGGCTGATTCTTCCGCAGCTCTCGTGCCCATCCCTGCCGGAGATCAATCACGAGATCTGCCTCACCTCTGCCGCCGGGGTTCAGATCCACCTGCACGAATCCATTTTCTGCATGGAATGATTCTGGATTCTCAAGGTACGAAAGAACTGCCGAATCCTCATCCCCGATCGGCCCCGGAATCAGCACCCGGCTCAGATCCCAGGCGAAGAAACTTTTTGCGGCAGCCGGATCCAGGGCCAGACGCTTCTGCGTGATCGAATCCCGTTCATTCTTCAAGGAACCTGCACAGACGATAAACGTCCTGATATGCGGAATCACTTCCGGATGAAACAGAACGAGTTCTGCCGGATCAGTCAGTGCAGAAAGAGAGACATAGGTGACCTCTTCTTCTCTGCATAGGAATTCTGCAATCTCATCAAGCTCTGATGCTTCCCCGGTCCTGCTCCACGTGCCAAGCATCGGTTCTGATGCCCCGCGGAACAAGGGAACAGAAAAACCTTCCGGAATCTCTTTCCCCATGCATGCACAGAACGATGCTCCGATCACCTGATTCCCCAGGGATTCCAGAACGCGGAAGCTATTCAGATCCAGATCAAGAAAGTATTTCATCGGATGGTTTCCTCCAGAGATGAGATCATCTTCGCAAAGATCTTTCTGTATGCAGGCACATCCACTTCATATGCATACCGGAAGCCAGTCTCTTCTTCAGCGTCTTCCAGCCAGACCCTGCCATAGCTGAGTGTACTTGCCATCTCAATCCTTGCTTTCGCATTCCGGAACTTCAGAAATCCAGGATCAGCCATCGCTGCCGCAGCTACTGCATCATGCATAGCCTCGCCATGACGGAACGCAATCAGCTGCCGCATGATGGAACGCACTTTTGGGTTCAGACCTTCAGACATCTCTTCAAACTCGTCCAGAGAAATCACGCACCGGGACGTGATATCAAGACCGATCATCGTGATCGGGATCCCGCTTTCAAACACCTTCTCAGCCGCAAAGACATCATGCGTCACATTGGCTTCTCCATACGGCGTCACATTGCCCACAAGCTGCGAGCCTCCCATCATCGTGATGCCGGAGATCTTCCGCTTCAGATCCGGATAGCGGATCAGTGCCATCGCAACGTTCGTCAATGGGGCAACCGTCAGCAGCTGAAGACCTTCATTCTCTTCGGCTTCTTCATGGATCTTATCCCATGCTCTTAAAGGATCCAGCGGCAGACCGGGATCCGGGATCTCTGCTTCTCCAAGGCCATTATGTCCATGCTCACTGACAACCGGCTCTCCGAATGGCCCGGTCAGATAGGAATCTGCCCCATAGGAAACCGGAACCTTGCAATGAAACAGATTCAGAATGCGCTGAGCATTCTTCGAGGTTACGGATGTGGTATTGTTGCCGCCCATGGCGGTCACTGCTTTCAGATCGAATACCTCCCGGAACGCACAGACCATTGCAAAGCAGAAGAAATCATCTACGCCAGGATCGGTATCCAGAATCAATGGAATTGCCATAACTGCCTCCGCATTTCAGCAAACTTTCACTCTGCAGACATAATTCTGCGTCAATTGCTGACTATATTATAGGCAGGAAAGAAAGGAGAAATTGTCATGAAATCCATTGATCTGCAGAATTACCTCGGCAAGCATGTACTGGTTTACGCACAGAATCACAGGATCTGCACTGGCAGCCTCACCGGTCTTCACCGGGAAGGAGGAAAAGAGATCATGACCCTCTCCTCCACGACTGCGGACCGCAAGATTCCGGTATCTGCAATTCAGTATGTAATCGAGACCCCTTCCCGTATCAACTACAACTGCTGAGGGACGAACGGCATGGAATAACCCATGCCGTTTTCTTGATCAGAACGAAAAGATGCCAGCTGCAATAAACGCCGATCAGATCCGGATCATGCCAGCAAAAGGATGATCATTGCGGATTAACACTTTGATAGGAGATCACAATACTAAGGCGAGGAAGCCCGTCACTTCAATGATCGGGAGGAATCACCTTTTTTTGATCAATACAGCGTCAAACTAATTAGATAAACAACGTATATCTAATGCTATTGTGATATAATTATGGCAGGAGAATGAACAATATGAATGATTCCTATACGCATAAAAAAGGACTGGTTTATAAGAATCAGTTCAGTTTCATATTATCTTCTGCCCGAAATATAGAAGGCCTGTACTGGTTGATGGTGTAGATGAACGACTGAAAGAGATTCTTTTTTCTGCTGCTTCAGATTTTGATGCATCTATTAAAGCCATGGAAGTAATGCCGGATCATGTCCATCTCTTTGTGGAAATAGATCCTCGTGTTCCTCTGCACCAGTTCATCAAAGCTTTGAAAGGAAGATCATCAAGAATCCTGCGTGAAGAATTTCCTTGGCTGAAAAGCCGTATTCCTTCTCTTTGGACAAGAAGTTACTTCTGCTGCACGATCGGCCATATTTCGGAAGATACTATCCGGCGGTATATCGAGGACCAAAAACATGTCTAGATATGAACGCACGGATTCCTTTATCCTGACGCTTGAGGCAGATATTCCAGACCGCACATTTATCGAGAAATATTTTCGTGTTATGGATCAGATCTACAATGGCTGCCTGGACGGATATTCCAGACCGCACATTTATCGAGAAATATTTTCGTGTTATGGATCAGATCTACAATGGCTGCCTGGACGTGGCGTTGAAGCGGCTCCATAAGCTTCAGATGGATCCGGAATATCAGGATCTTGTAAAGGATAAAACAATCAAGGGCCGCAGTAAGAAGATCCGCCAGAAACAGATTGAATATGGTTATACAGAATATCAGCTTCATGAGAAAGCGGCAGAGATGAAACACCATTTCTCAGATATCGTCGGAATCGATGAGTGCCAGAAACAGGCTACGAAAGCAAGACCATGTCAGGCATCATTCCAGATACGATGACACTTCTGCAGAAGGTAAATCCAGGAACTCTGCATTAAACTATCGGAACGGGCTTCTGTACATAGGCAGAAACCACAAATACGAGGTCATCATGAAACCGGATGATAGATATGCGATGGAGGCGATCCGAAATAACCGACTAAAGTATGTCAGACTCCTTCGAAAAACAGTCCGAGGCAAGACAAGGTACTTTGTCCAGCTGGTACTCAGAGGCAAGCCACCGAAGAAACATGAATATGGTTCGGATACTGTTGTGACCGGGCTTGATATCGGAGTTTCGACAGTTGCGGAGGTATCCAGCAGGCACGTACAGCTTCATGAACTGGCGCCGGATATTCCAGCAATTGATGCCGAGATTCGTAAGATAAGCCGATCTATGGATCGAAGCAGACGGGCCACGAATCCGTCCAATTACAATCCCAATGGCACGATTCGCAAGGGGATCAAACTTCAATGGACATATTCCGCAGGATATGACCGATTGCGAAAAAAGCGGAAAGAACTGTACCGGAAACGAGCAGTGCTTATGAGGATGTCGCATGAGATGCTTGCCAATGAGATCCTTGAACGCAGCACGACCGTTATCTGCGAGACGATGAATTACCGCGCTCTCCAAAAACGTTCAAAGGACATGACAAGAAACGCAAAGAATGGCAGGATTAATCGAAAATCAAGATTTGGAAAAGCTCTCGCAAACCATGCACCATCAATGTTTGAACGCATACTGGATCAGAAACTTCATTACATCGGTAAAGAACTGATCCATACGGATACCGCAAAGATTCGGGCATCACAGATCAATCATGTGACTGGCGAGATGATCAAAAAGGATCTTAGCGTACGATCATTTGAGATTGACGGAAACACCGTACAGCGGGATCTCTACTCTGCGTTTATTACCGGGCACACCTTATATTCCTCGGAAGACTCTATGAAGCCGGATACGGTCGATTATGAGTCTTGTGCAAATGATTTTGAAAGCTTCATCTTCCTTCAGAACAAAGAACTGGAACGACTGACATCCGAAAAGAAACTCAGCTGGTACATCAGTTGAGCAGCATCATGAGTTGATCTCTCAATAAATGGATCCGGCTGATTGACTGTGCAGCCGTTAAGCGGAAGCGAAAATGTACAGCAGGTCATGATATGGCCGGGCTGAAGCGGCATCCTTCGTACGAAGCAGCTCCGCAACAGATCAGGAAAACTGTCAGTGCCTGAGCTAACATGCGGTCAATTCTATTGGCTGTGATGAACTTAGGAAAAGCAGTATTAGCCCTGAGA
>OMXA01000070.1 GCA_900314905.1 uncultured Erysipelotrichaceae bacterium
TTCGGTCCTCGGAATGCTCTGCAGCTCCTCCTTCAGGGGAACCACCCCTGCTGCAGTCCACTCATAGGTTGCACTGACGGAACTGTCATCCTGCTCCTCGAAGATGAGGAATCGCTCCGGATGCAGATCTTCGGCGATGCTCAGCATGGTCTTCTCAATTGCTTTCTCCGGATCCGCTTCCTGGATGCCGCGGGAGATTGCAGCATTTTCACGCACCAGCTGATAAAACTGTTCCCGGTCTCCAGCCAGCGTATTGAGGTATTCATTCAGATTGAAAGCAAAGGTAATCTTCAGGGTGCGGTTTTCCCAGGTAGTCAGAAACGAGCGGGTCACCAGATTCTCCCCAGTCTTATGATTCATATGAGATGCAGCAAGCACACGATCCATCCGCAGCATCAGACTCGGGCAGTCCCTGCATGGCTCATCAAACCCTTCCAGGACTCTGTAGCAGGAGCATCCCTTCAAGCTGCTCTCAGGCCCGACCCCTACATCTTTTCGTGCAGCCTTGTTCAGATATACCAGTTCATAGGTTTTCGGATCACTGATGATGACGCTTTCCGGCAGACTGTCAAGCACTTCCCATCTGACGGAAAGGCGATCCCCGAACTGGAAGATATCCCGCAGCGTGCTGTCCAGCGTCTTTGCCTGGTGAATCGCCTCATTGTTGCTGATGTTGTAGAGATGGGCTTCTCCGACCCAGTATCGCTCGTCTCCTGCAACCCAGCGCACGCTGACCCGCATATACTGGCCATGATCAGAATAGATCAGGGTCTCCTGCGCCCTGGAGCTGAATGCCTTCCTCATCAGCTGCTGGAATCTTCCGCGGAACGGATAAGCCGCGTCCGCAAGATTCGCATTGGCTTCCGACATGCCCTGGGTTCCGGTACTCCTCAGTTCCCTCTTGTAGGCATCATTCTCCAGCAGGAGGGAGACATTCGTTCCATCGAAGGAGAACAGTGCCGTCGGAGTATCAGAGATGACATCAACACTTTCCGCAGCATTCATCAGCTGGGCTTCTTCCGGGGTCTCAACCTGGAGACCCTTGCGCTGCATAAAGGAAAACGTATCATCATACCGCATCGGTTTTCCATAGTAGTAGCCCTGGATCCGGCCGCATCCGATTTTCTTCAGGAAAGAGACCTGCTCCTTGGTTTCTACTCCTTCTGCCAGGGTCTGGATGCCTAGCATTCTGGCCATCGTCACGACCGAAGTGATGATCTGTCTGCTGCGGACATCGAAATGGCTGAAAAAGCCCCTCTCAATCTTGATCACATCAAAGTGATAGCTGTGAAGCAGATTCAATGAGGAGTATTCGCTTCCGAAGTCGTCCATCCAAACCTGATAGCCCGCCTGCTGAAACTGCTGAACGGTCTTCAACATCGTGACCGGATTCCGGAACATCACCCGCTCGGTAATCTCGAAATGAAGCAGTGTTCTGGGAATCTGATCGTGCTGAACCATTTTTTCAATGGTATCGAGCGGATTGGCAACGTCAAAATCATATGCGGAAAGATTCAGAGAGACCGGAACCAGCGGCAGACCGTTATCCATGCGATCACGGATCAGCCTGCATACCTGTTCCAGAACATAGCGATCCAGGCGGTTGATCAGCTGTGCATCTTCAAGTACCGGAATGAAAACATCCGGAAAGATCATCCCATGCTTCGGGTCTTCCCAGCGTGCCAGTGCTTCAAAGCCGCTGAGGTCTCCATTCAGGGTCCGGATAACCGGCTGAAAAAACACTTTGATATAATGCTTTTCCAGTGCTTCGCTGAAATTGCGCAGCACATAGTTCTTATTGGCAATGGTTTCTCCCATGGAAGGGCTGTAGAACGCGATGCTGCGGTTTCCATCTTTCTTGATGCTGTCACAGGCAATTTTAGCCGCATCAAAGGCATGCCTCAGCGTCTGCAGCGAATCCTGTTCCCCAGGCAGATAGATTCCCGCCTTCAGCTGAATGCCATCGTCATGGATATAGCTGTTGACTTCCCGGCATACAGATTCCAGCTTTGCTTCCAGATCCTGAGATGGCAGCAGCGCCGCAAAATGATCCGCGGTCAGATGGCCGACCAGTGCTCCCGGGAAACACGCAGTGATGGTTTCCGCAATTTTCTTCAGGCAAAGATCTCCCCGCTGCATGCCATACAGCCGGTTGTATTCCTTAAAGCTGGTCAGATCCAGGCTGACGGGGCAGAATGCCCGTATTTCTTGAAAAGAGTGCCGGTCTTCTGCCTGCCTGAATGCCTCCTCGAAGAATTCATGCATGCCCAGAACACCCGTTTTATCTTTTCCGGCAAGATCGCTGGTGATCTGTTCTGCCGAAACGATCAGAAGGACGTAGGTCTTTCCGAAAGAGGTTTCTCGCAGCGTGCCTACCCCGAGTGCCTTGCGGAAATGACCATATCTGGTCCGGTACTGAAACGAAAGCGGGAAGTGCTCCGGATGCCCGGCAGAAAGCAGAGAGAGTGGCTTGTAATCCTCTTCCTCCATCAGATTCTGATAGTTCCCGGCGCAGAACTGCAGGAAGGATTCCGCATCCTCGCATTCATAGAACAACGCAGCTTTCCGGTTTGCAAAGACGACTCGCTCACTTCCATCCGCTAGAACGAAGCAGATTCCACCCTCAATCAGATCAAAGTCCTGCTGATACTGTCCCTTCTCGGGAAACTGCTGTTCTGTTATATCTGCTGTATCCACTTGCTTTACTCCTCACTCCTGATTCATTGCCTGCGAAAGTCCCATCCGCAATCAGAGACTACTGTCCCTCCCTCGAAAAGGAATGAGACCGCTGATCGGATCCCTCCGATGTCTCATGCATTACCAAAAAAATGAGACAGATGCCCGATGGAACATCAGGCCATCATGCCTCTA
>OMXA01000069.1 GCA_900314905.1 uncultured Erysipelotrichaceae bacterium
AGGATTGCGTTTTCTGGATTTTCTGCCCATAAAAATGGCCCCTGCAGGAGGACCTCAGCACTGTCAGAGTGCTGTCCTTTCTACAGGGACCACTTTACTTCCCGCAGTCCTTTTGTTATAGACCGATCCGTGTCTTCTATCCCTGATAAACAACTACTGCATTCGGATTTTTCAGTCTCAGGAGAACCGTCTCGAATACCCGGAAATCATGATTCATTTCTGAAGATCCGAGGTATCCAGTCACAAGATCCTGTCCGATTGCAAGATCCATGTTCTGCTCATCCGGTGCTGCCAGCAGAGCAGTCTTTGCCGGAAGTACCGGTGACTGATAAATCTTTCCTTCAATCAGCGCACTGATTCTCTGACTTTCCAGGGTACCGGTGCCAGGCTGAATCCGCTGCAGCATTGCAAAGACATCCGGACTCACCACCAGAACCTTTGAACCATAGGTACGATGTTCCAGCATGAACTGCAGGCCGGCAGAGACTGCCGCAAATGCATGTTCATCTTTATCCCAATTCTGCATCTTGATCGTCTTGCCAGGCTTGCTGAGCAGACCTGCAGCGCCAGTCTCCTCGTCTCCGAGGAAAATGAGCTGATCCTCTTTCAGAGCAGTATTCACTGCTGCAGAAACTGCTTCAGAATATGACATCGGCACATTGAGCCGTTCTGAGGCCTCAAGCTCTTTCCAGCCAAGCGTGAAATCAGAGGACAGTTCAGAAAGCATCACAATCTGCTTCTTTCCATCTCTTGTGATCTCTGCTGCAGGCACGCCTGCGCCAAGCGGACCATAGATATTCAGAAATCTTCTGCCAGTCAGCACGGAACGCGCTGCTGCTACTACTTTCTCATCAATTGCTTTCCACTGTGCCTCTGAAAGCTTGCTGTCACTTCTCATCAGGAATTCCATATGATTTATTCCTCCTTAAGGCTTCCTACTGTTCCTGCATTCACGCCTGGAATTTCTGCCGGCTTGATTCCAAGTTCTTCGAGCATTTCCAAAACTTCCTGCTCACCAGACGCATACAGATCTCCTTCTTTCGGATCCAGATACTTCAGCAGAGTCAGAAGCTCTCCCATGTGTGTCTTCTCTTCATCACGGATATCCGAAAGCACTGCCTTCGCAACCGGATCATCTGTTGCCTGAACATGGGCATCATAGCCGTAAATTGCTTCCAGTTCTCCGGAGAGATCTGCACGAATTGCCTGAACCAGTTCTTCTTTTGTCATCTTGCGCTCTACATTTGCTGAAAACGGATTGCCAAACATCATTCATTACCTCCTTTGAGAATGAGAAGCAGATCTGAAGTTCCTTCATCAGCCAGGATTCCGATCTCCGGTCTGCTCTCCTTTTCTTGCAGTTACACTATAACATGGAAATCCATCGTTGAATTGTGGAAATTACTTCTTTTTTTATCTTTTTTACCTAATTTCTGTAATTTTAGGCAATATAATATCATTTTTTATGCACGATATTCTTAATTGAAGAATACTGGCAATAATCTTTATTGCCATTTCCAGCATCTTTCAGTCTTTCCAGATAACACGGTATCCTCTGAAATTCTCGAAGCTGAGGTACACCGGTTTTCCTTCTTTGTTTTGTAATAGAATAGAAGAGCTGAAACATCAGAGAGAAGAATTCATGAGAAAAGAAACAATCCAGTGCTTCCTGATGGATGGCTTGTTCTGGGCAATCATGGCCATCTTCTATGGATACTCCACATATTATCTGAGATCAATCGGGTATTCCAGTGCCCAGATCGGAATCATGACCGCAATCGGAAGTGTTCTTTCTGCAGCAATCCAGAATGTTCTCGGGACTCTGAACGACCGCGGCGGGTGGTGGAACTGGAAACGCATTTTCCGGCTGATGCTTGGGCTCACCGCTGGCCTTCTGATCTGCATGACTCTGATTCGCAATTCTCTGATTGCTGGCATCCTGTTCATGATGGCGATGATCTTCGGAAATGGCATGATGCCATTCACGGTCATCATCTGCTTTGAATACCGCAGCAATGGCTTTCCCGTGGACTACGGAAAAACCCGTGCAGGAGGATCTCTGTTCTATGCAATTGCGGTCTATCTGATCGGTGTCATGACCGAGAAAGGCGGTCCGATCATGGTGCCGATTTCCGGAATTGCACTCTGCATTGCCGAATGGATTGTATTGATGACAATGAAATCATCCAGGCATCAGCAAGCCCCTGAGAAAGCAGACAAGAAGGTAGGTGTAAATGAAATCCGCAGACGGTATCCAGCTTTTTTCCTTATGACACTCGGCCTGGTTCTGCTGTTTGCATTCCATAATGGAACTAATACCTACCTCCTGCCGATTCTGGAACGAGTCGGCGGAGATACCAGAGCACTCGGTACTGCTTTTGCAATTTCAGCGATCACGGAAATCCCCGTAGAAATATTCATTGAGAAAATTCTGAAGAAGATTTCTTCAGATAAGCTTCTCCTGATTTCAGGCTTCGGATTCTTCTTCAAAGGAATCATGTATCTGATGGCAGGAAATGTCGCTGTCATCTATCTCTCCCAGCTGCTTGAAATTGTCTCCTATGCTCTCTATTCCGGTGCTGCTCCGTATTATGCGGATGAACGGATTGCACCGGGATATCTTTCCAGCGCCCAGGCCATGATGACTTCCTGCACGATGGTAGGAGCAGTGCTTGGCAATCTGACATCCGGATGGATTTATGATGGCTTTGGTCTTTCCAGCATGATTCTGCTCTGCATCGGATATGCCGCAGCCGGAACGGTGATCATCGGAGCTTCTCTGAAAATGGAGTTCGAAAAGGAAGCAGTGTTCTGATCACTGCTTCCGATTCACTCAATGTGTTTTCTTTCTGCTGCACAGATTGAGGATCATATTGACCGTCAGCGTCACAATTCCTGCAAAGATCAGCAGCCAGCCGATCCCGATCATCCAGAAGTTCTCATGCAGGATGCCTGCTGCATCTATATATTCCACAGATGCGCCTTTCATCAGAAACAGCAATACGCCTGCAATCACAAG
>OMXA01000068.1 GCA_900314905.1 uncultured Erysipelotrichaceae bacterium
GGAATACACCCAGGTAATCCTGACCTTACCATTGTAGATTCATATGCTCATGACAGCTCAATCAGGACTGGATTCTTCCTGATTTCATAATAGAAAAAACCGCACGATCATGCGGCTTCTCTGATGGAGCGGATGAGGGGAATCGGACCCCCGTATGCAGCTTGGAAGGCTGCCGTTCTTCCATTGAACTACATCCGCAGCGTGGTGACTCGGAGGAGACTCGAACTCCCGACCCACTGATTAAAAGTCAGTTGCTCTACCACCTGAGCTACCGAGTCATGGCGGTAAACGGGCTCGAGTGCTGCCCAGTACATATATATAGACATCGTAAGATGTTTATATCAAATAGATGGTGGAGACGGGTGGTTTCGAACCACCGAACCCAGTGGGATCTGATTTACAGTCAGACGCGTTTAGCCTCTTCGCTACGTCTCCATCTCTGGTGCCGACTAGAGGAATCGAACCTCCAACCTACTGATTACAAATCAGTTGCTCTGCCAATTGAGCTAAGTCGGCATTCGATGGTGGAGGTTAACGGGCTCGAACCGCTGACCCTCTGCTTGTAAGGCAGATGCTCTCCCAGCTGAGCTAAACCTCCACAGATGCGCTTTTCCTCAAGTGCCCTATTAATATATCATGGCAGAAAATAGGAGTCAACGAGAAATTATCGGTTTCCTGACGACCGAAATGCATCTATTCAGAATGCTTCAGACGTCCGCGTTTTACCGTCAGATTCATGGCAGATAGGGTCTCCATGACAGCTTCTGCATCGACGCGGATTTTTTCTGTATCAATTCCTTTTTCTTCCAGTTCCTGAAAGACATGCTGTGCAGCTGCTGCATAGTCCCGTCTGTACTGGTCGTTCCATTTCTTCCATGGAATATTCTTCATCTTCTCTGCCGATTCTTTCCGAAATGGAAGCTTTCCCTTCAGCATCAGCACGGCAATGACCGGATATCCCGGGTAGCCCTGCCAGTAGGTCGCATTGTCTGAAGACGCAAACACATCACCATTCCAGCTGACTTCATAGGTTTTCCTGCCATCGCTGGACTTCACCAGTGCATAGGCATCATGCATCATGACCCTGTTATCAGCGATGGCAGAGTATGCTTCATAGACTTTCTCAATCGGAGGCATTTTCTCAGGCATGTTCCTTCTCCTTCGGGACCAGGCTGATCACGACAAGCTCGGGATTGTTATACAGTCTCGGAATATGGTGGTAGTGCCTTACAAGTCCTCTGCTGATGATCAGCTTCGCTCTGCCAAGATCGTGCATGCCTTCGGTCCATTTCGGAAAAAGACCTTGCTGAGGAGCAGCAATGCCGATGGAGGTCCCGGGAATCTTCCACTGGCCGCCATGGGCATGGCCGCTGACGATCAGATCGCAGTCCAGCTGACGATACAGGTCCGTCCAGTTAGGACGATGGCTCAGCAGAATCCGGAACGCATCGGTACGGAAAAGACCATTGACTTGTTCCGGGGTGAATTCCGATTCCCGATGCCGGCACGAAATGCCGGCAATCTCCAGGTCTGTTCCTCGCGTCGTGATCACAGTGCTCTTTTCATCCAGAACCGTGACTCCCGCATCACGGAACCGCTGTTTGAGATCCGTCAGATCCCAGCGATACTCTTCATGGTTGCCGGTGGAATAGAACATCGGAATGCCTCTGAGTTTCTTCAGAAGCGTCAGGGTATGATCCTGGTGACGATGTTCTTCGGCCATATCACCAGGCATCAGGATCAGATCCGGATTCTCTCCCCGGATCGGAATCTCCAGATCTTTCATATCCTCCCCATAGGCATCATCATGAAGATCCGATAGCAGAATGATTCTGACGGGAGCCTTGACTCGGGAATCCGCAATGGTATAGCGCGTGATATCGATGCCCCTTGGCAGGCCGGCAGCTGCGGCAGCAGCTGCCGCGGGAAGTGCAAGAAGCCATTTTCTGTTTTTCATCACATTACCTCAGACTCAGTGTAGCACGAAAAGAAAGAAGCCGCCGCAGCGGCCCTTCCTCAATCTCCGAGCACCTGGCGGGCAGCCCCGTAGATTCCGGCGTCATTGCCGAGGGTTGCCAGCGTGATCTTCGGCTTCTTCTTCAGAAGCGGAGTGAACTGATTGAAATATTTCGTGATCAGATCGATCAGAATCTGTCCGGCTCTGGAAACTCCGCCGCCGATGACATAAATCTCCGGATCAATGATCTGCGTGACTAATGCAAGTGCCCACCCGAGATATCTGCAGCATGTCTCCAGGGTTCCAAGCGCCAGCGCATCCCCTTCCTTTGCGCAGTCGCATACATCTTTTGCAGAGAGGTTCTCTCCGAAATCTCTCATCCTGGAAGGAATCTGCGTATTAGCGAGATTGCGCTTTGCTTCCCGGACGATGCCGGTTGCAGAAGCAACCTGCTCCAGGCAGCCCTGGCCGCCGCAGTTGCAGTATTCCTTCTCTTCTTCGCGGATATGCATATGGCCGATTTCTCCGGCCAGACCATGGCTTCCGGTCACGATCTTTCCGTTCAGGATGACCCCGCCGCCGACCCCGGTGCCAAGCGTGACTGCAACCAGGCTGGAATAGCCCTTGCCGCCGCCCTGCCACATTTCGCCAAGTGCGGCGACATTGGCATCATTGCCCGCAACGGACCGGATCTTTCCGCCCAGCTCAGCAGTCAGTTCCTTAGCCGGATAGCGATCCTTCCAGCCTAGGTTCACGCATACCGATACATGTCCATCTGGTTCCACCGGACCTGGCACGCCCATGCCGATCCCGGCAAGGTCGGTATCCTGCATGCCTTTTTCTTCCATCTTTTTTCTGATGGAAGCAGCGACATCCGGAATGATCCATCTTCCTTCTTCATCCTTGCGAGTCGGAATCTCCCACTTGTCCATCAATGCGCCAGTCACAGTGAACAGGCCGAGCTTTACTGTTGTTCCTCCGATATCAACGCCGATGCAATACTGTGCTCCCATAATATCTGCCTCCGATCATGAAACCCTTTTCATCATTATAAATGCATGTTCCCTAAAAATCATCGGAGAAAAAGAAAAGAACCGCCTTAAGCGAGTCTGCTGACAAAGTAGGGATTGTAAACAAAATTTTGGATGAGAATCCTGACCGGTTCTGATACTGGCCAGGATTTTCTTCTTTTCAGTGGAATA
>OMXA01000066.1 GCA_900314905.1 uncultured Erysipelotrichaceae bacterium
GGCCTTCAGATCGCTCTGATACAGATGAATCGCGGAATGAATCGTGCTTGCCGGAATTCCGGTCTGCTCGCTCATGCGTCGTGCAGCTTTGCCGGTCGGAGCAAGCAGCGTTACCTGGCCATGCGTTACCTTCTGATAAACCTGAATGATCGCCGAAAGCACGGTGGTCTTTCCGGTCCCCGGTCCGCCGGTCAGGATCGATACCCGGTGCGTGAGACAGTTCATCACTCCTTTCTTCTGTCCTTCGGCCAAATGAATACTTTCCTGCTTCAGAAGAACGTGCTCCAGAGCCTGTGCATAGGTTTCTTCTGATGCTTCAGGAGAAACCGCAAGCAGCTTCAGCAGCTTTTCGGCAGTGAAATGCTCCGCCTCATCGTTTTCCTTCAGGAACACCGCACATCCGCCATGACGGACGAGCTTCCCCGCATCCTTAGCATGAATCAGCTCGTCTTCCACCATCGCTTCATTCACGGCGTGATTCCCGAAGCTTTCATTCAGCATCTCCACCGTGCGCTTCTTCAGCTCGCGAAGATCCATCCAGAGATTGCCTTCGGCCGTATCCTGTGCAAGTACCGCAAGGATCCCTGTCCGGATGCGCTCCCTGGAATCTTCGGGAAACTGCAGCTCATGCGCGATGAGATCAGCATCGGAAAAACTGATCCCGCTGATCTCCGTCAGTGCATAAGGGTTTTCCCGGATCCTTGCTTTCGATGACTGTCCCCAGCATTCATAGATCTTTGCGATGCGGTCGCTGCGGATGCGGAATGCTCCGAGAAATGCAGCAAGCTCTCCATAGGATTCCGTTTCATGAAAGCTTTTCAGAAGCGATGCAAGCCTGGAGCGTGTCACGCCTCTTACTTCCAGCAGCTGCTCCGGTGTATTCCGAATCACCTCAAGCGTTTCAAGCCCGAAGCGGTCCACGATTGCACGTGCCGATGCTTTCCCGATTCTATGAAACCGAGAGGACGCAAGATATGCTGCAATTCCAGACCGTGTATCCGGAGGGATCTCGCGGCAGGACTTCGCCTCAAACTGCAGGCCGTATTTCGGGCTCATCACCCAGGAGCCGTAATAGCGGTATTTCAGCTCCTTTACAGTCGGAAGGTTGTATCCGGTCACGGTAAACATGAAGCCGTGTGCAAACTTTCCCTGGTTCTGAACTGCCGGAGGAAGTTCTTTCCCGTTCTGACAGGTTACCAGGTTCACGAAGAAGTCACTGCCTTCCTGATTCCTGCGGCGGTAGAACCTTCCTTCCACCGATGCGGATTCGTTTGCTGTCATGACTTCTTCCTCTTTACGGCCTTGAGCTTTACTGAAAAGCGCCTGGAGTCTGAAGCGGTCCTGACCTCCTGGAAGATCTCCGGGTGCAGCGTCTTCAGCCTGCTCAGATCCGCCCCTTCTCTTGTAACAAGCGGATTGGAGACCACATATTCCTTCTGCGGTTCTGTCTTTGAAGGAAGATAGCCTTCCACTGCTTCCCCAAGCTCTTCTTCCAGATGCAGTCTTAACGCGTTCTGACGCTCCTCGATCTCTTTCTTCTGCTTTTCGAGATCTGACTTCTGATCGGAAAGGCGGATGAATTCCTCGAGAGATTTCAGATCTGCCTCATCGAGCAGCTTACGTTCTGCAGTTTTATCTGCTTCCGGAAGCCCGAGGCCGTCCCTCAGCTGCTGATATTCATCCTTCTCAAAGGTCGATTCTTTCGGGACAGCCCCGGTCAGAACATAGTTTTTCCAGACGTTTTCTTCTGCACTGATCAGCTCTTTCTCTGCCTGCATGTCACGATCGACGCGGATGATCACCACATTGTCAGCATTGTTGTCGAACATGATAACGAGATACCAGCGGAACAGATTCGTGACTGCCATGTAGTGGCGGATCTGCCAGATATATTCCTGCCGGTAGACCGTCGCATCCTGACCATACACGCCCGAATACCAGCGGCTCAGAAACATCGGATTAGCTGTCTTGAGCTCGATGCCGCACTGATAGCCTTCCGCATCGATGCAGAAGGCATCCACGTCCCCGCCCATCCAGGGATGGTGCGGGTGAGCAAACATCCGGTTATCCCGGAAGACCTCAAACCCGGTCACCCTGCCGAAGTGGCGTGCGGATACGGTTTCTGCCGCATGCCCCCAGTCGAAGATGAACTGGAGCTTCCGATCTGCCGGCGGTGCGTTCCACTTTCCTTGCTTTTCAAGAACCAGACGGGTGAGAGAACGCGAGCTGACTCCCATCACGGTTCCTGCATCGGAACCGCCGATCATCTCTCTGCGCTTCTCACGCCATTCATCAATGGACAGTGTGCTGATGTCCTCCAGAAGAACGGAAGGACTGTAAGACAGATCCATGCCGAGGGCTGTGGCAGACGACAGGCATTCCTCAATCACCTCGGAAACCGAGCGGTCGGATGCCTGGATGATGTTCTCAGCCATGTTCAGAAGCCTCCGTTCTCACCGTCGACGGACACATACTCCACGAGATGCCGGGTGAAGATTGTCACGGTACCGAAGTCATCCGAGATCGCATAGGTGAAGGAATACTTCGTGTAGCCCTCGCCATCCTCTGCCGTTTCCGCGGAGAGCTTTCCTTCCACTGCCACGGCGTCGGGATCATGCACGCTGCCCCAGGCCTTCGCCATTTTCATGGCTGCTTCCTCATCACGGCTCAGCGGGGCATCCGCCTGCATGAACGTACAGTCCGATGTGTCCGGCGGCGTCATGCGGTCCAGAAAGTGGCCGTACTCATCCTTCAGAAATGCGCCGATCCCCCTGAGATCTGCGGCGAAACTCGTGGTTCCCTTTGCGTTAGTCATATTGCTGTCTCCTCTCTGCCATCCAAGGCACAAAAAAAGACACGCTTTCTGCGAGTCCCATGCTGCATGAACGGAACATCCTGAAGTTCAGCTCCATCTGGAGCGATCAGATCCCGCGATCACGGATTGCTGTGTGATGCGGAACTTCAATCAGACGCCCTGCTCTGCAGGACTGCAAAAGTGTGTCTTTATCGACTTCATGATAGCACGACGCTGGACGGGTTTGAGGAATTTTCAGACAACGTGCTTGAGGAGCAGTAGTGTCAGCTGGAAATTTTCTTCTTTCCGGTTTTGACATATCTTGTATATCTTGCTGTACCAGTTGAGCGAATCAAATCCTTTCTCCTCAGCTCTCGTAATAATTCCCTTGTTCGTGACCCTTTCAAATCAATGATATCCGCAATCTCATCTGCACTATATTCTCTACCTATCTCCATTTTCTGAAGTATTACTTTCCCTTTCTCTGAAAGGCTTAGAGCAGCATCAGATAATTCTGACGGGTTTCCCACCGGATCTGACGGTGTTTTTGCAAGATCTGACGGCGTTTCTGCCGGATCTGACGGTGTTTTTGCAAGATCTGACGG
>OMXA01000065.1 GCA_900314905.1 uncultured Erysipelotrichaceae bacterium
TTAGGATTGCGTTTTCTGGATTTTCTGCCCATAAAAATGGCCCCTGCAGGAGGACCTCAGCACTGTCAGAGTGCTGTCCTTTCTACAGGGACCACTTTAAACTCCAGGCGGTTTTCATAATGGAGCATAAGGGATTCGAACCCTCGACCCCCTGATTGCGAACCAGGTGCTCTCCCAGCTGAGCTAATACCCCATGCGAACAAGAAGTATTTTACCACAGAAGAGCAGGCATGAGAGGGTTTATTTCAATTCGAATGAAATAGAGCCTTTTCCATTCTCATAATTGAAATCCGCGACAGCCCCGTTGATCATCAGGAAAGAAGGATAGGTGTGACCGATATCCATTTCATAGACATACGGGATATCCGGAATGGCTTTGCGGAATGCGGCGTCATAAGAGAGCCCGGTCGTGCTGGAAGGAAACAGGACTCTGCCGATCAGGATTGCCTTGCAGTGCTCAAACCAGCCGGCATTCCGGAATTGGAGCAAGGTCAGATAGAAACCTTCTGCACTGAGGCTGAAGTCATCGAAATACCATAGAAAGCCATCGGATTCATATTTCTTCAGAAAATCATGGACATGATCGTATTTTGTGCCGATCACATCTTTCAGAACTTCAAGGCACCCGCCGATACAGCGCCCGGTAACATGAATGGAAGCTTTCGGTGATTTCCATTCAGTCACCGTGTCTGCTCCGGCATAGTCCTCCATGAAGGAGGCTTTTGATGCATGCATGATGGAACTATTCTGGGTGATGAGGTTTCCTTTCAGAATCTGAATGGCATTCTCTTTTTCTTCGCTTAGATGAGTGCTGTCAAAGCTGCCGGCATTTCTGCCATACATGGTTGCTACATCATAGCCTGCGGTATAGGTGAACAGCAGACTGGTCGGATCACTTGCTCCAAGCAGCCATTTCGGATTTGAACGCATGGTCTCAAAATTCACATATGGAAGGCAGTCATACAGGAAATCGCCCCCGCGGGCTGCCATGACTGCATGGACACCTGGATTTTCAAACAGGGAAGAGAATTCTCTGCCTCGTGTTTCGGGATCTGCAGATGGGCAGGACGAAGACCAGAGCGAAGCAGTTTCCTGGATGTTCCACCCGCTGGCTTTCAGATATTCAAGCGATTCCCGGAATGACTCCGGATTTTTTCCGGCACCATCAGAGGGTGCTGAGACGCCGATGGTATCGCCAGGGGACAGAAACTTCGGATATATCATGTCATGTTCCTCCGTGTGCTCATCATAGCGGATGAAAAGGCTGCCAGGCAAGACATGAAATGGGTATCGGCACCTTATATGATTCGCCGATACCCAGAGGGGGAAAGAGTTTTCTGTGGATCTGATCAGATTCCTGACGGCTCGTGCTCCGTCATCAGGTTCTCCTTTCTGTTTGCATGGGTTAGGATATTCTGATTTTCTGAAGCACCGATGGAAACGGTGTGAAGATTCCTTAAAGAATTGTGATCATGCGATGAAATCAAGGGTGTAATGAAGGGGTATACACTTCGCGGAAAGTGTTTATTTCCGGTGATACTGCTGTTTCCGGGTAAAAAAAATTGTGATTTAATAGGTTCGTGTAAAAGGAGAACTAAGATGCAGAAGACTTTTAGTGAAACAGTTAAGGCATTCGGAGTTAAGCAGGTTCTTGGCTATCTTCAGAAGGATCCGGAAAACAATATTCCGAAGATTCTGGACTGGCTGGATAAGTACGGCGGTTCTGTTGCAATGCCGGAACAGCTTGCTTTTGTTAGAAGGGTATTAACGGATAAGGATAACAAGTGGTACAAGTATGCAATCCGCCTGTTCAAGGAGATTGATCAGAACTGCATGGATAAGTTCCTGACAAACTTCGTCATCAATGCATCCATGCTCGGACTTCCGCGCCAGCGCAAGATGGCTGCAAAGTACAAGTGCAACATTCCTTGGACCATTCTGTTTGACCCAACGTCTGCGTGCAACATGCACTGCATCGGCTGCTGGGCTGCTGAATATGGCTACAAGAACAATCTGACATTCGAAGATATGGACAAGATTGTCAGCCAGGGCAAGGAGCTTGGAACATATGTCTATCTGATGACTGGCGGCGAACCTCTGGTCCGCAAGGATGATATTCTGAAGCTTGCTCAGAAGCATAATGACTGCTATTTCCACATCTTCACGAATACCACTCTGATGACAGAAGAGTTCCTCGATGAGGTTGTCAAGTGCGGCAATATCTCCTTTGCTCCGTCGATCGAAGGAAATCGTGAGACTACGGATTCCCGCCGCGGCGAGGGCTGCTATGACAAGGTCATGCATGCGCTGGATATGCTGAAGGCAAAGGGAATTCCGTTTGCAGTTTCCATCTGCTACACCCATGTGAACTACAAGGCAGTTACTTCTGATGAGTTCATTGAAATGCTCATTGAGAAGGGAGCTCGGATTGCCTGGTACTTCCACTACATGCCAGTCGGAAACGACGCAACTCCTGATCTGCTGCTGACTCCGGATGAGCGTGAATATGTCTATCGCAGAATCCGTTATATCCGTTCGGAAGAATCTCCGTTCCCGATCTTCACGATTGACTTCCAGAATGATGGCGAGTACATCGGAGGATGCATCGCCGGCGGCAAGAACTACTGCCACATCAACTCTGCTGGTGATGTTGAGCCTTGCGTATTCATTCATTACAGCCAGGCAAACATCAAGGATCAGGATCTGCTGGATTGCCTGAGACAGCCGCTGTTCCTCAAGTATCGTGAGAATCAGCCGTTCAATCAGAATATGTTCCAGCCGTGCCCGATGCTCGAGAATTCCGGCAGACTGACAGAGATTGTAAAGGAATCCGGTGCCCACAGCACTGACCTCACTTCGCCAGAGTCGGCTGAACATCTCTGCGGAAAGACCAAGGCTTATGCGGATGCATGGGCTCCGAGAGCAGAAAAGCTCTGGAATGAGAGACTTGAGCAGAAGAAAGAAGCTGCGGAAGCGAAGAAAGCACAGCAGAACGCTTAATCGATCTGATCGGGTACCTTCTGGTTTTACATCAGAAGGTATCTTTTTTTGACTTTTCCGGTTTATGATTGAGAAACGGAGGATGACATGAAAACGAAACAGACAGACTCAGCTCATGATCTGAGAAATCCGGACCGGTTTCCGCTGTTCTGCAAAGTCAGCAGCAGTCCGGAGATCAATACATATATTGAAGAACAGAACCGGGCAATGAAAGCTCTGCATTTCACGGAGCACAGCCAGGCACATGTGATGGTGGTTGCGGCGAGAACCAGATATATTCTGGATACGCTTGGAGAAGAGGATCATACGATTGATCTGGCTCTGACGGCAGCCTGGCTTCACGATATCGGCAATATCGTCAACCGGGTTGATCACAGCCAGTCTGGGGCTCTGATGGCCTTCGTACTGCTGAACAGGATCGGTGTTTCTGCTTCTGATATTGCGCCGATCATCTCAGCAATTGGAAATCACGATGAAGGAAATGGAGTTCCTGTCAGCAAAATCGCTGCTGCTCTGATCCTTGCGGATAAATCTGATGTGCGGCGCAGCAGAGTGCAGGAAAAAGATGTTCAGAAATTTGATATTCATGACCGGGTGAATTATTCGGCTACAGTATCCCAGCTGAAGATCAATCGCGAGCATTCAGCGATCAAGCTGAAACTGGAAGTTGACACGAAATATGGTGAGATCGGGGAATATTTTGAAATCTTCATGGATCGGATGCTGATGTGCAGAAGGGCTGCAGCATTTCTCCAGATGGAGTTCCATCTGATCATCAATGAGCAGACTCTCTTATGAACCTGATCGAAGAACTGAAGGCGTATCAGCCTTTCAATGAACAGGAAGAAAAAGACCGGAAGCTGATCCTCAGGTGTCTTGAAACGATGCCGGATGTATTTGAACGGAGCAATCCGATTGCCCACATGACTGCGAGTGCATGGATCGTGAATCCAAAGCGGACGAAAACGGTGATGTGCTGGCATAACATCTACCGTTCCTGGAGCTGGCTCGGCGGACATGCGGATGGCGAACGCGATCTGCTGAAGGTCGCATTGAAGGAAACCAGAGAAGAGAGCGGACTGACGAATGTGGTTCCGATTTCTGATCAGATCTTTTCTCTGGAATCTCTGACCGTGGATGGGCACGTCCATCATGGCGTATATGTGAGCTCACATCTTCATCTGAATGTCACGTATCTTCTGCAGGCAGAAGAGAATGAAGCAATCCGCATGAATCCAGATGAGAATTCCGGCGTCAGCTGGTTTTCTCTCGATGAAGCGGTGCAGAAATCCTCGGAACCATGGTTCCGGGATCATGTTTACTCCAAGCTGAATGAAAAGCTGAGACAGATGCAGGCAGAGTGAGCATCATAAAAGAGAACCGCGAGGGAGGGTGCTGAAAAAGTGCGGTTATCGAATAGCCGATTATACATCACCCATTAACCTATGAGCTGCTTGGACACGGATATCCAATCCAAAATGATA
>OMXA01000064.1 GCA_900314905.1 uncultured Erysipelotrichaceae bacterium
AGGATCGGTCAGCAAGTCGACAAGCTTCCTGATCAACAATGATCTGGAATCCGCATCCTCCAAAAACACGAAGGCGAAGGCATTAGGCATTGAAATCATCTCCGAAGATGAATTCCTGCGCCGTTTCGGCGTGGATTCCCGGAAGGACCTTCCGACGGTCACGCCGGATCAGGAGGCGGAGATCGCCCAGGAAGTGGAGAAGGAGGTCAAGTACCGCTTCGGCCTTGAGACCTCGGAGACAGAAGCCCGGGAAAATGACGCGGCGGAGAACCGGGAAGAAGGACAGCAGGAAGCCGCGGAGGGGCAGGAAAAGGCCCCGGAGGAGAACTGATGGAGATCCGGATCAAGTATTTTTCGGACAGGATCGAGAAGCTCCGCTATATCAACGGAGTGAGCGACTGGATCGACCTCCGTTCCGCGGAGGACATTACCATGAAGGCGGGCGAGTTCCGCCTGATCCCCCTGGGAGTCGGCATGGAGCTTCCCGCCGGCTACGAAGCACACTGCGTGCCCCGCAGCTCGACCTTCAAAAACTTCGGGATCCTGCAGGCCAATTCCATGGGCGTGATCGACGAGAGCTACTGCGGAGACGGCGACCAGTGGTTTTTCCCGGCCTACGCGGTGCGGAATACGGAGATCCACGTGAATGACCGGATCTGCCAGTTCCGCATTATGGAGCACCAGCCGGCATTCTCCAGTCCGTGCTCATGCAGTGCTTTCATGCGGATGGCCTCAGCTTCCCGCCTCAGATGTTCCGCATGCATGTTCTCAGCTGCGCTTTCCGCATCCGCCTTGATCATCTGGTTCATTGCAGCATTCAGTCCCCGAACCGCGGCTTCCTGTTCTGATGCATTCCGTGCAGCATCTTCGCGCGCAGCTTCTGCTGCTTCGGCTGTCTGGGCGGCTGCGGATTGCCCAGGAGTTCCGGATGGTCCCGATGCTTCAGAGCTTTCAGAATTCAGAATTCCTGCCTGCTGCAGAGTGCTGCTGTCCGGGGACCCATCTCCTTTCGGTTCTGCGGACATCGCCTGATTCATCGCGGAAGAGATGCTGCTTAACAGTTCCGCAAGCGCAGCTTCTGAGGATGGCTGACCTGATCCGGCAGCAGTTCCTGCAGATTCCCGGTCGCAGTTTCCTGGACAGAGACCTGCTTCACCAGTTCCCGAGGATGCTAATGATGCCTGGCCGTCCGTAGGTGATCCTGCACGCATGCGGCCAGGATCCCCGGAGGAAGCTCCCTCCTGCTCTCTGGATGATCCTTCGGATGGTGTTCCGGATTGTCCTTTAGACGCTGGGCCGGATGATTCTCCGGATTTCATTCCAGAGGAGTTCCCGGAAGACCCTTTACTTCTGTTTCCGTGCTCCCCCTCTTCCGCGTTTTCCCCAGTACGTTCTCCCTGGCTTTCAGTTCCTGCGCTACCAGCGCTATGCCCCATCGGCTCCTCAACCTCCGGGATCACGGGATACAGCACGCACAGCAGTTCTCAGATCAGCCTCATGCGTTCTCCTCCGTTCTGCTCCCAGCGCAATGCTTCCGTATACGGGCGACATGCTTCAAGCAGGTCGTGGAGATGATCGTACAGTTCCTCCGTTTCATTGTCTTCCAGTGCTTCCCCGGTGCTTTTCTCCGGGTAATGCATCGCATCCAGGAGCATGCAGTTCATCACTGTGCTGATGAAGGGCACTTCGCCCCGCTTCACGCCTGCAAGCATATCTTCCACGGCCGCAGACTTTTCAAACAGCTGATCATCCATCACATGGATCCCCGCAGCAAACACCCCAGGGAACAGCACATAGCCGTAATTCTCGATGAACCCGTCTTCATGAATGTTGATCAGTTCCTTACAGATGGAAGCACAGAGCTTCCGCTTCAATGGCTTCTGTCTGAGATCTTCCAGCACCTGCTCTGCATCCGGATTCTTCGGCGTCTCATACCACGAAGCCTGAAGAATTCCGTTTACGCATCCCTTCATCGCCTGAAAATCACTCAGCAGGATGTGGAGGCATTCATGAACAATGTGACCGATGATGCTGTAGTGCTGCAGCATCCGCGTCGAAAGATCACGGATCAGCGGTCCTCTCGTGTTGACGTGAACCGTGTGTCCTTCCGTCCACGCAGTACGATCGGTTCCGCGCTCTGCAAAGCATTCCAGTTCCACGCGTCCCTTCGGTGCTTTCTTCCCAAGCGCTGTCGTCACATACTGCCTCAGGAAGCGGAAATAGTATTCGCTGGAGAAGAACTGTTCATCTTTTTCCAGTTCGGTCTTCTTTTCCGCAATCGCTCTGCGGATTTCTGCTTCATATCCCATTTCTGTTTTTCTCCTTCTTTAAAAGCGGAGCAGGATTTTCTCACCTGCCCCGTCTTTCTTCTAGTCGCCCGGTCGGAAGTACGCTTCCAGGCATGACATGAACTCAGCTTTCAGATCCGGATCATTGGAAGTCTTGGAAATGAACAGATTTCTTCCGTTTCCGAAGACGTCACCATTGATCAGATTGGCTGCCGCCCAGTCTTCCAGCGCGCGCACATCGATTGCTCCATCCGTGACCGCTTTCTCGGAAGCATATTCCCTGCATTTGCTGTAGGTCTTCACCATCAGCTGCAGCTTCGGAAAGTTCTGATAGCCTGTCACATTAGCAATGCGCTTTACGAGCTCGTCCTCGCTGATCCGTTCCAGATCGATCGGCGTGAACCGCGACAGCACGGACTGATTCAGCCCGGTGCATCCTTCGCAGTCCACGTTCGTCGTCATGATGATTACTGCATCCTTGTTTCTCTGAATGTATTCCCCATCGACAAGATGCACGCTGTTGCAGCTGTCAAACATTGAATTCAGTGCCGCAAGCACACCCGGCCTGGTCAGCACCGTTGGTTCCTGGATCTCACAGACCCAGCCGTTTCGAAATGCCTGCACCAAGGTGGAATACACTTTCTCAAAGCCGCCCGAGGCTCCTTTATCAGCCTCTGCAAATGCCTTCAGAATCGCCTCCTGACAATCTCTTCCGGTAGCGTCCTTCTTCGGCTCCCCGCTGATTCTCTCATAGGATCCTTCCGGATCCAGCAGGATCTCTTCCGGGGAAGGCATGTTTTCCGCAAAGTCATGAAAGTTCATCGAGAAGTGCTTCTTTCCGTTCACATCGGGAATGATGTTCAGGGTAAGATCAAGCTTCTCCGTGTCCGTGGAGCACTCAAACGTGACCAGAGGCTTATGAATCGCTGCAGCAAAGATCCTGCACCAGATCGTCTTTCCTGTTCCCGGCTCGCCCCGCAGAATGAAATTGCGGAACGGATGCCTGGAATGATAGGAAGCCTTGTAGAGATTTGCCGCATATTCCAGCTTGTCCGGGATCACGTAGTCCTCCGGGATCACCGGAATCAGCGATTCCTCCTCTCTGGTATAGATGCGTTCCGGATCCGGGTCATATTTCCCGGCAAGCGAAGCGGCAGACACCTTCTTCTTTCCCGGCACCTCGATCTCCTGAAGACGCTCGCCCATGAACCTGCTCATGTCGCCATGGATGGTGTCCTCCGCAAATTCATACTTCTCTGAAAGATCGAGAAGCGGAATCTCATCAAGGTTGATCCGATTCATCGAAAACACGTTCACCCGGTCGATGTAGCGTGCATTATCCGGATCGTTCTTCTTCAGAAGCCTCCGGACGTCTGCATTCAGCATCGCCAGGCTTGAGTAGTCCGGAGCTTCATGCAGAAGCGCTGAACTGAACGCGTCAGCCAGCTTGAACTGCGCCGACTGCTGCTCATTGCTCCAAGAAGGATCCGAGCGGTACACGGAAGCAATCGTGAGACCGTACAGAAGCGCCGCGGTAGATCTGCGCTTCTTGTCCAAGCGATCGCCGAGAATATACCGTTCGCCTGCCTTGAAGCGGTCCACGCAGACTGCCGATACGCTCCCGTCACTGGCAAATTTCATCAGAATATGCGGAAATTCCCGGTAGTCCTTCCGATCCGGCTGGTACGCAGAGGCCGGTCCGTCCCAGTAATCCACCAGGACGCTGCCGTCTGAAGTCACTGCCCAGCCGCCAAGACCCTTGAGTTCAGGATCATGGAGGAACGCAAAGGCACAGGACTCGCCTTTCATGACGCCCCAAACCGGATGAATCGCGGAAAGGTGCGTCCCGAGCGCTGTGCTCTCACTTCCGGCAATCGATCTCCTGATGAGATCCGGATTATAGTCTCTGACTTCCCGGACTTCATCGAGAGAAAAGACGCTGATCGGTTCATTCTGGCTCTGAGTGAGGACCAGGCGGTTGTACAGTTCAATCATCTGGATCCTCTCTGACGGATACGGACAATCACATCTGCATCCCCCTTCTCTGAGGAATAGTGCCAGACGACTGCCGGAACGCCATCCTGGCTGATGCACTGACTGAGCACTTCAAGATCAGTTCCTTCCGGTACACCGATCTCCAGATTGCCAAGCGGGATCTGAAGACGCCCGCCATAGGTCTGTACCGTCGCGGTATCAAAAAGATCCGTCACCGCATCCGCAAACCGGTTCAGCCCGGTATTGCGCCACCAGGCTTCTGTCATAGATTCATGTGTTCTCTTCATAAGTTCTTCTCCAGTTTCATATCGTTC
>OMXA01000063.1 GCA_900314905.1 uncultured Erysipelotrichaceae bacterium
TGCTGATACCGTATCGTTTGTGCAGACGGAAGTCTGAGGGCACACAAGCCCTTGGAAGCCCCGTCTATAGTGCGTCAGCACTTAGGCGGGGAGGTTCACGTACATACTGGAAAGAAGAGAAACAGCGGATCATGAAAGTAAAAGAGCATATGCAGATCGCATATGCTCTTTGATTGAAATGAATGTCAGCCCTTCAGACCTTCTTCCTGGCGCTGCATGTTTTCCACGACAACGTCATAGATATCGCCGATGGATTGACCGTATTCCAGGATCTTCCATGGCTCATTGGTATGGAAATGAATCTTGATCAGCGTATCGTCGCCAACGACCAGCAGGCAGTCTCCCTTGAAGTGCTCGAGAATATAGTCGTGAATCGCATCTTCAGAAAGATCATGACCGTCGATCAGAAGCTGAGTATCAAATTTGAATTCGAGCTGTTCCATAATCAGATAATAATCTCCTTTATCTGCCGCGATTATAGCATGAAGAGACATTCTGCTGTTACCGGGTGTTTACAAAAGACCCGAAGTGTCGTCAGTGATCCGGGGAATCTCCTGTTTTTTCTGCTAATGAAATGGCAGGAGGATTGTTATGGACAGCATCAGGCAGATTGCCGAACAGGTAGAAGCAGGGGTGAAGGGGGTATTTCAGAGCGAAGCATACCGGAACTATCTTTCAACTATGTCCAGGTTTCACAGCTATTCTCTGAACAATACGATTCTGATTTACCAGCAGAAGCCGGAAGCAACCTATATCGCCGGCTACCAGGCATGGTACCGAAGCTTCGGAAGATGGGTGCGCAAAGGAGAAAAGTCGATCCGCATCATGGCACCGATCACGAAGGTACGGGAATCGGAATCGGGAGAATGTTCATCGGGAAAACGGATCATTGTCGGATACCGGGCAATTCCGGTATTCGATATCAGCCAGACGGACGGAGCTCCGCTGCCCTCTTTTCTTCAGGAGAAGATCGATGGTGAAGTAGAAGATTATGATTCTTTCCGGGCAGCCCTGGAACTGGTTTCTCCTGTTCCCATCAGGTATGAGAACCTGGAAGGAAGAGCGAATGGCTATTATTCCCTGGAAAGAAAAGAAATCGTGATCGATGAAACCCTGTCACAGCTTCAGACAGTCAAGACGATGATTCATGAAATATCGCATGCGATGCTGCATAGCGGAAAAAGCCTGGATATCGATCGCAGAACCATGGAAGTGCAGGCGGAAAGCATTGCCTGTGCCGTGTGCATGCATTATCATCTGGATCCGAGCGAGTATTCCTTCGGCTATATTGCAGGCTGGAGCAGGGATCAGGAGCTTTCTGAGCTGAAGAAGTCCATGGAAGTCATCTGCCATGCATCTCATAAAATCATTCATGCGCTGGATCAGATCTGCAATCCGGATTTCCAGACACCTCGGGATTCATCCGGTCTGCATGCAATGCAGGAAGCAGAACAGATTCTGTCCGGAGCATAAACCGGATTGAAAACCAAATGTTCACAGGGTAAAATAAGCAGTGCCTGAACGCCCTTGTGATGGAATTGGTAGACGTAGGGGACTCAAAATCCCCCGGTAGCGATACCGTGCCGGTTCGAGTCCGGCCAGGGGCACTGTGACACCGGGTTCTTGGATGGAATCCGGTTTTTCTGTTTTCAGAGTGCCTGAAGTTTCGCTGATGTTCTGGCTTCTGTACAGAACCGGCTGTTTTCTATTAAACTTTTCCTATGCGGAAACTGAGATGGCTGATTCTGCTGCTGATTGCGGCGGTGATTCTGGCATGGGTTCCTTTCCCACATGGGCTGAGCAGAATCTCGGATCATAGCTCCGGAAAGTCTGATCGTCCGATTGCGGATGCAATCAATGTCTACTGCAGAAAAGGGACCAGACCTTCTGTGAAGTATGAATCCGGGACCTATGGAGGGGCTGAATACCATGTGCTGAAAGTGAAACCGGATAATCATACCTTTCTTCAGCTCGACTATACCAGAGAAACGCCGAAGAATCTGGATGAGCTTTATGATCACAATTCGGAATACTGGCATGTCGGAGGGATCAACGGCGGATTCTTCCAGAACGGCGGTGCAGAATACGGAAGACCAGTCGGGGCTCTTCTGATTGGCGGAAGCTGGGCGAAGTGGAATGGCCAGGAACTCACTCCGGCATATGGAAAAGGGAATGCCACGGTCTATTTCAATCGGGATGGGAATCTGAAGCTGGCTTATCATGGCTGGGAAAACGGGGAATGGAAACCGGAATGGGATTCGTTCTGGTCCTATGAAGAAGATCTTGATGATTACGGATATCAGATCAATACGGAATATGGCTTAAGCGGAGCTTATACCTTGCTGAAAGATGGGAAGCGAGTATGGCTTGGCAGGAATGATTCGGCATACTGGAATAGATCCTCAGACAGCTGGGTCACGCTATTCGGCGAAAGTGCAGATGGTACGGTACTTCTGGTGATTGCCGGAAAGCTCGGCGGCGGGGAAGCAGAAACAGAACTGATGAAAAAACTCGGAGCAGTCAACGCGATCCGGCTGGATGGAAACACATCAACCTGCATGACTGTGGACAGAGGACTGGTTCATTGAGGAGAAGAGATGACAGAAATCAGAGAAGGCAGAATAGAAGATCTTGAGGAACTGTATCGGTTCTACGAAGAAGTATGCGCATTTCAGAGCAAGGATCAGTACGGTCCTTCCTGGACGATCGGGATCTATCCATCCAGAGAGGGACTTGCAGAGCATCTTCAGAATCATGAAATGTATCTTCTGAGAGAAGAAGGAAGAATTGCTTCGGCAATGGTCCTGACTGATGAAGAAGATCCGGAGTATCTGGATGCCCGTTTTCCAAGTCATGCACTGGCAGATGAGGTCATGGTGCTGCATCTGTTTGCAGTTCATCCCGATTTCCGAGGAATGCATATTTCGGAAATCATGCTGAGAGAAATGATTCATCTTGCAGAGCAGAAGAAAAAGAAAGCCATACACCTGGACGTTCTGGAGGGGAACGACCGGGCAGAATGGCTGTATGAGAAAATCGGATTTCAGACGGCAGAGAAGCGGAAAGTAACCTATGAAGACATCGGTGAGCAGACCGCGATTCTCATGGAGTATCAGCTTTCAGAATCCGTGCTTCCGGAATAATTCATCCATCAGTTCCAGATAGGCTTCCAGACGGAAATTCTGCATCGAATGATTCTCTGTGCCAAGTTCTGCCAGATAGCCATGAAGCCATACCGCCATGCAGACGGCGGTGAAGACATCACGAGTCATCGCCAGCATCGCTGTCATCATGCCGGTAAGCACATCTCCAGAACCTGCCTGGGCAAGCGCCTGGTTCCCGGTCTGATTGATATACACTTCTCCGGAAGGAGAAGCGACGATCGTGTTCGGACCTTTCAGCACGACGATGACTTTATAATCCGATGCAAAGCCGAGGGCAGTCCTGAGACGATTGTCCCGGATCGCATCTTCCGGAAGATTTGAAATTGCCGAGAATTCTCCGATATGCGGAGTCAGGATCACCGGTGCGCTGGCAAAGCGCAGAATATACGTATTGTGCTGCAGAAGGCGCAGTGCTTCCGCATCAAGGACAACGGGAACTTTGCTGTTCTGCAGGATCAGATCCAGGATCTGCGATTTGTGATCCATATAGACAGCTCCGCTGCCGAAGCCGATGGCGGTTGCCTGATGAATCAGCGGCTCCAGAACTTCATACCAGGATTCGTGTCCGAATGGGTGCATGACCGGAGTGAGAAATCTGGAAGCAAGAGGTGCATAGATTTCTTCCGGCATTGCCGCATGGAGATATGGAATGCCGACGGTCTCTGCGCCAAGGATATTCAAGCCGGCAGCACCAGCCATCCCATAGCATCCGCTGATGAGCAATGCTTTTCCAAGAGAGCCTTTATAGGCAGTTTCACTTTTCTTTGGAAAGCTGGCGAAGAAGAGGTTTTCATCCATCTCATGATAGCGTGAAGAACCCTCATGGGGGAGATCAAGAGAGAGGAGTTTGCAATGAAGAAATTTCTGATGTTCTTTTCGCAGCAGATGAAGGTGCGGCTCTCCACCCGGGCCACGTCGGTGGGGTCGGAGCGGTGGAGATAGCAGCCGGGGAGCTTCTCCTGGTTGAGCTTATACATCTCGCCGGTGGCGCAGGCCTCCTGGCGAAGGGCCTCCAGTTGTTCCTCACTGCCGTCGATCCAGACAACCTTCTCGGGCTTGCACAGGGCGATCTGCTGGTCGATCCAGTCCAGTACGGTCTTGTTGTTGGTCATTCCCATCACGATACCCTCCTTGGGAAAGCTATAGATATAGGTATTATATATCGGCACGGAGGGGATTGCAAGTCACATATTTCCCCCGCCGGTCATTTCCCGGATTTTTTCTGTCAGGGCGGCGAAGTCCTCGAAGGACAGCCGCTCCCCCCGGACGGTCTCCGGCAGGCCGCAGGCCAGCACCGCCTGACGGACGGTCTCCTTGTCCGCCAGGTTGGACAGGGCGTTGACCAGGGTCTTCCGCCGCTGGTTGAAGGCCGACCGGACCACCCGGAAGAAGAGGGCCCTGTCCCCCACCGGGACGGGGGGCTCCGGCCGGCAGGTCATGCGGATCACCGCGGAGGTCACCTTGGGGGCGGGATAGAAGCAGGAAGGGGGCACGTCGTAGAGAAGCTCGCTGTCGGCGTAATACCGGCACAGCAGGGTGAAGGCCCCGTATTCCCCGGAGCCGGGGGCAGCGCAGATCCGCTGGGCCACCTCCTTCTGGATCATCACCGTCACCGCCCGGAAGCAGCCCGCCTCCAGCAGGGCGGTGATGGCGGGGGTGGTGATGTTGTAGGGCAGGTTGGCGCAGGCCACCGGGGTCAGCCCCGCCAGCCTTTCCCGGCACAGGGCGGAAAGGTCGGTTTTCAGGATATCCCCCTCCACGATCTCCGCGTTGGGGCAGTGGGCCAGGGTCTCTTCCAGGACGGGCAGAAGGGTCCGGTCCAGCTCCACGGAGACCACC
>OMXA01000059.1 GCA_900314905.1 uncultured Erysipelotrichaceae bacterium
CAGAAACTTTCCGGGTTACGCATCGATGCCTTAAGGAGGGGCAGCAGTTATGGGTGCAGCAAACAACGTTCAGCTGATTGGAAGAATCACGAGAGATGTTGAAGTCAGAAAACCGACGCATGAAGGGGGACAGGCGGCGGCGAGCTTTACGCTTGCAGTGGATCGGGATGTACCGAAGCACCGGTCTGATGGTCAGCAGAATTCTGCTCCGACCGCGGACTTCATCAGCTGCGCAGCGTTCGGCGCTAGAGCTGAGGCTCTTGCTAACTACACAGCAAAAGGATCGCTTCTCGCAGTGCATGGACACATCCAGACAAGGACTTACAAGTCCTCGGAAGGAAGAACCATCTATGTGACCGAAGTAGTATGCGACAGCATCCGCTTCCTGGAAACAAAGAGACCGCGCACGGATCAGCAGTCAGCCGGCAGTGATACAGGTTCCAATGCACAGCGTCCTGCCAGTGCAGAAGCATCGAATGTACATGACCGCGCCCGATCCTATGAAGAAAAACGCAGCGGGGGCTATCAGCTTTACCCCGGCTCTGCTTCTTCTGCAGGAAGCTCCGGACCGCGTGATCAGAGCTCTGTGGAAAGCAGCGGCTGGATAGGCTACAGCTCGAATCCGGAACAGGAAGCACCGTCTTCACATCCGGGAGATTCCAGCCGCAGCACAGGAGCTAAAGATCCTTATCCGGCGTATCCGTCGGGCTTTGAGAATGATGATTGTCCTTTCTGAAAAGGTGCAGGGATCCTGCGCTCAGAAGGATCAGTCAGAACAGGAAGAGGGAACAGAAACACACTGTTCCCTTTCTTTATGGCTTTGAAAACCAGAAAATCCGCTGCACAAGCATGGACGGCGGATCAGTGGCATTATGCAGAAATTGATCAGAGAACGATATGAAACTGGAGAAGAACTTATGAAGAGAACACATGAATCTATGACAGAAGCCTGGTGGCGGACGGTCGGTCTGGACCGGTTTGCTGATGCAGTAACAGATCTATTTGATACAAAGACATTAAAAATCAGAGGCGGCAGGCTCCAGATCCCGCTCGGCAATCTTGAAATCGGGGTTCCGAAAGGAGCTGATCTTGAAGAGTTATCCCGGTGCATCAGCCAGGATGGCGTTCCTGCAGTCGTCTGGCATTATTCCTCTGACAGAAATGATGCGGATGTGATTGTTCGCATCCGTCGGGAGGGCCGCAGATGATTAAACTGTACAACCGTCTGGTCTTGAATCAGAACCAGAATGAACCGATCAGTACGTTTTCCATCGAGGAGATCCGTGAAACCCGTGATTACACCGAGGATCTGATCAGCAGATCCGTCGTCGGAAGCGAGAGCAGAATTCTTGGGACGCATCCCTATGCGATCAATCCGGTGTGGGGTGTCATGAAAGGAGAGTCTTCCGCGTTTGCCTTCCTCAATGATCCTGAGATCAGAGGTCTTGGCGGCTGGGCAGAAGCGAAGGACGGAAGCCTTCTCGTAGATTACTGGGATGGCCCTGCCACGGCGTTTCATGAGGATCAGAAGGATTACCGAGAGTATCCGCATATCCTGATGCGGTTTGCAAAGGACGGCTGTGTTTCTGCTGTTTGCGTGGATCGCTATGGTGCAGGTGAACGATATATTCTCGGAGATCGTCTCGAAAAGAAGCGGAGATCCACCGGTGCGCTGCTGTACGGCTTAACACTGTCAGCAGTATTTCGGTCGGATGATTCCTGGAACATTCAGCAGCAGGGGACGCAGACAAAGCTTGCGGATGCGTTCAGCCGGGCTCTGCTTCATGAGAAGCCGGATCATACCAGTCTTGCGATGCTGAATGCAGATATCAGGCGGCTTCTGAAGAAGGATGATCCGCGGAATCCGCATTACATTGATCTGATCAACGTATTTCAGATGGAAAAGATAAATTTCGATGAGATTCCGATGCTCGATATGAATCAGAAATACGATCTGGTAGAAGACAGCATTCATGGCGATGTCAGCAGATTCACTGGAGAGCATCTGCAGCGGATCGAAGTGCCTGGGAGGCAGAAAGCATCGGCGAACTCTCTTGCCGGGCAGTATGATCCGGATCCAAAGCGCATCTACAGCCCTGAGGAAAAAGCATTGATTCCGGTGATCCCGGAGGATTATGTGATTCCGGACAAGCTGGAATACGCAGCAAATCTCTATAAGGCGTCTTATCACTCGAAGCATCCGTTCCGGAATTTCATTCTGCGCGGGGAGCCTGGAACCGGGAAAACAATCTGGTGCAGGATCTTTGCGGCGGCAGTGCATAAGCCGCTGGTCACGTTTGAATGTTCGACGGACACAGAAAAGCTGGATCTGACCCTGAACATCATTCCGGATGTCAGCCGAAAGAAGCGTTTCTCAATGGATTTCCATGATTTTGCAGAGAACATGCCGTCAACGGAAGAGATTCTTCTGGATCCGGAAAGCTCCTATGCAAGGATCAGCGGTGAAACGAAGAAAGGCGCATCCAGTGCGGATTGCCAGGAGGCGTTGCTGAAGGCATTTGCAAAAGCAGATTCGCAGTCTTCCGGAGGCTTTGAGAAAGTGTATTCCACGCTGGTTCAGGCTTTCCGAAACGGATGGGTCTGCGAGATCCAGGAGCCGACGGTATTAACCCGTCCAGGCGTGCTTGCTGCACTGAACTCGATGTTTGACAGCTGCAGCAGCGTGCATCTCGTCGATGGGGAATATATTGAACGCAATCCGGATGCCGTGATCATCATGACGACAAATGTGGACTGCGAAGGGTGCACCGGACTGAATCAGTCTGTGCTGTCACGCTTCACGCCGATCGATCTGGAACAGGTCAGTGATGAGGAGCTGGTAAAGCGGATCGCTTCCGTAACCGGATATCAGGACTTTCCCAAGCTTCAGCTGATGGTAAAGACCTACAGCAAGTGCAGGGAATATGCCTTCGAGAAAGCAGTCACGGATGGAGCAATCGATGTGCGTGCACTGGAAGACTGGGCAGCCGCGAATCTGATCAACGGAGATGTGTTTGGAAACGGGAAGAATCTCTTTATTTCCAAGACTTCCAATGATCCGGATCTGAAAGCGGAGTTCATGTCATGCCTGGAGGCGTACTTCCGACCGGGTGACTAGAAATGAGCAGTGAGCGGGGAATCAGAACTCCCGCTCTTTCTGTATTCAGATGGGATCGATCGGGATGATCGGGTCCTCATAAAGTAAGAAACATCACAAATCCTGCATGAAGCGGCAGTCCTGAATCGAGACCGTGATGCCTTTGAAATCAGACTGCAATCAAGAAAGCAGGAAGCCTGAATGAATTCATTCATGTAATTAACAGAAGGAGAACAGCAATATGGGATATGAAGCAGAAATCCGCAGAGCGATTGCGGAAACAAAGACCGGGCTGAAGGACGATGAAATATTCTTCTCCAGCGAATATTACTTCCGGTTTCTGAAACAGTATGTGACAACAGCGCTCGGGAATAAAGCACCTGGAAGAACCGTTGACCTCGACTGTTTTGCAAAGCGTGAGACAGAACAGACTGCATGGACGGAAGGACACACCGTGCATATCAACACGCGCGGGCCCTTGATCCGGGATCTTTCGACGAGGACGCTTCAGCATTACAGCATCATTGGCCACATCGTTCATGAATGTCTCCACATCCTGCTGACGGACTTTGCAGCGATGAAGGGATGCATCAATGGAATTCTTAAGGCATCCTGGTATGAAACGCTGGAAAACACGAATGCAGAAGCAGTGCTGAAGGATCTTCAGGAGAAGCCGATGAAGCGGAAGCTGTGTGCTTCCATCTGCAAAGAACTGATGAACATCCATGAGGACGGGTTTATAGAAAACTACGGGTATGCGATGTTCCCGGGAGTCTTTGCTGCTGGGATCCATGTCATGGACGGCCAGCTGTTTGAAAAAGCAGCTCCCGTGGAAGACATGCTTCAAAGAGTGAAGGAAGGACAGATGCCGTTTCTCAGCATGGTGATGAACTGCATGCTCCTGGATGCGATGCACTTTCCGGAGAAAAGCACCGGAGAGCCGCTGGCTGATCAGGAGACAGAAGAGCTCTATGAGAAGCTGCAGAGCGTGCTCAGGGAGTGCCGGCCGTTTACAGAATCACTGCGCTGGGAGAAGAATGGAAAAAAGCGCGTGAAGCTGATCCTTGAAGTACTTTGTGTGCTCTATCCGATGATCCCGGAAGTTCCGGAGATGCCGGATGCTTCGAATGCACCGGATTTCTCGGATTCTTCAGAAGGGTCTGCAGAAGAAAACGGAAATGGATCTGAAGAACAGCAGGAAATGCAGAACCAGGGAGGACAGACATCTGGAAACACTGGAGCCAAAGGGCAGGAGAAAAGCGGAAACGGGGAATCCGGATCTCCTGTACAAGGCGGTTCCTCCGCAGGCCGGATGTCTTCAGAAACAGCGCTGGAAGAACTGCTGAACAGCATTTCCTCCGCAATGAATCAGGCGATGTCTGCAGCCCCGGAAGGCGAAGGAACGCCATCAGGCAGTAAGACACTGGAGCAGTCCGCCATGGAAGAAGCAAGAGCAGACGCTGCACGGAACGCATTGAATGAAGAGACAGGCGCACGAGAGCTGAATGCAGCGATGAATGAGATGATCCAGGCGGATGCGGAACGGGAAGCGGAAGATATGCATGAGAGGGTCCTTCGTCAGGAGGCCGAAGAGATCCGTATGAAAGCACTCCGCGAGCGTGGAATGAACACAGCGAAGTGGCGCTATGAAGTGAGGCGCAAACCGGAGCCGGAAGAGTCAGACATTCAGAAATATCTCGCGGATCACGATGAGGTGCGCGAATGGTCAGAGCCGGCGATCCGGATGCTGAAGCGTGTTCTGAAGGAGCGTGAGGCGGCTGGGGCGGAGAAAGGATACACCACGGGACGCTTCTCAGCGCAGTCCTATGCGAGGAATGCATGCATTGGCGCAGGAAACTGCTTCACGCGGACCAGACTGCCGATCGGGAAACCGAAATGCGCGTTTGCGTTATGCATCGACGAATCGGGATCCATGTATGCAGGCGGAAAGATCGAGGCTGCGCGGAAGACTGCTATCCTACTGAATGAGATCCTGAGCGCAATGCAGGTGCCACACATGGTCTATGGACATAACGACAGCCAGGGGATCTGCACGCTGGATGTGTACCACAACTTCGACGAACCGGACCGGAAGGATCGTTATCGCCTCGGGGGAGTCAGCTGCATCAACAGAAACCGCGATGGCGCGGCGATTGCATATGGATGTGAAAAACTCCTGAAACGGCCAGAGACCAGAAAGATCATGATCGTGATCTCAGACGGACTGCCGACGGAGAACAGCTTCCATCCGGAGATGAGCGATGAAGAGGACGCTGCAGCTGTGGCAAAGGAATACGCCAAGCGGAAGGTGGGCATCTTTGGCGCGGTGATCGACGGGGATGTGGAGCGGATCCGGAATATCTATGGGAAACACACGCTGGATCTTACGGACCTCAGCAGACTGCCGCAGGAACTTGGAGGATTGATTTCAAGAGTGTTGAAGAGTAACAGTTTACGGTGAGAAAATACTAAAAAATGAAAAATGGTCAACCGGTGATTTATGGGATGGCCGTTTTTTTATGTTTGCTTATGATGATTGCCCAAAAAGTTTAGAATTTCACCAGACCAGTAATTATTGAAGAAAATAATAAATGGCTAATGATCAATTGATGTAGTTCAGAATAAATTATTATGCAAAGGCGAATATTGATAAAAGTATTATTCAACTTGTTTTATTTTTTCGGGGAGTAAACGAAAGTGGGTATGAGTGATCAGTATTTTCTGACGTATTGAGCGTCTGTTAGAAGCAGATGCCTGATCACTCGTTCTACTTTCGGGTATTTCTCATCATCCCGCTTGATCCGGAATAGATATACGAACCAGTTCAGATAAGACTGGAGATTCTCCATTCTCATTCCCATCACTTTGTAGAGAAATCTCTGAAGCCAGCCGCACATATTG
>OMXA01000056.1 GCA_900314905.1 uncultured Erysipelotrichaceae bacterium
TAGGATTGCGTTTTCTGGATTTTCTGCCCATAAAAATGGCCCCTGCAGGAGGACCTCAGCACTGTCAGAGTGCTGTCCTTTCTACAGGGACCACTTTATGAAAGGCTTTTTCTTTTTTCTGATGTCTGTGTTTGCAGATTCTCAAATTGTGTAACCCCTTACATCTTGAAGGTGATCCCCCTCGATGCTTTACTAAGTGTAGGATGTATACACCATACATAATCAGGAGGGACCATGAAAACCATTGAAATTCCTTATTACACCTCCCATATGGAGCTGCATGTTGACGAAAAGAATCTGAAAGCAGTAATCCGCGCCAAGATGCATGAATTCAGCACAGAGAAGACGGAAACCGAAATCGTGAAAGAAGCGATGGACAATCCGATCGGAACACCGAAGCTGGAAGAACTGGCAGTCGGGAAGAAGAAAGTCGTGATCGTGACCAGCGATCATACCCGGGCTGTGCCGAGCAGGATCACCCTGCCGCTGGAACTTGCAGCAATCCGGAAAGGCAATCCGGATGCGGACATCACGATCCTGATTGCGACCGGGCTACATCGTCCTACGACTGAAGAAGAACAGCGCAGGATGTTCGGAGATGAGATTGTGGATCATGAAAAGATCGTGGTCAACAGGGCATTTGAACCGGATCAGTTCGTGATGATGGGCGTGCTTCCTTCCGGGGCAGAGTTCCATGTCAACAGACTTGCAGCAGAGGCAGATCTTCTGATTACCGAAGGGTTTATTGAGCCTCACTTCTTTGCCGGCTTCTCAGGCGGAAGAAAGAGCATTCTCCCTGGAGTATGCTCGGCAGAGACCGTCAATGAGAATCATTCCTACAAAGCAATTGCGAGCCCGTATGCAAAGACCGGAGTGCTGGAACATAATCCGATCCACGAAGACATGGTCAGAGCTGCTCGCATGGTGAATGTGCAGTACATCCTGAATGTCGCCCTGAATGCCGAGAAGAAAGTCATCGCTGCCTGGGCTGGCGATCTGGAGCAGGCACATGCCGAAGGCGTTTCCTTCATCCGCAAGTGGAGTCAGTGCGAAAGCATTACCGGCGATATCGTCGTGACTTCCAATGGCGGCTATCCGCTTGATCAGAATCTGTACCAGAGCCCGAAAGCAGTCGCAACAGCTGAGGCATGTGCAGGCGAGGATGGAGTCATCATCATGTGCTGCAGCTGTGTGGATGGCATGGGCGGAACACATTTTGCCGAGCTGATCCGCATGGGAACTCCGGAAGAGATTGATGCATATCTGTCAAAGATTCCCCCGAAGGAAACGATCCCGGAGCAGTGGTGTCCGCAGATTTATGCCCGCATTCTGCATCAGCACAGGATGATTCTGGTTTCTGAGCTGGATGAGGAAACAGTCCGGGCTTGCAATATGATTCCTGCGAAGTCTGCAGATGAGGCACTGAAGATTGCGCTTGAAATGAAAGGCCAGGATGCCAGCGTGGTTGTGATTCCGGATGGCGTCAGCGTTCTGGCAGTAGCACCGGAGGGGAAATAAGCATGGCAGAAGAAAAGAAAATTGCGCTGAAGGTCAATGACAAAGATAATGTCGCGACGATCTTCGCAAACGGCATCACGGATGGAACGGTGGTCGAGGTCCGCGATCCGAGAGGAAACATGGAAGAGATCACAGTGATCGGCGATGTTCCGTATGGCCATAAGATTGCTCTGAAGCCGATTCATAAAGGCGAGCTGATCATCAAGTATGGAGAAGAGATCGGCATGGCAAGTGCCGACATCGTAAAAGGCGAATACGTGCATGTGCATAATCTTGAAAGCATGCGCGGCAGAGGCGATTGGGAGAAAGGAGGCAGAAAGGAATGAAGTGGTATGGCTATCGCAGACCGGATGGGTCTGTGGGTTCCAGAAATTATGTTGCCATCATTCCGTCGGTGACATGTGCCAATGATGTAGCAAGTGCAATTGCAAGAGAAGTACAGGGAACTGTTGTCTACCTGCATCATCAGGGGTGCTGCCAGCTGCCGCCGGATCTTGATCGGGTGACAGAGACTCTGATCTCCCTTGGCAAGAGTCCGAATGTCGGTGCAGTTCTGATTGTCTCGCTTGGATGCGAGGGAACCGACCATGAACGCATGTACAAGGAGCTGAAGGCATCCGGCAAGCCGACTGAGATCATTCATATTCAGGAACTCGGAGGGGTATCCAGAGCAATTCAGGCTGGCACGGATATTGCCAGGAAGCTGGTCATCGAAATTTCCGGTATCCAGCGTTCCGAAGCAGATATGAACGAGATTGTCATGGCAATCAAGTGCGGAGCCAGCGATACAACCAGCGGCATGGCAAGCAACTGCGTGATCGGCTACGTTGCAGATCATCTGGTAGACCTCGGGGCGACCGTCATCTTCGGTGAAACGACAGAGTTTCTCGGCGGCGAGCACCTGCTTGCCCGCAGAGCCGTGAATAAGCAGGTTGCCGATAAGATTTATGAGATCGTCCGCAATATGGAGACCAGAGCGAAGAGCGTCGGCTGCGATATGCGCAGAGGTCAGCCGACACCAGGCAACATCGCCGGCGGACTGTCTTCCATCGAAGAAAAGAGCCTCGGCGCAATTGTGAAGAGCGGAAGCCGCCCGATTCAGGGCGTGCTGGAGTATCCGGAACATGTCACAACTCAGAAGGGGCTGTGGATCAAGGATACACCGGGGCGGGAACCTGAGATCCTGACCGGCATGGCAGCTACCGGAGCACAGTTCATGTGCTTCTCAACCGGAAGAGGTGCCCCGCAGGGCTTCCCAAGCATGCCTGTAATCAAGATCTGCGGAAATCCGAACACTTATGAACGGATGCAGAACGACATGGATCTGAATGCAGGACTGATCATTACCGGAGAAAAGACAATTGAGCAGGTTGGAGAAGAAGCGATCGCAAAGCTGGTCCGCGTCCTGAATGGAGAAATGACCAAGAACGAAGCAATCCAGTACTTCTCTGCCATCGATATTCACTGTCTCGGTCCGGTCATCTGATTGAAAACAAGGAGGATAGAATCATTTATGAATCCCGTATTAGCGATGATCATCGGCATCGTGATCATGATGGTGCTGATTATCAAGACAAGACTTCACCCATTCCCGGCAATGATTATTTCGGCAATTCTGATTGCCATTCTCTCCGGAAATGCACTGCTGGTCGGAACCGGAAATGAAGGCGGAAGCCTTCTGACCGTTGCGATCTCTACAGTTACCTCAGGCTTCGGCGGGACGATGACCAGTATCGGCATCGTGATCGGCCTTGGCTGCATCATGGGCATCTTCCTTGAGAAGAGCGGCGCAGCAAAGCGCATGGCCCTCAGCATTCTCAAGGTCGTCGGCGTCAAGCGTGCTGATGTCGTGCTCGGTCTTACCGGTTTCGTAGTTTCCATTCCGGTATTCTGCGACAGCGGCTTCGTCATCCTGTCGTCTCTTGCAAAGGAATTCTCCCGTCTGACCAAGAAGTCCATGATTCAGCTGGGCGGCATTCTCGGCATGGGACTCTATATAACTCACTTCATGGTTCCGCCTACCCCAGGACCTCTGGCGGTTGTTTCGACCTTCCAGAATGAAGGAATCAATATCGATCTTGGAATCTTCATTCTCTGCGGTCTTGCCTTCTCAGTTCCGCTGTTCATCTTCTCTGTGTATCTCTTCCGCTATTACGGAAAGAAGTATGAAGGAAAGTTCGTAGTGCCGGAAGAAATCGATCCGAGCAAGTATACGGAAGCACAGTATGCGGTTCTGCAGAAGATTTCAAAGAAACTTGACAGCGGCAAGGAACTGGAAAACAAGGATTTCGAAGAACTCCTCACCACAGAGAAACTCCCTGGTGCCGGAATCT
Source organism: uncultured Erysipelotrichaceae bacterium (assembly GCA_900314905.1). Taxonomy (GTDB): domain Bacteria; phylum Bacillota_I; class Bacilli_A; order Erysipelotrichales; family Erysipelotrichaceae; genus Bulleidia. The sequence goes on from OMXA01000056.1 coordinate 3,852, forward strand.
CCTTCCTGATTCTCCTGCTGCCGGTATTCCTGATTCTCGCAAATACGATCGTTTCCCAGACTGCAATGAAGACGTCCATGTTCGGTCAGATCATCACTTTCCTCGGCAATCCGGTCATCGCATTATTCATCTCCGTATGCCTCGGTGCATTCTGCCTGACCGAAGGCAAGACAAACAAGGAAATCCAGGGCATGATGGGCGACGCGCTCAAAGATGCAGGCCCGATCGTATTCATCACTGCTGCTGGCGGAGCGCTCGGTGCGGTCGTCAAAGCAACCGGGGCTGCTCAGATCATGGCTCAGGGCATTGTCAATGCAGGCGTGCTTCCGATTCTGGTACCGCTCCTGATCGGAACGATCATGAGATTCCCGCAGGGATCCGGAACTACTGCAATGATTACCGGTTCGGCAATCATCGCTCCGATGCTTGGTACTCTGAGCATCAATCCGTATCTTGCCGGAATGGCTCTCTGCCTTACTACGATGTGCCCGTCCTTCCTGAATGACTCCTACTTCCATGTAGTGACGAACTTCTCAGGGCTGGATATCAACACCTCTCTGAAGACCTGGACCATCAGCACGATCCTGGTGCCATTATTCGGTTCCGTGCTGCTGATCATCCTGAGTCTCTTCATCCACTGAGTTTCATCCGGACTGCATGGATGCTTTTCTCAGGAAGCGTCCATGCAGTTTTCGTTTCCTTTGGTGTATCATATCCTTGTAACTTATGAAACAGATCACAACCATCAGCCAGCAGGCTTATGAAATCATCAAAGAAGATATTTTTTCCGGCCGCTATCCATCCGGAACCTGGCTCCAGGAAAAGACGATAGCCGAAGAACTCGGCATCAGCCGCTCTCCGGTGCGCGAAGCGCTTCGCATGCTGGCTGCAGATGGCATCGCTACGGTCACCCCCAACAAGGGAATCTTCGTCAGGACCTATACTCCGAAAGATATCGAGAATATCTTTGAAGTGCGCGAGGCCATTGAGAACTATGCAATGATCCATACGGATTCAGACGTCATTCTTCAGCATCAGAAAGAACTGGAAGAAGAAATCCATCAGTTCCGCAAGCTGCACCACAGCCAGGACCTGGAAGCCTATATCCGCCTGGATGCGAAGTTTCATCATCAGATTGTCGAGATGAATTCCAACGATCTCATGACGGCCCTCTATGAAAAAGCAGAAAACCAGAATCATCAGTTCCGCATCATCTCGCTTACCAGCAGGAAGCGGTTCGATGATTCAGAGCAGGAGCATTCTGAAATTCTGGAAAATCTTCTGAATGGCAGAAAAAAAGAAGCCTGCAAAGTCAATTCCAGGCATCTTGCTCTGGCCAGAGATCAGGTCATTGATTATCTGCGCCAGCACGAAACTTCTTCCGAAGATGACAATGCCAGCAATTAAGCTGGCATTTTTCATAGTTCGTGAAACTGAACCTGATCTTTCTGCTTCTCGATCTCATGATTCAGAAACAGCATAATATTTGCCGCTGCCCAGGCACAGCCGATGAGCGCCGATACCGCCGCCCTCTTCAGTGCCAGCCACAGGATCAGGCCCATTGCAGCTCCGAATGCAATTCCTTCGAGAATCTGAAGAATGAGGGCACTGCGTTTCACTGTTACTGCATGCCCATGGAATTCTGCACTCCATCCATTCTTCCAGGCCAGAATTGAGATCAGATCTCTGCAGATGCAGAGGTCTGTTTCTGACTGAATCCTGGATGGAAGTCTTCCGGCAGTCCATTCCTTTCCGCACTTCAGTTCATGACCCTCTTGCTGGAAGGCGTAGCACGCCTTGAGCTCTCCTCTCAGATAAACTGCATAAACCGGAAGCTTCTTCGATACTGCTTCTCTGCACAGATCTTCCCGTTTTCCAAGATCAGCTTCCACATCCTTCTCGATTTTCGCTCCTTTCGAAACGCGGAAGATCCGGTATTCTCCTGCTGTGCCGATCATGATCCGTGCCTTTTGATCAGAAGGACCGTCAGATCATTGACATTCGTCCCCGTAGGGCCTGTGATCACCAGTCCATCTGCTTTCTTCAGGGCGTGATAGCTGTCATTTTCTGCCAGCACTGCCGGAATCAGAATTCCCTGTTCTTTCAGCTTCGCACAGGTGTGTTCATCCGCAATTCCCCCTGCCGCATCGGTAGGCCCATCCGTCCCGTCGCTGCCGACCGAGAAAATGCAGGTATCTCTGCAGTCCTGAATTCCCTCTGCTGCAGAAAGCACCAGCTCCTGATTGCGGCCTCCTTTTCCCGATCCATGCAGATGAACAATCGTCTCTCCGCCAAGAATCCAGGCCGCAGATTTTTCGGTATTCTGATGATCTCTGGCGATGGCGGCGAGGAAGCTTCCAGCCTCTCTTGCCTCGCAATTCAGTGAGGCAGTCAGAAACACCGGTTCATAGCCAAGTCTCCGGCATGTCTCTTCTGCGCTTCTGCATAGCTGCTTCACGCTGCCGGTAATTCTCGTCTCTGCATGATCCAGTTTCTTCGGAGTCTCAATCTTCAGAAGATTCCGTGCTTTTTCAGAAAGATTCAGCGCATACTTATCGGCAATGGCAAGGGCTTCTTCACACGTATGAGAATCCGGATATGCCGGCCCGGATGCGATGGAATCCAGCGGATCCCCGATGATATCAGAAAGAACGATGGAAAAAACGTGTGCCGGCCTGCACTTCTCTGCAAACTTACCGCCTTTCACAGCTGACAGGCGTTTGCGGATGATATTGATCTCCGTGATATCCGCTCCGCAGGCCAGCAGCTGCTTGGTGATGTCCTGCAGTTCTTCCGGCGGAATGAGAGGATCTTCAAACAATGCGCTTCCCCCGCCCGAAACCAGCAGGAGCACCAGATCTTCCGGTCTCAGATCACTGACCAGCTTTTCTGCTTTTCGGGTGGCAGAAAAACTGTTTTCATCCGGTACCGGATGCCCTGCTTCATAACACTGCACATGCGGGATCTTTCCCTGCACATGCCCGTATTTCGTAATGCAGATGCCTTCCGTGATACGGTCATGAAGGACACTCTCTGCAGCCTTTGACATCGCCCATGCAGCTTTGCCGAAGGCAATGAGGACAATCTTTCCGGACACTTCCGGCAGTTCTGCCAAAGCCCGCTTCACTGCTTCGTCCGGTTTTGCTTCATGCAATGCAGTCCGAATGATCTGCATTGCTTCTTCCTGAATGATCATAAATCAGCTGCTCCTATATCAGTATTGTAAAGCATTCCTGCATGAAGAAATACCACGATGGACACTCCCTCAAAAGATGTCCACGCAAGCCATTCTCAGGGCATACAAAAAACCTGAAGCATTGCGCCTCAGGTCTCAGTGATTTCTCTGATGATCAGAAAGAATTGCTGCCAGGCAGATCGAATTGACCTTGGTCTCCTTCGTATCAGAACGGGAAGTCAGAATGACCGGAGCAGAAGTGCCCGTCAGGATTCCTCCTCCCTTCACATGAGGGACCATATGCTGAATCGCTTTATATGTAATATTGCCCGCATGAATATCCGGGAAGATCAGAATATCGCTCTTTCCAGCGCACGGTCTGTTCTGTGCACCCTTTTCAATTGCAGCCTGCTCATACAGAGCAATGTCCAGCGACAGCGGACCATCGACAACGCAGCCAGCCAGCTCGCCAGCTTCATTGGCTTCATGAAGCTGTTCTGCTTCTACGGTGGCAGGCATCTTCGGGTTCACCACTTCCACAGCTGCCAGCGGTGCCACCTTCGGGGTCTCTACTCCGCATGCCTCTGCGATCTCCACGCAATAGCGGATCATCTCTTTCTTTTCTTCCAGAGTCGGATACGGAATAAATGCCACATCCGACAGGAACAGCAGATGATCGATGCCGGGAATCTCAAATACGGCCACATGGGACAGTACTTTATTCTTCCGCAGTCCTGCTTCCTTATCGAGCACGCTCTTCAGAAAATCCTTGGTCGGAAGAATTCCCTTCATGTACATATCCGCTTTTCCATCATGGACAAGCGAGACTGCATGGTGGGCTGCCTCTTTCGGATCTTTCTCATCAATGATCTGATAATCGCCGAGATTCATGCCGATCTTTGAACCGATGGAACGGATTGCACCTTCCTCTCCGACCAGGATTGCATCGACAATGCCTTTCTCATGGGCTTCCTTCACTGCTTCCAGGACCGGCTCGTCCTGTGCGCAGGCAACCGACAGCACCTTCTTCCTGCAGGAAGAAAGCTGATTCATCAGTTCTTCAAAGCTCCGGCTCATTTTGCTTTCTCCTCATCATGGAACCCTGTCCATACCGGCTTTCCGGTATAGTGCTTCGGCTCCATCTCGCCTCTCAATACCTTCAGGGCATTATAGGCAAGTGCTTCCTGCTCGAACTCTCCTGGGTAAACCGCAATCGGTGCGATCCACTCACAGGACTTCCGGATGCCTTCTGCAATGTCATCAAACCGCATCAGCCCTCCTGTCAGCACGATCCCATCG
>OMXA01000054.1 GCA_900314905.1 uncultured Erysipelotrichaceae bacterium
ATAGTTTTTTCATAATGCCCGCCCATTCAATCTCGAAAAAGGTCTACAGAATACTGTCAATTTCCTCTGTAGACCTCTTTCTTAACTTAATGACGTTGGGGCAGCGCTGCTTCCTCTCTTGCACTTACGAGCTATGAGGGGACACATGCGGATGATATGGTTCATGCAGGGGATTTTATTTATTCATTGATGCTGCTGGCAGTTCCATGCATTTATTACCTTGGAATAGCAGTCAGGAAAAAAGAGAGAAGAGAAATAGGCATCTGGCTGGTCTTTATTTCTGTGCTCCTGATCTTCCTGATCGTGTTATATAAAGGAAGCTGAAGATCTGGCTGAAAGACCTCCATCGCCTCAGGCAGTTATTGGAAAGACATCGAATGCCAATCCTGCAGCCGGTAGAAGAACAAAGTCTCTTAAATCCTGCCGGAGGACACATCAGATCAGAATCAATGAGGGAAAGCAGATACTGCTTCGGAATGATCGGCCATGCGATTGCTGCAGCTTTTTTCGATCAGACCTTTTACTGTGTGAGGGTGCTGATCTGAGAGTTACATCACATGAATTGCCCGCTTTGCCGCCTGAAAGACTCCTTTACAATTTGTTTTGAATCAGATACTATAGTCCCGTCTTTTAACGGTGTTTCAGAATGCAGAAAGGACCTGGCTATGTACCGTGATTCTGTATCTCTCCATGCGTTTGAGGCTCTGGCGTCTGCGGGAGGAAACCGCCCTCGCCGGAAAGAATAAAACAATGATGCCTGTAGACTGGACTGTCTGCAGGCTTTTTTCTGTTGAAGGAGGACTTGGTGATGAAGAAGGCTGCAGTGATTATGGGTTCCGACAGTGATTTTCCGGTGATGTCAAAAGCGATGAAGACACTGAAGGATCTCGGGATCCCGTTTGAGGCACACGTGATGAGTGCTCATCGCACCCCGGAGGAAACTGCGAAGTTCGCAAGGAACGCAGAAGAGAATGGCTTCGGAGTTCTGATTGCCGGGGCAGGAATGAGCGCGGCTCTGGCTGGCTCCCTGGCTGCCAATACGACGCTGCCGGTGATCGGAGTTCCGCTGCGGGGCGGAGCTATGGATGGCCTGGATGCGCTGCTGAGTACTTCCATGATGCCGAGCGGTATTCCGGTTGCGGCGGTTGCGATTGACGGGGCGAAGAATGCAGCATATCTTGCGGCAGAGATTCTGGCATTATCTGATCCGGCTCTGGGGAGAAGGCTGAAGGAAGAACGTGCTTCCATGGAAGCTTCAGTAGAGCAGAAGGACCGTGCCCTGCAGGAAAAGGTCAGGGAACTCTGATGCAGGATCTCATTCATGAGGAATGCGGCATCTTCGGAATCTATGATCGGGAAGAAAAAGAAGATGTTGCGGGAGATACGTATTACGGGCTGTTTGCGCTCCAGCATCGAGGTCAGGAGAGCTGCGGAATTGCGGTCAATGACCGGGGCGTGATCACGGTCCATAAGGGAGTAGGGCTTGTCCGGGAGGTCTTCAGCCGGGAAGAGCTGAAAAAACTCGGCAAGGGACAGATTGCCATCGGCCATACCAGATATTCTACGTTCGGGACCGTGAATCATACGAATGCGCAGCCGCTACTGTTCCGCCATTATAAAGGACAGCTTGCAATTGCCCATAATGGCAACCTGACCAATGCGGCAGAGCTCAGAAGGAAACTGGAATTCGGCGGTGCAATCTTCCATACCACGAATGATTCTGAGATCATCGCATATGAAATTGTCCGGGAGCGTCTGCGTCAGCCTTCAATCGAACAGGCAATCGAGCGGGCAATGTACAATCTGGAAGGGGCTTACTCGTGTGTGCTGACATCGCCGATGAAGCTGATTGCATTCCGCGATCGGACCGGGTTCAGACCGTTAGTCATGGGCAGGATGCCGGAAGGACAGATTCTGTTTGCCAGCGAGACATGTGCGCTGGATGCACTCGGCGCGACCTATATCCGTGATCTGGATCCAGGGGAAATCTGCGTTGTCGATGAGGATGGCGTGCGTTCCATCCGGACGCATTGCGGAGCCCGCGGGAATCTCTGCGTATTCGAGTATGTCTATTTTGCAAGACCGGATTCTGTTCTGGAAGGCATGTCCGTGCATGAGGCAAGAAAGAAGGCAGGCAGAATTCTGGCAGAAGAACATCCGGTTGACGCAGATGTCGTGATCGGGGTTCCGGATTCCGGCCTGGATGCAGCACTGGGCTATGCGGAGAAGTCCGGGATTCCGTATGAGATGGGCTTTCAGAAAAATCGCTATATTGCAAGGACATTCATCCAGCCGACACAGGGACAGCGTGAGAATGCGGTTCGCATGAAGCTGAATGCAGTTTCTTCGGTTGTGAAAGGAAAACGGGTCGTGATGGTGGATGATTCCATTGTCCGCGGCACGACTTCCGGAAGAATCGTGAAGCTGTTAAGAGATGCCGGGGCAAGGGAAGTTCATGTGCGGATCAGTGCACCGCCGTTCATCAGCCCGTGCTATTACGGAACCGATATTGATTCGAAGGAACACCTGATTGCCTGCCAGATGAGTGAGAGTGAAATCTGCAAGGCAATCGGGGCAGATACGCTCGGATATCTGAGCGTGAAGGGCGTGCTGGCAATGGCAGATGGCGCAAGGTGCGGATTCTGCACCGGCTGCTTCACGGAGAACTATCCGGCAGCGACACCATCCTCTGCCGATAAGGATCGCTTCGAGCAGAAAATCGAGAAGAAGAAAGAAGGGTGAGGCCATGACAGAAAAGAGCTACAGTACCAGCTACAAGGAAGCAGGCGTCGATGTGACTGCAGGCTACCGTTCTGTGCAGCTGATGAAACAGGATGTCGCAAGAACTGCAATCCCGGGATGCCTGGATGGCATCGGCGGGTTCGGGGGATTGTTTGAGCTGAACCTGGAAGAATATCATCATCCGGTTCTCGTGTCCGGAACAGATGGCGTCGGCACGAAGCTGAAGCTTGCCTTTCTGATGGACCGGCATGATACGATCGGCATCGACTGCGTGGCGATGTGCGTGAATGATGTCATCTGCTGCGGGGCAAAGCCGCTTGTGTTCCTCGACTATATTGCCTGCGGAAAGAATGTCCCGGAGAAGATTGCTGCAATCGTGAAAGGCGTATCTGATGGCTGCGTCCAGGCTGGCTGTGCATTGGTCGGCGGCGAGACGGCAGAGCATCCGGGGCTGATGAAGGAAGAGGAATATGATGTTGCCGGGTTCTCGGTCGGAGCGGTAGAGAAAGAATCGATTCTGGATCAGAACACGATTCAGGCAGGAGATGTGATCGTCGGGATTTCTTCCTCCGGGGTTCATTCCAATGGCTTTTCGCTGGTCCGCAAAGTATTTGACATCGATCATGCCGATCTGGATGGCTATGCTGATGTACTTGGAAAAGGATTAGGAGAAACGCTGCTGACACCGACGAGAATCTATGTGAAGCCGGTTCTCTCATTGCTGCAGCAGGTGAAGGTGAAGTCGATTGCGCATATCACCGGCGGCGGTTTCTATGAGAATATGCCGCGTTCTTTCCCGGACCGGTTCAATGCGGTGATTCAGAAGGGGGCCTGGAAGATTCCCCCGATTTTCCCGCTGATTCAGGAAAAAGGAAACATTTCCGAGCATGATATGTACAACACCTTCAACATGGGTATCGGCATGACGGTGATCGTCTCGCCCTCAGATGCGGAACGTACGGTTCAGATTCTGAAGGAAAACGGTGAAATGGCCCAGATCATCGGCCATATTGAAGCGGGCGATCACACCGTGGTATTCGGAGACTGAGATGATCCGGATTGCAGTGATGGTGTCAGGCGGGGGAACGAATCTGCAGGCCCTCCTGGATGCAGAAGATGCAGGCAGGATTCCGCATGGAAAGATTGTCCTGACGGTTGGCAGCAGAGAGGATGCCTTTGCCCTGAAGCGGGCTGAGAAGGCTGAAGTGAAGACCGAGGTGATCTCCCGGAAGAAATTTGCCAGCACAGATGCATTCGACCAGGCTGTCCTTGCATGCATGAAAGAGAATCAGATTGATCTCATCGTGCTGGCAGGGTATCTGAGCATGGTAGGAAAACCTCTGATTGAAGCATATCCGAAACGGATTCTGAATATTCATCCTTCGCTGATTCCTTCCTTCTGCGGCAAAGGGTTCTATGGCCTGAAGGTTCATGAAGCTGCTCTTGCAAGAGGGGTGAAGATCACCGGAGCAACCGTGCATTATGTCAATGAGATCACGGATGGCGGTGAGATCCTGCTGCAGAAGGCCGTAAAGGTACTGCCTGGCGATACGCCGGAAGTGCTGCAGAGAAGAGTGATGGAAGAGGCAGAATGGCAGATTCTGCCAGAGGCAGTGAAGATGGTCAGCGAACAGCTGGAAAAGGAGAAAAATCATGACTGAAGATCTGTATTCCTATCTGCGGGCAATTGATTATCCCGGCAGAGGCATTGTCATCGGCCGCACTCCCTGCGGCAAGCGCATGCGCATCGGATATTTCATCATGGGCAGAAGCTCGAACAGCCGCAACCGCGTATTCGTGAGGGATGGCGAGGGAATCCGGACACAGGCTTATGATCCTTCGAAGATGGAAGATCCGAGTCTGATCATCTATGCACCTGTCCGAGTATTTCATGCAGAAACCATTGTGACCAATGGCGATCAGACCGATACGATCTATCAGGCTCTCGAAGAAGGAAAGACGTTCGAGGATGCGCTGTACACCCGCACGTTCGAACCGGATGAGCCGAACTATACTCCGCGGATTTCCGCTATTGTGAAGGGAAGTTCCTACCGGATATCAATCCTGAAGAGTGATGAAGGAAATCCTGCTTCCACGCTGCGTCAGTTCTTTGATTATTCCGAGGAACAGCCGGGGTTCGGACGGGTGATTCATACGTATGCGCATAATGGCAGTCCGATTCCTTCCTTTGGGGGAGAGCCGGTCCGCTGGCAGATGGTGCATGAACCGTTTGATCAGTTCAGCCAGCACCTCTGGGAAGCATTGAATCCGGAGAATAAAGTGAGTCTTTTTACCCGGCAGATCACGATTGAAACCGGGGAGACAGAGACGAGAATCTTCAACAGGAATGAGGAGGAGAACTAATATGGCAAATGAGATTTCGCTGAAGTACGGATGCAATCCGAATCAGAAGCCTGCCAGGATCTTCATGGCAGATGGCAGCGATCTTCCAGTCACGGTACTGAATGGAAAGCCTGGCTATATCAATTTTCTGGATGCGCTGAACAGCTGGCAGCTGGTCAGAGAGCTGAAACAGGCGACCGGGATGCCGGCGGCCGCTTCGTTCAAGCATGTCAGCCCGGCGGGTGCGGCGATCGGTCTGCCGCTTTCCGACGTGGAGCGGAAAATCTATTTTGCTGAAGATCTTGAGGTTTCTCCGCTTGCCTGCGCATATATCCGGGCAAGAGGAGCAGATCGCATGAGTTCGTATGGAGACTTTGCGGCTCTTTCAGATCCGTGTGATAAGGAAACTGCACTGGCGCTTCAGCATGAGGTATCAGATGGAGTCATCGCGCCTGGATACTCAGACGAAGCACTGGAAATCCTCTCGCATAAGAAGAAGGGAAACTACAATGTCATTCAGATTGATCCATCCTACGTCCCGGAATCCATCGAGCGCAAGCAGGTATTCGGCATCACGTTCGAACAGGGCAGAAATGAAGTTGTTCTGGATCATTCGATCTTCGGCAATATCGTCACGAAGAACAAGCATCTTCCGGAAGATGCTGAACGGGATCTGCTCATTTCGATGATTGCATTGAAATATACGCAGTCCAACAGCGTGGCATATGCCTATCATGGCCAGGTCATCGGCGTCGGTGCCGGTCAGCAGAGCAGGGTTCATTGCGTGAGGCTGGCGGGAGATAAGGCAGATCACTGGTTCCTGCGGCAGGCCCCGCAGGTGCTGGATCTTCCATGGAAGCCGGAAATCCGCCGGCCGGATCGGGATAATGCCATCGATGTGTATCTTGGAAGCGAGCAGGAAGATGTGCTGAGAGATGGCGTATGGCAGTACTACTGGACAGAGAAGCCTGCTGTTTTCACCCAGGAAGAAAAGCGAGCATGGCTGAATGCGCAGAGCGGTGTATCGCTGGGCAGCGATGCCTTCTTCCCGTTCGGCGACAATATCGAGCGGGCCCATAAGAGCGGTGTTACGTATGTGGCGGAACCTGGCGGTTCGATCCGGGATGACAACGTGATTGAAGCGGCTGACCGCTATGGCATGGTCATGGCGTTTACCGGAATCCGCCTGTTCCATCATTGATTGAGGGGAAGAAGATGAAGGTGCTGGTAATCGGGGGCGGAGGCCGGGAACATGCGGTGATCCGAAAGCTGAAGGAGAATCCTGCGATTGAGAAGATCTGGTGCGCACCAGGAAATGGCGGTATTGCCGACCTTGCCGAATGCGTGAATCTCAAGGCGACGGATGTGAAAGGAGTTGCGGAATTTGCAGTGCAGAATGCGGTGGATCTGGTCTGCGTTACTCCGGATGATCCGCTTGCCCTTGGCATGGTGGATGCCTTGGAGAAGACTGGTATCCGGGCATTCGGCCCAGAACAGAAAGCTGCTGAGATTGAATCATCCAAGGTGTTTGCCAAGGGTCTCATGAAGAAGTACGGCATTCCGACGGCATCGTATGAAGTGTTCCGCGATCCGGAAGCTGCGCTTGCTTATCTGCATGAACGCAATACTTATCCCGCGGTCCTGAAAGCAGACGGCCTGGCGCTTGGCAAAGGGGTGCTCATCGCAGAGAATGCGGCAGAAGCAGAAGCCGCAGTCAAAGAGCTCATGGTAGAGAAAGCTTTCGGAGCTGCAGGCAATGAGATTGTCATCGAGGAATTCCTGAAAGGACCGGAAGTATCGGTGCTTGCCTTCACGGATGGCAAAGTCATCCGGCCGATGGTTTCCTCGATGGATCATAAGCGGGCAGAGGACAATGATGAAGGCCTGAATACCGGGGGTATGGGCACGATTGCTCCTTCGCCGTTCTATACGAAGGAAATTGCAGATCGCTGCATGAAGGAGATCTTCCTTCCGACGATGTATGCAATGAATGCAGAAGGCAGAACCTTCCGCGGAGTATTGTACTTTGGGCTGATGCTGACAGAGGATGGACCGAAGGTGATTGAATACAACAGCAGGTTCGGAGATCCCGAGACTCAGGTGGTCCTGCCCTTGCTGAAGAGCGATCTGCTCGGAATCATGCTTGCATGTGAAAGCGGAACGCTGGGAGATCTTGAGATCGAATGGTCTGATCAGTGTGCTGCCTGTATCATGGAGGCTTCGGGGGGATATCCGCTGAGCTATCAGAAAGGCTATCTGATTCATGGCCTGGATGAGCATGGCCAGCATCCAGGGGTGACGGTCTATCATTCCGGAACCATCAGGAAAGAGGATGGATACTATACCAATGGCGGCAGAGTGCTTGGCATTGAGGCAGAAGCACCGACTCTGAAGGAAGCACTGAAAAAAGCTTATGCAGCGGTGGATGAAATCTCATTTGAAGCAGAGCATCACCGCACTGACATCGGGAAGAAAGCACTGGAAGGGAGATACAGATGACGGTATATCGCTGCTTTGTAGAAAAGAAACCGCCGTTTGCAGTGGAAGCAGAGGGCGTGCTCCGCAATCTTCAGACTGTGGTCCGCAGCAATAGGGTCACTGGCGTGCGCATTCTGAATCGCTATGACATCGAGTCAATTGAAGAAGCTGATTACAGGCAGGCAGAACACACGATTCTTTCAGAGCCGCAGGTGGATGTGCTCTATGAAGAGACTGCACCGCAGCCGTCTGAAGAGGAATGGGTGCTTGCAGTGGAGTATCTGCCTGGGCAGTTTGATCAGCGGGCGGACAGTGCTTCGCAATGCATCCAGCTCAGTACCTGCAAAGGAAGACCGGAAGTACGGACGGCAAGGGTTTATTACATCAGGGGAGCGCTTTCTGAAGAAGATCGGGAAAAGATCAGGGAAACCCTGATCAACCCGGTCGAGGCAAGAGAGGCGTCTCTGGCAAAGCCTGATACCATCCATCGCACGTATCCGGAACCGCCGGCACCGGAAGTGCTGCATGGGTTCACGGACATGAACGATGGAGACCGGCAGAAGTTCCGTGAGGAAAAAGGACTGGCAATGGACCTTGCGGACCTGGAATTCCTGCAGGATTATTTCCGGAATGAAGAACATCGGGATCCGACCATCACGGAAGTCCGGGTGATTGATACGTACTGGTCCGATCACTGCCGTCATACCACCTTCAATACGATTCTGAAAGACGTAGAGATTGAACCGGATTATATCCGGAAGACGTATGAAGACTACCTGGAGCTCAGAGAAAAGGTATATGCCGGAAGAACTGCAAAGCCGATCACGCTCATGGATCTTGCGACGATCGGTGCAAAAGCGCTGAAGCAGAGCGGCAGGCTGAAGGATCTGGATGAGTCCGAAGAGATCAATGCATGTTCCGTGAAGATTCCGGTTGATGTCGATGGCAGAGAAGAGTCATGGCTTTTGATGTTCAAGAATGAGACGCATAATCATCCGACCGAGATCGAGCCGTTCGGCGGGGCAGCAACCTGTCTTGGCGGAGCGATCCGGGATCCGCTCTCCGGGCGCTCTTATGTGTATCAGGCGATGCGGATTACAGGTGCAGCCGATCCGCTTACACCGATTGAAGACACCTTGAAAGGCAAGCTTCCGCAGCGGAAGCTGACGGTCACTGCTGCCCAGGGCT
>OMXA01000051.1 GCA_900314905.1 uncultured Erysipelotrichaceae bacterium
CTGATTCTTATAAACCAGTCCTTTTTTATGCGTATAGGAATCATTCATATCGTGCATTCTCATACCAGAATTATATCACATTAGCATTAGATATACATTGTTTATCTAATTAGTTTAACGCTGTATTGATAAAAAAAGCGATTCCTCCCGATCACTGAAGTGACGGGCTTCCTCGCCTTAGTATTGTGAAATGTCTTTTCATCGGGAGGGCATTTGATGATGACTGGAGATTGGAAGACCCGACGGGAAAGTCCGATGAAGAATACCTGAAAGTGATCAGCCGGATCCAGGAACTTCTGCAGATAACATTTGGGTAATCGCTTCCTGCAGCAGTTATCGGCCGGGTTCTGTCGTTCCTGAATATTACCTGATGCCTGCCAGCAGCTCTGGTATGATGATCATGGAAGAAGGAAAGAGATGGCTTATTGCGATTGGTTTGCTGAGAATGACCTGCAGCGTTCTTATCACGAAGAATGGGGAACTCCGGTCCATGATGACCAGAGACAGTTTGAATTTCTATCGCTGGAAGTCATGCAGTGCGGACTCAGTTTCGGGCTCATTCTCCAGCGGCGGGAAATCCTGAATCAATGCTTTGATTCCTTTGATCCGGAAAAAGTCTCTGCTTATGGAGAAGCAGACGTGCAGCGCATTCTGGAAACAACAGGGATGATCCGTTCCGAAGCCAAAGTGCGTGCCATTATCTCCAATGCGAAAGCATTCCTGCAGGTTCAGCAGGAATACGGATCCTTTGATGCGTATCTCTGGAGATTCAGCGGTTATCGCAGCATTGTCTATCACGGCCATGAGACCGGTCTTGTTCCGGCTAGCAATGGTCTTTCACAGTGCATCAGCAAGGATCTGAAGCAGCGCGGCTTCAGATTTCTCGGACCGGTGGTGATGTATTCATTTCTGCAGGCCTGCGGGATCATCAATGATCACGCTGCTGACTGCCCCAGGCGGAAAGAACTGATGGAGCGCTATCCGACCATCGAAAAGCGCAGATATCAGGAAAAGTGCGTGCATCAGTATTGAGGATGGTGCAATGACAGATGATTGTTCCCCGAAAGGCATCGAAGCCTGCTGGGGCAGATCAGAGTGCCGCTTCCGCCAGTATGGATCTGAGGAACGGATTCCAGCACAGAAATGCTATTTCCCGGCACAGCCCTGCATTATTTCAGAACCAGATGACTGGAAAGCACTTCATAGATTTCTGGAATCGATGAACTTGCACCAGGCCTTGTGACCGCAATCGCACTTGCCGTGCTGGCTAAGCGCAGCACATCGGTTTCGGAATAGCCCTGCATCAGGCAGGAGATGAAGTAGCCGGTAAACGTATCGCCGGCCCCGGTCGTATCGACTGCTCTGACCTCGTAGCATCCGTGATGAAGTACTTCTCTGCCATTCCAGTAGTCAACTCCCTCAGAGCCAAGGGTCATGACAATTCTGGTGTCCGGATATCTTGCGGCAAGTTCCGTCAGAGGCTGATCCGCATGGTCAGAGAGTTCTTCTGCTTCTTCCTTGTTCACGATGAGATAGCTGACTTCCTTGAGCGGAAGGGTGCGAATGGTTTCATTCATCGGGGAAGGATTCAGAACAATCGTCATTCCAAGGGTATGAGCTTTATGAATCAGATAGCCTAGTTCATTGATCTCGTTCTGGAGCACGATCCAGTCGCCCCGGGAGAAATCGGAAAGCACTTCATCAATGAATTCCTTCGTCATCGAGCGATTTGCCCCGCCATAGAGAACGATGCAGTTTTCCCCGTGAGGATCCACCTGGATGAAGGCATTCCCGCTGGCAACGTGATCAAGGACTTTGATATGGTCGGTATTGACACGGTTTGCCTTCAGCGTATCCAGAAGAAGGGCTCCGTCTTCTTTTCCGACGGCGCCGGCATGATATACGGGGGAGCCTGCTTTTGCGATTGCAATGGACTGATTCAGGCCTTTTCCGCCGACATTCAGGGTCCTTGAAACAGAGGATTCTGTTTCGCCCGGTCTGACAAAATGATCAACCTGGTAGGTATAATCCAGATTCAGAGATCCGAAATTAAGAATTTTCATCTGCAGTTTCCTCTTGGTTTCATTTTATGATGATTTCAAGGGATGGTCAACTTTTCAAAAAGGGCCGGGATGGAGATAATAGAGGAAGAGAAATGGAGAGTACCTATCATGAAAGAAGCACATATTCAGCTTGATGCATCGGCTGGTGCAAAGGCAGCGATTCTGCCAGGCGATCCGGCCAGAATCGATCGGATTCTTCCGTATCTGGAAGATGCAGAGGATCTTGCGTACAACCGGGAATACCGTTCCGTATGCGGGAGGTATCATGGCATGAAGGTCATTGCGATGTCGACTGGCATGGGCGGCAGCTCTGAAAGCATTGCCGTGGAAGAACTTCATCATATCGGCGTGAGGGGCATGGTCAGAATCGGTTCGTGCGGCGCATTGCAGAAGAATATCGGCCTGGGCGATCTGGTAGTCGGATGCGGGGCGATCCGGGATGACGGTGCCAGCAAGGCTTACGTAAAAGAGATCTATCCCGCAGTTCCGGATACGGATCTCCTGTTCGAGATTCTTTCTGCCGCAAAGCGGAATGGATATCCGGTTCACTGCGGAGTCATTCACAGCCATGAGACCTTCTATACGGATACAAATGAAGCAGAAGAAGCAGCCTGGTCCAGGCTCGGCGTGCTCGGATCGGATTTCGAGAGTGCTGCCTTATTCACGGTCGGCCGGATCCGCGGGGTCAGAACTGCATCGATTCTGAATAATGTGGTGCTTTACGGAAGCAGCACGGAAGATTCGATTGGCAGCTATGCGGATGGGGCTTCGCTGACTGCAGAAGGAGAAAAGCGTGAGATCATCACCGCTCTTGAAGCATTGCATGCATGCTGGGAGAAGGGCCTGCTATGAAACGTGTTCTGATTCTTGACAGCACCACGCGTTCTGCCAGCAGGACGGCAGTTCTGATGGATGCGTTCTGCTCCGGTCTGGATCCGGAGTATGTTTATACGGAACTGGTGAGATTATCAGAACTGAATCTGAAACCGCTCTATGGAGAAAGCCTGGAAGAGCGTGACCGGCTGCTTGCGGAAGGAAACCGGACAGCAGAACGGTTCCGGTATGCCTGGCAGTTTCGTTCGGCAGATGTGATTGTCATTGCGGCACCGTTCTATGATCTGAGTATTCCGGCATTGCTCAAGGACTATATCGAGAACATCACGGCGGAAGGAATTACATTCTCCTCAGGTCAGGATGGTCTGAAGGGAGAATGCAGTGCAGGTGAGATGATCTTTCTGACGACCAGAGGAGGGCTGGTAGAGACTGGCAGCCCATGGGAGCTTGCGACCCCGTATCTGAAAGGACTATGCGGCATGCTCGGCATCGATCGGTTTGCCTGCATCGCGGCTGATGGCATGGATGTGCAGGGAATTGATGCCGCTTCCCGCCTGAAGGAAGCCTGTGAGGAGGCAAAGAAGAAAGCAGCAGAGATCAGGTAGCGTGCCTGTCGGAGTTCAGGGAAGAATGCAAAGAAAAACTGCATCATCAGTGCAGTTTTTCTGTATTCCGGAAATGCAGCTTCGCCACAGCAGGAAGATGATCCATGCCATAGCGGTTCACGAATTCCATGGCGCAGTCATCGGCTTTCGGGCCTGCGCCTTTCTGGAATTTCATATCGTATTTCTTCTCCATCTCATCCATGGATACAAGGAATGCATACCTGGCAATGACGGATGCCGAGCCAACCGCAGGATACTTGTTCTCTGCCTTGGTTTCAAAGGTGATCCCCCGGACCACGGATTTTTCATGCGTCAGATAGCGATAGTACTGAGGTTCGGGCGCAAACTGATCGATGATCCGGAAGTCCGGGAGTTTTGTCTTCTTCGAAAGATTCACATAGGCCTGGTTATGCAGCATTGCCTTGATCGCATTCATGTTGCTGGAGGCGTGTACCTCGTTGTATTTTTCCGGGTTTACGATCAGAAGGCTGTAGCGCAGGGTCTGCATCAGCTTCGGTGCGATCTTCCGGATCTCGGCATCGGTCAGGGCTTTGGAATCCCGGACCCCGAGTTCTTTCAGCATGCCCAGGTTGCTTTCCTGGACGATGCAGGCACAGACGCAGACCGGACCGAAATAATCTCCGGTCCCGACTTCATCGCTGCCTGCCTGGGGGAACTCAGGTTCTGGTGCACAGGGATGGGACGGCAGGTCTTTCCGGAACGCAGATGCATAGACTTCGGCATCTTTTCCCTGGAACACGACTTTTCCGGAAGCGTAGGCAGTGATGACACAGTTCAGCGGGCGAAGCTGATATTCTCCATAGGGGGGAACCCGTTCAGAGGCAGTTTCCTTCCATGCTTCATAGAGGGTCCTGCGCTCTTCGGGAGAGAGCACTAAGGTAATTGCTTCAGACATGACTTCATTCTATCATGATTTGCCAACCGGATTCAGATCGGCGTAAACTGTTAGGCGAAAGGCGGAGAACTATGATCACGATTCCGGAAGGATGGTTTGCTGGAATAGATATCGCGGCAGTGATCTTTTATGCAGTCCTGATCGCAAAAGGGGCGAAGAAGGGCTTTCTGTATCAGATTCTCTCGTTTGCGGGTACATTGCTTTCTTTCTTCCTCGCCTGGCGCTATCATTCCATCGTCGCTTCGCATATCCGTCTATGGCCGGAAAGCTGGAATCCGTTTGCTTCTTCGCTGTTTGCCGATTCGTTTGCAGAGTTCATGAATGAAGCAGTATGGTTTCTGGTGCTGTTTCTGATCGTGAAGATCCTCTTTCATCTGCTCTGCAGCCTGGCATCCGGGCTCCAGAAAGTACCGGTGCTGCGGGAAGTGAGCGGCTTGCTGGGCGGGCTGCTCGGGGCAGGAATCGCCACGATCTGGGTTCTCGTATTCTCGGTCTTTCTGAATACGCCGGTATTTGCCAATGGTGCTGCCTGTGCAGAATCGACGCTGATCGGGAAAATCAGCGAACCGGTTTCCGAGACATTAAGCAGTCTCGGCGTCCAGACTGGCAGCCTGAAGGCGCTGAACAAATTATTCACCGATATGAATTCCATGGATGACAGCGATAAGAAAGCAGTAGCGAAGTGGCTGGAATCGCATGGATATGAAAAGCTGGAAGAAGGAATGCAGATTCCGCTTCCATCAGATGGAGAACACCATGAATCAGCTGGAGAACAGTCTTGAACTGAATATCATCATTGAACAGATCGCAGGACTCTGTTCTTTTTCACTTGGCCAGGAAGCGGTCAGAAACCTGCAGCCTTCTTATGATCCGTTAGTGATCCGCAATGAGAACGCCAGGATTCATGAAGCACTGGCGGCAGTGATCCATGACGGACCGATGCCGTTCCATGGCATCCGGGATCTTTCCGGAATGCTGAAGAATGCCGTGAAAGGAAGACTGCTGACCGGAATGGATCTGGCTCAGGAGATTTCCTTCATCCAGGGCATCCATGCCATTCTGAGCTATGAAAAAGGACTGGAGATTCCCCATGAAGCAATTCATGACCTCGTCTCGACCCTGATTGAGCACCGGGCTGCAGAAAAAATGCTATCTGCGTGCGTGAATGAATACGGAGAAATCCTTGATACGGCAAGTCCGGGTCTTCGGGAAGTGAGAAGGCAGTTGCGGAATATTGACGGAGAAATCAGTGCAGCCGTACAGAGATTTCTTTCTGCCCATAGCTCTTCGGTCGTTGATTCGATTGTGACGTATCGGAACGGGAGAGCCGTGCTCCTGATCAAGGCGAGCGAGAAAAACAGCTTCGGAGGTCTGCTGTATGGCGACAGTGCCAGCGGCCAGGCAAGCTATGTCGAGCCGGCTGCTCTGGTGGGCGTGAATAACCGGAAGCAGGAACTTGCTGCAAGAGAACAGGAAGAGATTGCAGAAGTGCTGCGCAGGTGCTCGAAAGCGGTGCAGGACATTGCCGGGGAAGAACTTTCCAACCTGGAAACCTGCACGCTGCTGGATTCCCTGTTTGCAAGAGCAGAATGGGGAAGGGAACGGGATGCGATTGCGGCCAGCCTCTGTGAGGACAAGGAAATCAATCTGAAGAAAGCCAGACACCCGCTGATTGATCCGAAGAAAGTCGTGCCGAACACGTATCGTCTGAAAGATCCCCAGCGGATGCTGCTGATCACCGGACCGAATACCGGCGGCAAGACCGTTTCAATGAAGATCATCGGCCTGTTCGTGCTGATGACGTACTGCGGGATTCCCGTTCCGGCAGAGGAAGCACGGGTTCCGTTCTTCGATCACGTATATGCAGATATCGGCGATGATCAGTCGGTCGTATCGTCGCTGAGTTCGTTCAGTGCGCATGTCGAGAAGCAGGCAGATATCCTTCGCAATGCGACAAGTGAGTCGCTAGTTCTGCTCGATGAGATCGGCAGCGGCACGGATCCGAAGGAAGGCGAAGCTCTGGCAATTTCAATCCTGAATGAACTGCGCAGCCGGCGGACGATGACGGTTGCGACCACGCACTACAGCCGGCTCAAGGCATACGGCAAGCGGCACAGCGATATTCTTCTTGCCAGCGTGCAGTTTGATATGGAGAAGCTGGAGCCTACCTATAAATATCTTGAAGGCGTGACCGGGCAGTCCAACGCTCTGGAAGTGGCAAAGCGCTATGGTCTTCCGGAGGAAGTGATCCGGTATGCCAGATTTCTGAAAGATCAGGCAAGAAGCGAGGAAGACCAGCTCATTGAGAAGCTGGAGAAACAGCTGAATGAAACCGAAATCAAGAATGCAGCTCTCGATGCGAAGCTGGAAGAGATCAAGGCCTATCAGCGCACGCTTCATACCGAAAAAGTGAACTTTGAAAAAGAACGGGATGAATGGCAGGCAAAGGCAGACGCCGAAGCAGATGCGTATGTGGAAGAAGCCCGCAGGAAGGCTGATGATGTGCTGCGGAATATGCGGCGCATGCAGCAGAATGCGCGTTATCATGAAGTGCTTGCCGAGCGTCAGAAGCTGAACCGTCCAGAGAAAGAAGAAGAACCGGATGAACAGCCTGCCCGGAAACAGGGGGGCTATCGGCCAGGCGATGTCGTGGAGCTCAGAACCGGCGGGCAGCCGGCAAAGGTTCTGTCAGTGCGGAAGAAACAGATTGTGATCAGTCTCAATGGCCGCGAGATGCAGGTGAAGGAATCGCAGATCCGGCCGAGTCTGAAGATCATTGCCGAGGTGAAGGAAAAAACGGTTATGACAGTCAGCGGCGGTGACCTCTTTTCCTCGATGCCGATCCAGTGCAATCTGATCGGCATGCATGTCGAAGAAGCGATGGAGGCGATGAACTCCTACCTGGACCAGGCGAAGATTCATGGCCTGAAGCAGTTCAGAATCGTGCATGGCGATGGCAGCGGGGCACTGCGCAAAGCGGTGCATGAGCAGCTCTCAAAGAATCCGGACGTGAAGGAATTCCGGCTTGGCATGCCGCAGGAAGGCGGCAGCGGAGCGACTGTCGTCACGATGAAGGACTGAATATGGATCGCGAGTATATCAAGGCAAAACTGGCGAATCTTCCGGATCAGCCCGGAAGCTATCAGATGAAGAACCGGAATGGAGAAATCATCTACGTCGGCAAGGCGAAGAATCTTCATAACCGGGTCAATCAGTATTTCACCGGAGCCCATGATTTCAAGACCACGAAGATGGTCTCGAACATTGAGGACTTCGATTTCATCGTGACCAGGAGCGAGAAAGAAGCCCTTGTGCTCGAGATCAACCTGATCAAGAAATACCGTCCGAAATACAATATCCAGTTCATGGATGACAGCACCTATCCCTATATCAAGCTGACGAATGAGAAGTATCCGCGCCTGCTCATCGCACGCGATATGAAGAAAGACCGCAAAGCGCATTACTTCGGGCCATTTCCGGATGCCGGTCATGCACGCAACACGCAGAAGCTGCTTCAGAGTCTTTATCCGTTCCGGCGCTGCACGCAGATGCCCGCAAAGGTCTGCCTTTATTACCATATGGGGCAGTGCCTTGGTCCTTGCGAATATGAAGTCGATCCGGAAGTCTATACGAAGATGAGCGAGGAAGTCACGCGCTTTCTGAACGGGGATACTAAAGAAGTGCGCGAGGAGCTGAAACGCAAGATGGAAGAAGCCAGCGAGAAGCTGGAATTCGAGAGTGCCCAGCAGTATAAGGAAATGCTGGAGAGCATTGATTCCGTGACCGCAGATAAGCAGATCATCGAGCTGGACAACCGCGGTTCGATGGATGTGTTTGCATGGTACAGTGATAAAGGATATCTTGCCATCACCGGCTTCCTTGTGCGCAATGGCACGATTCTCAGCAAGGAATGGAAGCTGAGACCGCTCTATGGCGATGCCGAAGAAGAATTCTTCTCTTTTGTGATTCAGTATTATCAGGATCATCCTTCTGCAAAGGAACTTGTGCTGCCTCAGGAGGCAGAGGCTTCGACGGTGGCTGAAGTCGGCGAGATTCTCGGGGTGCAGGTGACGCAGCCTCAGAAGGGATACCGCAGAAAGCTGATCGAACTCTGCGTTGAGAATGCCAGGAAACAGCTGGAGCTGAAGTTCCAGACTGCGGAAAAGCAGGAATCGGAAATCGAAAGTGCGGTGAGCCAGCTTTCAGAGCTTGCCGATCATCCGATGAATCGGGTGGAGCTGTTTGATAACTCGCACACTGCCGGAACATTTACAGTGGCAAGCTGCGTGGTGTATGAGGATGGAGTCCCGGATCGCAAGGATTATCGGCTCTACCGGCTTCATACGGGCAACAGCGATGTGGATTCGATGAAAGAAGTGCTTTACCGGAGATATTTCCGCCTGATCAGAGAGAATGGAAGACTGCCGGATGGCATTCTCGTCGATGGCGGGTGGACGCAGATCGAAGCAGCGAAGACGATTCTGGATGAACTTGGCCTCAGCGGGAAGATCAAGCTGATGGGCCTGGTGAAGGATGATCATCACAATACCGATGCACTGATGGATACCGACGGGAAAACCTTTGCGATTGATAAGAACAGCAGCCTGTTCTTCCTTCTGACGAGGATGCAGGATGAAGTGCATCGCACTGCGATCACGTATCACCGGAAGCTTCGGGCAAAGGCCCAGACGAGATCCATTCTGGATGAAGTGGAAGGGGTCGGCCCGAAACGCAAACGGCAGCTGCTGAAGCATTTCGGAAGTTTCACGAATCTGAAGAATGCGGAGTGCGCTGAAATTGCCGAAGTCGTTCCGGAAGCGGTGGCAGCGAAAGTATATGAAGCCCTGCATGGCCAGGAATGATATAATACAGAGTATGTGGAAAGACGCAGCCATTCTTCCTGAACCGCAGCGGAAGCGCTGGACCGCATTCTTCGTGGCGTTCGTCGTGCTGTTTACGGCGGTCTGCCTGGGCGTGCTGAATTACAACTATGATTCGCTGGCCCGCTATCCGTACAAGGATGAGAAGAGCCGGCAGCTGATCAAGCAGTATCTGAATCAGGAAGAGATTGATTATATTATCGAGTATTCGATTCCTCCCAACATGTTCATCGCTTATATCCAGTGTCCTGGTTTCAGCATCTATCATGCGGCGGAATACAAGAAACTGAGTGAATCCGAATGGATGGAATCACCTGCCCATATCGTGACCATGGTCGAAGAAACGCGCCAGATTATGGATACGGATACCCTGATTGCCTATCTGGCAGATGGAAATTACAGCTATCCGGATCTGCATGAATATCTGACGGAAGAGGATCCCTATCACTCCGGAAGCACGCTCGTTCCTGACGCTTCCCGTACGGATCTCTGGCTGGATGACGGTCTGACGGTCAGCACCCGCATTCCGCCTGCACTGGCTACATTGCCTGCGGAATGGTGCGTGAATGGAGATGCCGTCAGTGTTCAGGAAGAGACCAGGAATGCACTCTCCGGTCTTCTGGATGCGATGTCGCTTGCGATGGGCAACGGACTTGAAAACGGGGGCCTTCTGATTTCCCGAGGATATGTTTCCTATGAGGATCAGAAAGAACTGTTTGAGCAGGCCAGGGATACGTATGGAAAGGATGCCTCTCTGCATGTATCTTATCCCGGTCATTCCGAGCATCAGCTCGGACTTGCCGTGGACTTTGCGGTGAGCGGGATACCCGAGGATTCCTTTGCCAGGACTGCGCAGTCGCAATGGCTCGAGGAACATTCCTGGGAGTATGGGTTTGTTCGAACCTATACCAAGCAGGATGAATTGCTGACTGGCAAGTATGAGTCGTTCTCTCATTATCGCTATATCGGGGCAGAGCTGGCGGTTTCTCTGCATGAACAGGGAATCACCTTTGCGCAGTATGCAAGTCAGATCGCATCCTGATCTGCTATACTGAAACCAGGAAGAACGCTTCCGGAAGGAGAAAGATCATGTGGAAAGAAATCCTCATCATTGCCCTCGTCTGCGTCCTGGCATACATCTACTTCCGCTCTGCCGGAAAGCATCTGGACAGGATGAATGACAATTATCGGAAGAATTGACACTCCCACAGCTAAAGCCTGTGGGATTCTTGCTTCAACGAGAACTGCGGCATGGTGCCGGCTTACACTCTCTTCGCAAGCGTTACTTTCCGTGTGCCCCACGGTACCTATAGGTGTTTCAGACTGCAGAAACTGCAGACTGCGATTCATTGAAGATTCTGATTCCTTCTGCAAGGATGTTCTGTGCGGCATTCTGATCACGATCATGTATCGCTCCGCACTGCGGGCAGGTCCACTTCCGTACTTTCAGATCTTTTACAGCCGGGTTCTTGTATCCGCACTCATGGCAGATCTGTGAACTTGGATAGAACGTATCGACTTTGATCAGAAAGCCGTTACGTTCTTTTACTTTGTATTCCAGCATCT
>OMXA01000060.1 GCA_900314905.1 uncultured Erysipelotrichaceae bacterium
AAAATCCGAGACTCTTTCCTCATGCCTTCAACAGCAAAGGAAAAATATTGAATCAATCTGAAACTAACACTTGACATTGGCTTTTACATAACAGCCCTGCCGGCTTGCTTCAAGAGGAAAACACACAGCCGGTCGTTTCCAGCCGTCAGATGGCTGTTTTCAGAAGGCAGTTCCATCCTGCCGGACAGCACGCTTCGATTCGTCACTATGCCGATTTCCGCAGAACAAGAAAAAGCGCTTCCGTATTCCGGGCAATGCACCCGTCTGGAAAGCGCCTCTCAATGTTTCGTTCTGAATCAATGTGCGTATTTTGTTTCTAGCTTCTGCGGTTCTTCCGGAATTTCGCCAGCAAGCTCGAATCCTTTTCTTGCGGCCAGTACAGCGATGATCTCATTGATGACTGCTGCTGCAGCGATTGTTCCTTTCACAATGGAGGCAAGATCCGGTCTGACCGGTTCCAGCACTGCGCAGATAATGCCAGTGAACACCAGAGAAACCCCAGAATGCGGCAGCAAAGTAAGTCCGAGGTACTTCTGAACCGTCTCAGGCAGATGCGTAGCCTTTGCTCCGAAGCGGGCACCGAAATACTTTCCGGCAGCTCTTGCGGCGATATAGACAAAGGTATAGAGACCAGCACCGACAATCAGGTGATAATCCAGCGGTGCGCCAAGATCTACAATTGCCATGATCAGGCTGAGCTGCAGAATCGGATGATACCATTCCGAAATCTGATTCAGGCGTTCCTCAGAAACCAGGTTCGAGAATACCGCGGAGAATGAAACTCCTATGAGCATGTAATTGATCGTGATATTCTTCAGCACAGCTGTATTGAAGAAATAACCGATGGCTGTGCAGAGCGTCACGCCGATCAGAATGGCTCCGAGTGTTTCTCCCTTCTTTCCATCCTTCTTCAGCAAACCAGAAAGCAGGAAGCCGATTGCAACGCCGATCAGAATCGGCAGGAAAATCATGACCGGGATCATATACAGCGGAACCGTTCCGCCGGATACTGCTCTCGTGATGATAGAATCTACCGTGAAGAACACGACGATTCCGACTACATCATCCAGCACTGCCATCGGCAGCAGCGTATCCGTGACAGGGCCCTTGGTATGAAATTCCTGAACAATAGAAAGAGCAGGTGCCGGTGCAGTTGCCAAGGCAATTCCTCCGAACGCCGCTGCCAGATACACTGGAATTCCAGAGAAATGGAACATGATTCCGAATACCAGCGTCACTACCGCAAACGTTCCCAATGACTGCGTCAGCGTGGTCAGCACCAGCGCCTTGCCATAAGACTTCAGCTTTCTCCAGATCAGTTCTGTTCCGAGCATGATGCCGAACGAGCACTGCATCCAGCTGATGATGACTTTATACCAGCTGGAATCCAGCAGGCTCTGCGGCAGAACGCCTGCCGCATTCGGCCCGAGAATCATTCCCGCAATCAGCCATCCGAGAATTTCCGGAAGCTTGATCTTCTTTACCAGTTTCCCCATCAGGAACGCAGCCGCAATTCCTGCAATCCATTTCATAATTACCATCTCATTCACCTCTTCCTGATTCCATTCAGGAATATATCCAATGCCAGAGCTTCTTCGTCCTCCGATCCGGATTCTTTCTCACTGAGATGCCTTGCATTCCGATCATCCAGGAACTTCAGGATCAGATTCACAACTTCTTCCTCTGACAGTTCCTCTCGCAGCGGGATCTGCCTGATCCCATTGCGGATCAGCTGCTTTCTTCTTTCATCGAACGCATTCCAGGTTTCCTGGATTTCTTTCTTTACTGCTTCCGGCGGAAACAGGACCGCACTCTCAAACAGACGTGCATCATCGGGATGAATCCTGTAGTATTCACTTCTGCAGTCAAAGTACCGCTTCAGAAGATCGCCATCCTGATTCTCCAGATGTTCATTCATATACCGGATCATCTTCTGCTGGCACGTCCTGATGCATTCGAGATACAGCATCTCTTTGGAGGAAAAGTAGTGATAGATGATTCCCTTTGAGATTCCCTGCTCTTCACAGATCACATTCAGCGAGCCAGCCTCGAAGCCATGCTCTGAGAATTCCCGGATCGCTCCATTCACGATTTTCGAACGAGTCAGCTGATTCTTTTCTTCCCGTTTCATTTCATTTCTCTCCTGCACGCAAAATCTGTTATATTCTTTTTCGACCACATGGTCAATAGATTTTCCCATAAATCTGTTCACAAATGATCTGAGGGCATGATATGATGCGTCCGGAAATCAGGAAGGGGTGAGAAGATGAGAATGCATTTCTGCCGTTAATTCGCATGAGAAATCTGTCATCGATTTCGTCATGCGCGCAGAAATGATTCGCGTCTTTTCGGTAAGTTCTCTTACGCATGAACGGAATGCAGTCATTTTCTGCATTCCGTTTTTTCATGAAGAAAGGAGAACCCGATGTCTGAAATTTCAATCCATAATCTCAGCTTTGCTTACGAAGGCTCCTATGAGCCCGTATTTGATCATCTGAACCTGCGCCTGGACAGTGACTGGAAGCTTGGTCTGATCGGACGCAACGGCCGCGGAAAGACCACGCTTCTGAAGCTGCTGATGCACGAATATCCCTATAGCGGAACCATCCAGTCCGGATGCAGGTTTGAGTATTTCCCTTATGAAGTAAAAGATCCCGAAGATCTTTCCATCAATATCGTCAATGAGATTGCGCCATCTGCCGAGCAATGGGAAATGGAACGTGAACTCTCTCTGCTGAAAACAGATGACAGCATCCTCTGGATGCCATTCTCCTCTCTCTCAGGCGGAGAGAAGACGAAGATTCTCTTAGCTGCAATGTTTCTGAAAGACAATGCTTTCCTCCTGATTGATGAACCGACAAACCACCTCGACGAAACCGGCAGAGCCGCAGCGGCCGATTATCTGAACCGCAAGAAAGGATTCATCCTGGTTTCTCATGATCGAACCTTCCTGGATGCCTGCACTGACCACACCATGGCGATCAACCGGACTGGCATTGAAGTCATTCAGGGCAGCTATTCAATCTGGCGGAAAGAGAAAACAGCCAGAGATCAGCTTGAAAGAAAGCAGAATGCCCGGCTCCGCTCAGAGATCCATAGACTTGAAGCAGGCCAGAAGCGCACTGCAGAATGGTCTGATCAGGTTGAAAAGTCCAAGATCGGAGCCGCCGATAAAGGCTATGTAGGACATATGGCCGCAAAGATGATGCAGCGATCGAAGAACATCGAGCGGCGCAGGAAGAATGCAATCACAGAGAAAGAAGGTCTGCTGAAAGACATCGAGGAAAGCGAATCTCTGAAGCTCATTCAGCCTGTCTGGCATTCTTCTGTCATGGTCTATGCTCAGCATCTTTCACTCTATTACGGAAAGACCTGCATCAAAGAGGATCTGAACTTCTCAATACATCCAGGTGAGAGGATTCAGCTGTATGGAAAGAATGGCTGCGGAAAGACCACGCTGCTGAAACTCATGAACGGTCAGCACCTCCATACGGAAGGAACATTCCATCTCGGCGCAGGTCTAAGGTGTTCCATGATCTTTCAGGAAAGTTCGTTCATGCAGGGAAGCCTAAGGAACTACGCGGAACATCTGAAGATCGATATGCCGCTGTTCCTGGCAATCCTGCGCAAGCTCGGCTTTTCCAGAGAACAGTTCGATCGTCCGCTGGAAGAATGCAGTGAAGGGCAGAAGAAGAAAATCCAGCTGGCAGGCAGCCTATCCCAGTCTGCGCATCTTCTGCTGTGGGATGAACCGATGAACTATCTCGATATCGAATCCCGGGAACAGATCGAGGATCTGATTCTGACCTGGAAACCTACGATCGTATTTGCTGAACATGATCAGTATTTTTCTGAGAAGATCAGAACCGACATCATCCGTTTCTGATTCCGTTCCGTATGATAGAATCTAGGAAGCATAGGAGAATGATATGAATCTGATCTGTCCGAGAAACTATGACCCGGTCCTCTCTGTCCGGGAAACCCAGGAAGCAATCAAATATATCCGCGACACGTTCCAGAAAGAATTCGGGAAAGAACTGTCTCTTTCCAGGATCAGCGCCCCGCTCTTTGTCACGAAGAAGAGCGGGCTGAATGATGATCTCAATGGCATTGAACGGCCGGTTTCCTTCGATCTTCAGGAAATGCCCGGAGAACGGATTGAAGTCGTGCAGTCGCTTGCAAAGTGGAAACGATATGCTCTGAAGAAATACGGCTTTGAAGTTCATGAAGGCCTCTATACCAACATGAACGCGATCCGCCGCGATGAGATTCTCGATAACCTGCATTCCTGCTACGTGGACCAGTGGGACTGGGAGAAAGTCATCACGAAAGAGGAACGCTCTGAAGCAACGCTTGAAGCGGTCGTGAAGCAGATCTTCAAAGTCATCAAGCACATGGAACATGAAGTCTGGTACAAGTATCCGGAAGCAGTATGCCACCTGGCAGATGATGTATTCTTCATCAGCAGCCAGGAACTGGAAGACCTCTATCCGGATCTGAATGTCAAAGACCGGGAGAACGCCATTGTCAGAGATAAGAAATGCGTCTTCATCTCAAAGATCGGCTGGCCGCTCAAGCGAAGCAATCACCCGCATGATGGCAGAGCTCCGGACTATGATGACTGGAACCTGAATGGCGATCTGCTTTTCTGGCTTCCGAGCCTCAGCCTGGCAATTGAAATCTCAAGCATGGGCATCCGGGTCGATGAGAATTCCATCCGGGAACAGTGCAAGGCCGCTCATTGTGAAGGCAGGCTGATGCTTCCTTACCACCAGATGATTCTGAATCAGGAACTTCCCTATACCATCGGCGGCGGCATCGGTCAGTCCAGACTATGCATGTTATTGCTGAACAAGGCACATGTCGGAGAAGTTCAGGCTTCGATCTGGCCGGACGAGATGATCGCAGAATGCGAAGCACATCAGATCCATCTGCTCTAGAAAGAAGGAAACATGATCAGAGAAATCTATCTGGCAGGAGGATGCTACTGGGGGACGCAGAAGTTTCTTGACAGCATCCAGGGCGTCGTAAAAACCGAAGTCGGTTTTGCAAACGGAACCGTCCCTTCTCCTAGCTATGAACAGGTCAAGCATACCGAAACTGGACATGCAGAAACCGTTCATGTCTTCTATGAAGATTCCGTTCTCTCTTTGAAAACGCTGCTGGAACTATTCTTCAACATCATTGACCCTACTTCTCTCAATCGCCAGGGAGCAGATCAGGGAACCCAGTATCGCACCGGCATCTACTGTCTCAATGAGGATGATCAGCAGACTGCACAAACTGCTCTGAAAGATCTGCAGAAGAATTACGGCAGTCCCATTGTCGTAGAATGCCTTCCTCTGAAGTGCTTCTATCCAGCTGAAGAATACCATCAGAAATACCTGGATAAGAATCCTTCAGGATACTGCCATGTATCTATCGGTATGATCCAGAAGGCAAAGAACTGGAAACCAGGAGACTCCACGGATCTCTGGAAATGATTCTGAGAAAAGAGACCTGGCATGTCACTTCCGTGCATTAAGAAGAAGTGCAGAGCCTAAAGTGGCCCCGTTGTCAAGGACAGTTTTCTGACAGTTCGGGTTTCTGAGGGTCACATGCATTGATCAAGACGGAAGACAGCTGAATCATAGCTGTC
>OMXA01000050.1 GCA_900314905.1 uncultured Erysipelotrichaceae bacterium
CTGAATGAATTCGACAAGGAACTCGAATCCAGAGGTCTGCACTTTACCAGATACGCAGATGACTGCATCATCTGTGTCAGAAGTGAAGCAGCAGCCAACAGAGTGATGAAGTCGGTAACAAACTGGCTCGAAAAACGCCTTCGCGTACAGATTAATGCAGCGAAAACAAAAGTAGCACGGCCTAACCAAATCAAATATCTTGGACATTCCTTTTACTTCAAAGACGGTAAGTGGAGACCTAAGCCACATATCAAATCATTGAAGAAGCTGGAATACAAGCTGGTGCCGCTGTTAACAAGGAGATATAACATTCCGATGGACCAGAGGATAACCAAAATAAATCAGGTTGTACGGGGATGGGTCAATTACTATCGTCTGTGTAACATGAAAACGGCCCTGAAAAAGATTGACAGCTGGGTACGGCTGCATATCCGGATGATTTACTGGAAACAATGGAAAACGGTCAGAAACCGGGCAAACCACCTGTACGCACTTGGTATGAAAACATACTGGGCATGGCGTTATGCCAATACACGTAAAGGAATCTATGCCTCGGGACTATTCCTAAGTCGCTGGATTACCAATGACCTCTTGAAAAGAGAGGCCGGATTGATCAGCTCGGAAGAGTATTTTTGATCAGCTCGGAAGAGTATTTAACCTTGGTACATGTAACAGTGATGTAATTTGTTGGTGTTTCGAACCGCCGGACGCCGAACGGCTTCTCCGGTGGTGTGAGAGGAAAAAAGATGAGAGCTCACGCTCTCATCCTCCTACTCGATTGAAAAACAGAACAGCATACGTGATCCGTGTCAATCCTCAGGGCAGAGCCGTGTTCTTCAGCTGGCGGGATGCCGATGGCACCGTGAAAGATGGTGCGTTCTACCGCCATTCCGATGGCGTCTGGGGAGCATCACCTGAATTCCTGGAAGAAAGTGCTGCAGCCCGCAGACACATCTATGCATATGTGCAGAGATGGCAGCGCAGGAAACGTGAGTCTGATTAAGAAGATGCTCATGGCAGAACGCCATGAGCATTTTCAGATCCGGTACCGTTGATGATCACATCCCGATTGTGTAAGGCAGGCTTCAGAGATGATCAGAAGCTGAACTCTGCATGGAATATGAAATTTCGTTTCTCTTCTCTGGAAGAAACTGACAGATGATACACTGAAAACAGATAAGTGAGGAATCAGCATGAGTGCAATCAGAATTCAGAAAATCGGAATCACGCATCTTTCAGCTGATGCCATCGTGAACGCAGCAAACAGTTCTCTGGCTGCAGGCGGGGGAGTGTGCGGAGCCATCTTCTCAGAAGCCGGATACCAGCAGCTTGCTTCCGCCTGCGAAAAGATCGGAAGATGCGAAACTGGCAATGCCGTGATCACGCCTGGCTTCCGTCTTCTGGCAAAGTACATTATTCATGCGGTCGGACCAGTTTACCAGGATGGCAATCACAGGGAACCTCAGCTCCTGTATTCTGCCTATCAGAACTCTCTGCGTCTGGCCGAGGAATATCACTGCCACTCTATCGGCTTCCCGCTGATCTCTGCCGGAATCTTCGGATACCCGAAGAAACAGGCATGGAGAAAAGCACTGCAGGCATGCATGGACTTCATCTCGGATCATCCGGATTACGAGATCGATATCGTCTTTGCTGTGCTGGACGATGAAACCAAAGCAATGGGAGAAGATACGCTGGCTGAGCTGAAGTCCATGAAGTACTGATGAAACTGGCAGGATGCGGTCTTCTCAAACCGGATGAAGGAGAATCTGAAAGCATGAGGCAATCAGAATCAGAAATCGCCTGAGGCTGATTGCAATCAGCCAGCACTGGATGAATGTCTCGTCTGTACTTCCGGATCAGGAACTGGTCCGCCAGTATTCTTCAAAGATCAGCTGCAGCACTCCTTCCATCATGTTTCAGACAGAGGATCTGCAGAAGACACACGCTGCGATGAAAGCGGCAGGAGAAACCGTGACCGAAATCTTCTGCAAGGGGAGATGAGAACCTTCAGTTTCTGTGATTGTGATGGAAACTGCTATGCGGTCTATTGGTTTGTCAGGAACCTGATACAAAGAATCAGGAGAGAGCTCCTGGCTTTTAGCCTGCATAGATTCAGGTGATCTTTGGAAGATCATCTGCTGAAACGGAATCTCTTGGAAGAAAATCCAGGGCTGAGATGAATAGATACCGGGTTTTCCGTATGTGATTGAGCTGCTAAAATAACAGCAGGAACAGGCATATGAACATGGATTCTCTTTCAGAACTGCAGCGCGGGCTCACGACTGCTTTCATTGATAAGAATGCACAATCCAGCGAGCGGTTTCAGCCTCAGCTCATCTCGAATCATTATCAGGAAGGAAAGAAAGTGCTTTCTTCGATCGAAGGAGAACTGCTTTCCTGCGATCAGTTTTTCATCAGCGTTGCATTTATCACGCTCGGAGGAATTGAACCCCTGCTGCAGACCTTCAAGGTGCTGGAGAGAAAAGGCGTGAAGGGACAGATTCTCACGACGGACTATCTGACCTTTTCGGACCCGAAAGCCTTAGAAAAACTTCACGGGTTGTCAAACATCGAGCTGCGGATGTTCCGGGTTCATGGCGGAGATGGCTTTCATACGAAAGGCTATATCTTCAGGCAATCGGAGTATTACAGGATCATCGTCGGGAGCTCGAATCTGACCGCAAAAGCCCTTACTGAAAACAAAGAATGGAATACCAGGATCCTGTCGACAGCGAATGGAGAATATGCCGACGAACTGCTCGCTGAGTTCGAGGAGCT
This sequence comes from uncultured Erysipelotrichaceae bacterium, assembly GCA_900314905.1. GTDB lineage: Bacteria > Bacillota_I > Bacilli_A > Erysipelotrichales > Erysipelotrichaceae > Bulleidia. Next base: position 2,782 of record OMXA01000050.1, read on the forward strand.
CTGGAATGATGAAAACAGCCAGTCTTTTGATGCGTTCTCCGCGGATTACGCGCAGAGCTATCGCAATCTGAAACAGGCCTTTCAGGCAGTCAGAGACGCAGCCGGAATGCGTGGAGAACCCGGATATTCCGTCCATGAGATTCAGCCGAATTCCATGCAGAAAGAGTTTCTGGAGAACCTTCAGAAACTTCAGGATCATCATGAAAGAAGAGCGTTGCTGATCTCAGCTACCGGAACCGGCAAGACGTATGCATCCGCATTTGCTGCCAGGCAATTCAATCCACGAAGAATGCTCTTTGTCGTGCATCGGGAGCAGGTAGCGAAGAAGGCGATGAAGAGCTACCAGAAAGTCATCCATAATGGCAGAACCTGCGGACTTCTATCAGGAACCAGCAAGGAAGCGGATGCAGATTATATTTTTGCAACGATTCAGACCATTTCGAAAGAAGAAACTCTGCATCAGTTTTCCAGGAACACGTTTGACCTGATTGTCGTGGATGAAGTTCACCATGCCGCCGCATCATCCTATCAGAAGCTTCTGGATTACTTCACGCCGAAGTTCTGGCTGGGAATGACCGGATCTCCTGATCGGGCCGATGGCTATGATATCTATGATCTGTTCGATCACAACATCGCCTGTGAGATCCGATTGCAGCAGGCCCTGGAAGAGGATCTGCTCTGTCCGTTCCATTACTTCGGGATCAGTGATTGGACGGCCGATGATCGCCAGCAATGGTCTTCCAATCCAGATCGAAGCCTGTCTGCTCTGCTCTCAGAAGACCGGATCGATCTGATTGTTCAGAATGCGGAGTATTTCGGGTATTCAGGCAATCGTGTAAAGGGATTGATTTTCTGCAGCAGACGTGAAGAAGGCGAAGGACTTTCTGAAAAGCTGAATGAGCGTGGCTATCGGACAGTCTTTATTGCTGGCGATGATCACGGAAAGGAAGGCTTAACGGCAGAAGAATACCGCGAACAGCAGATTGAACGCCTTACTGCCGATGAAGGACACGATCTTCTGGACTATATCATTACCGTAGACATCTTCAATGAAGGCGTCGATATTCCGGAAGTGAATCAGGTGATTCTGCTGCGCCCGACGCAGTCACCGGTCGTATTCATTCAGCAGCTTGGCCGCGGGCTGCGCAAATGTGAGGGCAAAGAGTTTGTTGTCATTCTGGACTTCATCGGCAACTACACCAATAACTACATGATCCCGATTGCATTATCCGGGGATCGCTCCTATAACAAGGACAATATCCGCAGATATGTCAGGGAAGGCAATCGGCTCATTCCCGGTTCGTCAACGGTTCATTTTGATGAGATCTCAAAGGAGCGGATCTACAGGTCAATCAATCAGTCCGCTGTTCCATCGGTTCTGAAGAAAGAAAAGTATGAACTGCTGAAGGCCAAGCTGGGCAGAATTCCGACTATCCTGGATTTTTATCAGTACGGTGAAATCGATCCGGCTCTGTTCATTGACAGCAGAATCAGAAGCTATGACGAATATGTTCGGAAAGTAGATCGGGATTATCACGTGACATTCACTGCTGATCAGCAGCTGGTTTTAGAGTACATTACACGTTTTTTTCTGAATGGGATGCGTCCGCATGAATTATTGATGATGCAGATGCTGGCTGATGGAGAAATCATTTCCCCGAAGAGCTTTGCGCAGAAGCTGAAGGCCTTTGACTCAGATGAAACGTTCGCAGAGGAAGACTATGAATCCTCTTTGAGAATGCTTATGAATCAGTTTGCCAATCGTCCCGAGGACAAGCGGCTGTTTGCGGCGCTGTCGATCCTCAGGGGCGATGAAAGCGGATATCATAGCTCTGCTGGATTTGCGGTTTCATTGCTGGATGGAAATTTCCGGGTGGAACTGAACACTCTGATCGCATACGGACTGCATCTATACAAAGACAGATATGCAAAGCATGATCGCAATCATCTGGTCTTATACGAAAAATATTCGCGGAAGGATGTCTGCCGCCTGCTGGATTGGAAGAAAGATGAAAGTAGCACGATGTATGGCTATAAGTTCGAGCATCATCAGTGTCCTGTTTTCGTTACTTATGAAAAGCCGGAAGGAATCAGCAGATCCATTCAGTATGCAGATGAGTTTGTCAATCCGGGGCTGTTCAGCTGGATGACACGGAATCAGGTAACCATGAAGCATCCGGATATTCTCCGCCTGCAGGAAGCAGAAAAGAATGGGATGCAGATCTTCCTGTTCATCAAGAAATCCAATGGGGAAGGAAATGATCATTATTACCTCGGCCAGGTCAGACCGATCCATTTTGCAGAGACGGTTCAGGTAGATGATCGAGGGAAAGAACGGCCGATCGTCAATGTGCAGATGAAGCTTGATCATGCAGTCCGCGAGGATATCTACGAATATCTGGTGCAATGATGCCTGGGTGCGGTTTGAAGGAAATAGAAACAGGATGACGGGATTCTGGATTTATATTCTGGTGATGGTTCTGGTCATTCCGCTCAGCATGATCGGGTTCGGGGCTTATCTGAAAAAAAGCGGACCGGCAAAGATCAATCCGGTATTCGGATACCGGACTTCGCGATCGATGAAAAATCAGGAAACCTGGGCTTTTGCACAGAGATACTGCGGATCTCTCTGGAAAAGCCGGGGCATGATTCTTGCACCGATCAGTGCGGGAAGCATGCTTCTGTTTCTGAACAAGAGCGAGGATGCGATCGGTATGGCAGGGATGGGGATCGTCTTCGTTCAGATCGGGGTCATGATCTGGGCGATCGGGCGGACTGAAGCTGAGCTGAAGAAGCACTTCGATCCGGAAGGAAGACGCAGAGCACCCCGTTAACAGAGTGGCTTTGATCTAAGAAGAAGACCCTGCCAGTCTCTGAGGATAGCCAGGACAGGTTCCTGGTTTTTCTTTGCTTTACAATCCTGAACTCTGATGAAAGGTCAGAAAAATAACACCATGGCAGTTCCTGAAAAGTGTTCTGATTACAGGATATCGGGCGAGTTGTGAAGAAAATCCCATAATAATTGTTGACATAAAAAGCAGATTCATTCTTTAATGATGTTAGCAGTTTCACAATGCAACACACAATTCATGAGGGAGCAGATGATGGGCGAAGAATTGAAGAGCAGTACCAGGGAGGATGAGCTGAATCATCTTCTGGATTACATGGTTCACCACACCAGACATCACAATGAAGAGCTTGCAGAGCTGGCAGATTCTGTGCGGGAAGAGCATCCGGATCTGTATGAGCTGATTCATGAGGCATGCCAGCAGTCAGAAGCAGCCTGCACCACGCTGGAGAAGGCCCTTGCCTTGCTGAAAGAGTAAGTCTATGTGCCTGTCAACGGTATATCAGAACGAGCGCATTCCGGAGAACATCGTCATGAAGAATGTCATGCGCATGGAATGCCGGAATGGAAAGCTGATTTTCACGGATCTGATGGATCGGAAGCTGGAGGTCGATGCCCAGCTGGATTCGTGCGATCTTTCAGACAGCTGGATCCTGATCCGCGGGAAGGACCATCAGTCAGAAAGGAAGAACCAGGATGACTGAGAAGAAGAAACCGATCATCATCGCATTATGCGGAAAGGGCGGTGTCGGGAAGACGTCTCTCTCCGCTTTGATCGTGAGGATTCTATGCGAGAAGAAACCGGATGCGAAGATTCTGGCGATTGATGCAGATCCTGCGGTGGGACTGGCAAGCGTCCTCGGAGTAGAGGTTTCCTCGACCGTGGATGATATCCGCACTGCTTTTATCGAATCGGTGGAGGATGGGGCAGAAGAGACTGCTCTGGAGATGCTCGGAGATGCGAAATTCGAGATGATGAAGGCGCTGGTGGAACGGAAGGATCTTTCGTTCCTTGCCATTGGCAGACCGGAGTCGGCAGGATGCTACTGCAAGGTGAATGCTTATCTCAAGGAAATCATCAGTATGATCGCAGATCATTTTGATTATGTGGTGATTGACGGAGAGGCGGGCATCGAGCAGGTCAACCGGAGAGTCATGGAGAAGGTGACGCATCTGATTCTGGTATCGGATGCTTCCAAGAAGGGACTGAAGGTGGTTCAGACGATTCATGAGGTTGCAGAGAAACTGGTCATGTATGAATCTGATGGCCTGATCATCAACCGGATTCCTGATCTTTCCCTCTGCGAGGAAATTGATGCAGGGGATCTGCCGGTTCTTGCAATGATTCCGGATGATCATCAGATGTCGGCAAACGACATGCGCGGCAATACGGTATTCGAACTTCCGGATACCGCCCCGATCTATCAGGGGGCAGAACAAGCACTATATCAAATCGGGATTCTCAGGAAGGAGGGGGAACGGAATCCATGAAAGATCTGAAATATCTGTATTATTTTGAGAATCTCCTGGACAACGCAGAGAATGAACTGGTAAAGAAAGCACAGGCAGAGGGCAGAAAGTGCATCGGGACGGTGTGCTATCAGACGCCTGAGGTGCTGATGGAGCTTCCCGGTTTATTCCCGGTTCGTCTCAGAGCACCGCGCACGGGCTCTCTGGAAATGGGAACGTATTATCTGACCAGTTTCCTGTGCGAGTATTCGCGGGCGCTGCTGGAGAGGGCGATTGAGGGAGGCTATCAGTTTCTGGACTGCCTGATTGCGCCGGATGGCTGCACGATGATCAATCGCTGCGTCGAGAACATGGAACTTCTGAAGATCAACGAGAAAGAAGACTTCTTCTACAAGTATCTTGAAGTTCCGATGAAGGACGATGATAATGCCCTGACGATGTACACCAGCCAGTGCCGCACCAAGATGCTCGATGCCTTCCGGGATCATTTCGGGATTGATACGAGCGATGATGCCTTGCGGAAGGCAGTCGAAAACTACAATAAGGTCTGCGATGTGATCAATGCGATCGGAGAATTCCGCAAGGAAGAGAACCCGAGAATCACGGGCTATGAGTTCCATATTCTCTGCATGGCTACCTATGTATGCCCGAAGGATCTGATTCTGGGCTATCTCGAAGAGACACTGGAAGAGATCCGGAACCGGGTCCCGGATGAGAAGAATCATTTCCGGGCAAGGGTCGAAGTAGTCGGATCAGAAATTGATGATGTGGACATGATCAAGCTGATCGAAGACAGCGGGGCGCTGGTCGTGGCAGACCGGTTCTGCTACGGATCGCTGCCGGGAAGACATCGGATTGATCTGAAAGAAGGAGAAGATGTCCTGACAGAGATCTGCGCGCACTACATGCATGACAGCGTATGTCCGCGGCAGATGAATCTGGAAAAGATCAATCGCCGCAAGGCATATGTCAAGGAAATTGCGGATGCCTACCATGCGGATGGAATCATTTTCGAGCAGATGAAGTTCTGCGATCCGTGGGCGTATGAACGCATGACAGGATCTTATATTCTGAGAGAAGAATACGGCTATCCGGTGCTGACAATCGACCGTCCTTATGCGGTAGGCAATTCGGGCCAGATCCGCACCAGAGTGCAGGCGTTTGTGGAAAGCATGGAGATCAAGAAGATCCAGGGAGGACGCAGATAATGGGCGCAAAGCTTGGCAGCGAGAAACTGGGCAGTCTCTATTCCGGCGGCGAAGTCAGGAAGAGGAGAGAATGGAGAGGGGTAAAGGATACCCTGTATGACTATTCCTGCTGGCTGAGAACCATGGGCGTCCTGGCGAAGTTCATGACGCATCCGGACAATATCAAAGGATTCCTGCGCTATCGGTGGATGAGCAACTATCTGGCGGTTCCGATGATGATCGACCGTCATACGGCAGGTCTGCGCGGAACGCATCTGAAAATCGCGCATACGGAATATGACCTGATCGCAAGGGATGCGGCTTCTTTCCTGACGACCCTGTTCAAGGCAGACAAGAACTGCGGCAATGATGAAGCACTTTCAAAGAAGATTGTCGTGCTGGATGAAAATGCGATGCAGACGATCATGGCAGGCTTCCCGAATCTGAAGATTGCCAGCTGGGAACTTGCCAGTGTCTATATCGGCGGATTGCTCAGAGGCGAGGGGGTTACCCATTATCTGGATGTGATTCAGGAAATGGGCATGCCGGGAGATGTCTGCCCGATGCCGGCAGCGGAGTCCGGCGTGGTCATTGATGATGACATGCCGATTTACGGTGCCTGTGCTGTTCAGTGCAATACGACCTGCGATGGGTCGCTGATGGGAAATGGCATCCAGGCAAGAAGGTTTGCAGCAAACGGGATTCCGGTTTTCCAGATTGCTGCACCATTGCGCCATACCGAAGATGGAGTGCAGGAGTATGCCGCCCAGGAGATCCGCAATGCGATCAAGTTCATTGAGGACAATACCGGTGAAAAATGGGACTGGGATGCTTACTGGACCAATATCAAGCGCTTCAATGAAGAAACCAGGCATCGGGTCGGCTGGATGGAAATGAGCCGGACAGAGTATCCGCAGGTCATCGGTGCCAACCTGGCGCTTTATGCAGAGACGACCTATATGGCAGTTTCCGGAAGAGTCCAGGCTTTTGTGGATGCAGATCGCAAGATCACGAAGCTTGCCGAGAAGGCATTCCGGAAGAAAGAGAAAGTCTGCAAGGAATACCGTCATCGGGCAATTGTCTGGGGCGTGCAGGCTCAGTATTATACCGACTTCCTGCCATGGCTGCAGAACTGCTGGGGCATTCTTCCGCTTGTGGATATGCTCTCCCTGGTCTATCTGGATCAGCTGTCTGAAACTGACAAGGAACAGATGCCGTATGATCTGGCTCGTCTTTATGAAGAGATGGTCATGCGCAATCATACCCATGGCGGCTATGAAGTGCTGCTGGATGATCTCTGGAGATACTGCAAGTACTTCAATGCAGATATGGTGATTCTCTGGGAACACATCTCCTGCAAGGCTCTGGATGGCATGCATGGCATGTTTGAAGAGCGGGCAAGAGAAAACGGAGTCCGGCTGGTCTGGGTCAACCATGATCTCATGGATCCGCGGGTAGTTCCTCGTCAGAGCCTCCGTGATGATGTCAACCGGTATATGCGCACAGTCATGCGGGAAGAGCCGGTCGATCCGTCTCTGGAAGTCATTGATGATGGAAAGTCATGGTAAGAAGGGGGAATAGTGATCATGAAATATTATGGCGGGTGTGATTCCGGCAGTACGTATACGAAGTGCGTCATCCTGGATGAAAATGGAAAGATGGTTTCCGATGTGACTCTGCGCAGCCGGATCAATTCGGTTCTGAGTGCGCAGGATGCCCTGGATCAGGCAATTGCCAGAGTCCCTGAGCTGCACAGTGCCAAGGATCTTGCATATCTGGTCGGAACCGGCTACGGCCGCAACAAGGTTCCGTTTGCGGACGAGAATATCTCTGAGATTTCCTGCCATGCCATGGGCGTGCATGTGGCAGATCCGAGTGTGCGGGCCATCATCGATATCGGCGGCCAGGACGTCAAGGGCATTGCCGTAGACCGGGATGGAACGGTTCTGAACTTTGCGATGAACGACAAATGCGCAGCCGGAACCGGCAGGTTCTTCGAAGCAATGGCAAGAGCGTTTGAAATGGATCTCAGCGAATTCTCGAAACTGTCTCTGAATGCGAAGAATGTCATTCCGATTACGGCTCAGTGCACCGTCTTTGCCGAATCAGAAGTCATCTCCCTGGTCGGAGAAGGAAAGCCGATGGATGAAATTGCTGCAGGCATTGAGAATTCGGTTGCCAAGAGATGCTTTGTCATGGCCAAGAAAGCCGGTGCTTCCGACCGCATTACCCTGACCGGAGGATGCGCGAAGAATGAAGGCCTCAAGCAGGCAATCGAGAAAGTGCTGCGCATCAAGGTCATCGATCTGCCGATCGATCCGCAGCTGATGGGAGCCCTTGGTGCTGCAGAATATGCACGCCAGAAGGGAAGAGCAGGTGCCAGAGCATGAAGACGCTCGGAAAAGTGCTCCGCATTCTGTCAATCGTGACGGGTCTGTTCTTCATCGTGACGTTTATCGTCTACTTTGAAAACCTGGATATGAAGGCTGCCAGCAAGGTCATGCCGCTGATGCAGAAACACTATGACAGCCGTCCGCGCACCAGGAAGCTGTGATGGAACTGTATCAGACATGCATTGATCAGATTGATGCGCTTCTGAAAACTGTCCATCCGCGAGAGCTGGAGGTTCTGAATGCTTCCTGGAAGGAAGCAGATCGGAACCAGATCATCTTTCAGGAAGATACTGCGTATGAGCTGGGCGGAGGAAATCATCCCTCCGTCAGCCTGATCACCTATGCCGGCGCTTCTGACATCAGTGAGGATCAGGTATTCCTTGCCGGTCCGGATCTCAGCGAACTCCATTCTGACTGCTCCTATGCCCGGATCACGATGATCGGGCTGAAAGAAGAACAATGCGGAGAGGGACAGACCCTGTATCAGAATCTCCGGAAGATTGATTACAGCCGCTACCGCATCAATCCTCAGGGATTCATGATGCAGATCTCAGCCAGAAAGCAGAGAGAACAGGTCCGCATCAGCCGGCAGGCACTGCACGAAGGACTTCAGTTTGCACCGATCGGAAAGATGTTCCTGGATGCTTATCATCAGGTTCCGTGCGTCGCATCTGTCCGCATGGTTTTCATCACCGATCCGTCATTCGATTATTCCTCTCTGCAGAAAACTGCCACGCAGGCAGATGGCATTACCAGAGCCCTGGATCATCTGACCGGCACCATGCCGACGGATTGTTCCAGCTGCGGATTGCAGAAAATCTGCGGTGAAGTGCAGGAAATGATCCGAAGAGATTTCTGAGAACCAAATAGCCGTCCGGGAAACCGGACGGCTTTCAACAGTTCTGATCAGCAATCGCATAGTTCTATCAAGAATAGATCAGAAAGCCCCAGCATTGCATGCATGTACATGTTCTGCTGGGGTTCTTTTATGGTTCTCTTCTTTCTATGCTTTTAGACAACATGTAAAAGCCCTCCATTAACTTGTGTGTTCGAGGATCATCCCGCATACTTGTTATTGGCTTAAAAAAGAGATGGGGGAAGTTGCCTCATCCAAGAAAG
>OMXA01000047.1 GCA_900314905.1 uncultured Erysipelotrichaceae bacterium
ATCATACTTTTGACCTGTGTTAAAGTCTGTTACATAAGACACAATTTTAACAGAGTCGTTCTTGACAAAATTCATCTCGTTATCAAGTAGAATTGCTGTTGTCGGAAGATATGAAATAAAAGACATGAAGTTAATTGCAGGATTTGCTGAGTATTGATTGTATCGCCTTTTTATTTCATTTAGAATAGTTGGGTATTCATCAAAACTATCTGTATTTTTCCCAACTTTCTCGCACTCTCTAATAAGTAAATCCTTTATATCTGCATTTGACTCTGCCAGCAAAGTCAATTCTATAGAATTGTCAACTTTGTTAGAAAGTGCATTTTTCAACAAGTCCTCAAATTGATAGTCGCTCCGATCTCCTTTATTCATGTACATTTCTATTTCTGATGCAGCATAATCACTAAGGGTCATCAGATATAAACCAACAGAGTAATCAAACCCATTATTAATGGTTTTTACACGATATGCTAATCGAAGTAAATACCGAACATCGCTATACCTGTTTTCGTCTCCAAGTGCTAATATGTTTTTTGCACGATTTACAAGAAAAATGCGACAGACAACAAAAGATTATCGAAATATTGCAACGCTCACCATGTACGCCGAGCGCGCCGCTATCAAAAAGGTACGAAGTAATCAAAAGCCTTTCCGATGAATATACCGTAAATATCTTATGCGAAGCACTGAAAGTCGCTAAAGGAAGTTACTACAACCACATACTGCGCAACAAAAACGGAAACACGAAAGCCGCAAACAGAAAGGCAGAAATGCTTCCCGTTATCGAACAGATATTTCACGATTACAACGAAATTTTCGGAAGCAGTAAAATTTATGCGATTTTGAAAGACCGAGGGTACGCCATATCCGAATCCACCGTTGCGAAGATTATGCACGAGAACGGAATGTTTTCTATTCGTGCCTGCGCGAAAACGCTTTACAAACAGCATCAGGAACGAAAAGCAAATATATTGCAACAACAATTTCAGGTTTTACGCCCGAATGAAGTTTGGGTAAGCGACGTTACATATTTCAGCGTTTTCGGCAGAATGTATTATATTTGCGTTGTTTTAGACCTATACGCGAGAAAAGTTATCGCATATAAAATTTCACGACATAACAGCACACAACTGACAAAATCCACTGTTAAAGCGGCTTACGGAACAAGAAAACCGACTGAAATCCTGCTTTTCCATAGCGACCAAGGGAGCAATTACACGTCAAGCGAATTCCGAAAATACTTAAAAAGCCTTAATATCATACAATCGTTTTCAAATCCGGGAATGCCCTACGACAATTCGGTTATGGAGTCTTTCTTCGGCAGTTTTAAGCGAGAAGCATTATATCGCTACCGTTTCAAAACGGAAAAAGATTTTTTTGAAGGTGTCGCAACATATATACACTTTTATAACAACAAAAGACCGCACTCTGTTTTTATGAACCGGACACCGGATAAATTCGAAGCCAAATACTTCAATAACAATCATAAAAAAACGAATTTTGAAACCGAACATTAACGGTTCAAAAAAATAATGTCCGAGCGTTCTTACAGTAATTCCGGTATTTTTTGCAATTAAACGTTCAGTTTGAAACACATCCTTAAACAGGGCTTTTTATCAGAAATAACCTGCGTTTTCGCATATAAAAAGACCTTGAAACCGAACAATTAAAGTTCATATTTCAAGGTCTGTTCACCGCCACCTTTTTACAGGTCATATTAAACCGTTTTCACACGACTTACGGTTTTTTGTAACCGCATTTGGGGCAAACGCCGTTTTCGTCGAGCGTGATTCCGCAGAGCGGGCAACGGCTTAAACTCAGGCGCGAAGGAAATTCTTCCGAAGCCGCGTTGACGCCGCTGGTAAAGGTAAGTTTTACGATATTGAGTTTGTCTTTCAAAAGGTCGTAAACGATTTTTATCATACCTTCCACCGTCATCGTTTCTTTGGTAACGACGAGACGGCAATCGGGATACGCTGTGGCGAGTTCGGTGCTGAACGCAGGTCCTTTCATAACGTTTGTGGGCGCACCGTCCTTTATTCCCTGTTTTTCGTATACCGCTAAAATCGCGGGAAGAAGCGGGTCGTCTTTGCGAAGAACGAGCGCGTGGTCGAAGTTTTTAAGGACGTCCCAGGCGGTCTTCTGTATTTCGTTGCAGGGGAAAACCATATTGACGCCCGCGTTGACGGAGTCTTCCACTTCTATGGTAAGAGTCCCCGTGTGTCCGTGAAGATACTGCGCTTCACCCTTAAATCCGTAAAAACGGTGTGCATACTGTAAATCGAGTTTGGTAATACTTCTCATATATATACTCCTTTAATATTTTTTCTGCGGATATGCTCCGCAATTGTTTCAGGTAACCGGTTCAAAATCCGCCGCGCCGTGTTTACACCACGGGCATACGAAGTCAGGCGGCAGCGTTTCGCCTTCGTAAACGTATCCGCATATCTTGCATATAAACCCCTTCGCCGCCTTGGGTGCGGGTTTGGGTTTGACGTTTTTATGGTAATAAGAATAGGTCATTGTTTCGCCTTTTGAAAGATTAGCCGCTTCTTCTACCGAACATATAAACGTGATATGCGTGCCTGAATCGATTTTCTCTTCCACCGCGAGAGAGAAAAACGAATTGACGTTTTCCGAAAGCACGACTAAACCGTTCGCGCTGCGTTTAAGATTTTCTCCGCCGAATTTGTCGGCGGTTCTGCCGCTTTTAAAACCGCAAAAACTGATAGCTTTTACAGGCAGTGTTGGAGCAAGATCCGCCACTGCTTTTTTCATGCCCGGAAGTCCTTTGTTTCCAAGACCTCGGGCATTTCTGCGGACAGGAGAACAGTATGGAAGACAGCGAAAGAAAGCAGGATCTTTCCTTGCTCCTCGAATCCTGTGCGAAGCGGTTCTGTCCGGAGTGTGAAAAGTCGATCGAAGGGAATCGGTGAGGCAGCCCAGGGTGTTTCTGCAGCAACCGCTGCCGCTGGGCATTCTCGGATGCAGGCTTCTACCTTTCCGGCTGCTGCATCTGGAAAAAGAACGCTCTGGTTCTGGGACGCTCTCCCTACCAGTGGCAGTATGAGCCATGCTTGTCTGGCTGGAAAAAAGGCGGGAGGCATGAGTGGTACTCGGACCGGAAGCAGACCACCATCTGGGAGTACGATCGTCCAAAAGCATCCAAGGATCATCCGACGATGAAGCCGGTGCAGCTGATGACGTATCCAATCCGGAACTCTTCAATGGCAAATGGAATCGTTCTGGATCCCTTCCTCGGATCCGGCTCTACCATGATTGCCTGTAAGCAGACCGACTGGATCTGTCGAGACATTGAGCTAGACCTGAAGTATGTTAACGTCCTCGTGAAAAGATATATCGAACACGAAGATGAAAAAACGCAAGATGTGTATGTGGTGCGTGATGGTTAGAAGCTCACATTTGAAGAGGCTGCTGTGGATGCCGGACAGGGCGAATCCTGATGAAGACCAAAGATTGCCTGCTGGATTCGTCTGTTTTCTTCAATTCTGAGACCTGATTTTTGTTAAGATTTATGCAGAAATCTATTCAGGATTACTCTTGCGGATCCTTAATTGCGCCGACTATTTCATGAGGCTGATACAGCTCTTCGAGATACTTGATATCCTCCTTTGTCAGTTCAAGATCAATTGCCTTCACTGCCTCTGCGAAATGCTTCGGGTTCGTTGCCCCGACAATCGGAGAAGCCGCTTCTTTTGCATACAGCCAAGCAAGCGAAATCTCCGACATCGATACTCCGTATTTCTCGGAAAGATCATGAACCCGCTGAATAATCTGCAGATCATTCTCCTTTGCCTGGTCATACTTGTGATGCAGCACCTGATCAGTCTGGCTCCGTTTCGAACCAGATTCCCACCCCAGATGCGACAGATGTCCGCCCGCAAGAGGAGAATAAGGCGTGAGAGAAACACCGTACTGCCTGGCAACCGGGATCAGTTCACGCTCGTCTTCCCGATAAAGCAGATTGTAATGATTCTGCATCGAAGAGAACATCGTCCAGCCATTCTGCTGTGCAAGGTTCTGGAGATTATGAAACTGATATCCATACATTGCCGACGCGCCAAGAGCCCGGACCTTGCCAGCTTTAACAAGGCCATCTAATGCCTGCAGGGTTTCTTCCATCGGGGTTGTGTAATCAAAACGATGAATGATATAAAGATCCAGGTAATCCGTTCCAAGTCTCGATAAAGTTCCTTCAATCTCCCGATTGATCGCTTCTGCAGACAGATGCCCCGGATTGAAGTAGACCTTTGAAGCAAGCACGACTTTATCTCTTGAAATTTCGAGATTTCTGAGCGATTTGCCCAGATATTCTTCGCTGGTTCCATGAGCATACTGATTTGCTGTATCGAAGAAATTGACTCCGAGATCATATGCATATCCGATCATCTTTTCTGCTTCCGGCTGTTCCAGGGTCCAGAGATGAAAGTCTTCGGAAGGCTTTCCATAAGACATGCAGCCGACACAGATCCTGGAGATCTGGATATCCGTTTTCCCAAGCTTCGTATATTTCATGATGGTTCACTCCTCGTTGCTATGCTGTAATCATAGTATGATTTTCTTCTTCAGGAAAGCTTCCCTATCATGGGAACGCAGCTTAGAAAAGCTAGCAATTCATCAAAGTCTGATTCATCACTGTACGTGCCCTTCAACATGCGCCAGGTGCAGCCATGCGGTATCGGATTTCTGTCTGTACGTCGGCTCCCTCCTTGCTTGACTGCCCCCAGAAGCACTTCTATTCATCAGGACGGAGTTCTGACCATGCGGTAAAAAAAAACTATTCCGATTCAGGCGGAATAGTTTCGTTCCTCATTCTGCAGTTCTGGTTTCCCGGGTCTCCTGAGATAAGGTATTTTCATCAAGCTGACGATAAATCGTCCGGATCATCCAGACAGCAATCGCAAAGGTGACAATATCTGCTGCAGGCATCGAAAACAGAATTCCTTCCAGGCCGAACCACTTCGGCAATAGAATCGGCAGCGTAACTCCGAGCACTACTTCTCTTACCAGAGACAGAGAAGAAGACAGGAACGCTTTGCCAAGTGCCTGAAGATAGATGAATGTTCCCTTATTCAGCGTTGCCAGCGGCAGCAGACACAGATAAATCCGGAACGCTTTCAATGCAAACTCACGGTAGTATTCTGATTCATTTGCAGCTCCGAACAGATTCATGATCTGTCCCGGAAATAGCTCAGCAATCGCAAGGAAGATCAGGCCCGCAATCAGTTCCGTCTTCAGCATAAGACTGAACAGTTTTCTGACCCGTTCATTCTTTCCGGCTCCGGTATTATACGCCGCAATCGGTGCACAGCCCGCTGCTGTTCCGACTGCCACGGAAATCACCACTTGGAAATACTTCATGACAATGCCGATGACTGCCATCGGAATCTGCGTATAGCCAGGCTGTCCGAAGACCGGATCAAGCAGACTGTATTTCTGAATCGTGGAATTCACTGCTGCCATTGCTGCAACTAAGGCAATCTGCGACAGGAAACTGGTAATACCGAGTGCAAGCATCCGGTTATCCATCTTGCGATTCAGAACAAAGCATTCTTTCGTGATCTTCATTGCATTCATATTCCGCAGATACCATACAGATGCAATTACCGTGAGAACCTGACCGGCAACCGTTGCAACCGCCGCTCCCGTCATTCCCATGTGGAATCCATAGATCAGCAGCGGATCCAGAATAATATTTGCAATGCAGCCAAGCAGGGTTGCAAACATTGCAAACCGCGGATTTCCATCTGCCCGGATGACAGGGTTCATTGCCTGTCCGAAAACATAGAACGGAATTCCAGCAGAAATCCAGAAGAAATACTCTTCTGCAAATGCAAATGTCTGGTCATTCACCCTTCCCCCGAACATCGTGATCAGCGCATCATCAAACCGGAAATAAACCACCATCAGAACGATACCGATGACAATGGAGAGAATCACGGCATTGCCGACATTCTGTCCTGCTTCTTTTCCTTCCTTGCGGCCGAGCGCCATGGATACCATCGTGCAGCAGCCATCTCCGACCATGACTGCCAGAGCCAGCGCAATCACTGTCAGCGGGAAGACAACCGTATTTGCTGCATTTCCATAAGAGCCAAGCTCAGGTGCATTTGCGATGAAGATCTGGTCTACAATATTGTAAAGCGCACCAACCAGAAGGGAAATCACGCAGGGGACTGCATATTTTTTCATCAG
Organism: uncultured Erysipelotrichaceae bacterium; assembly: GCA_900314905.1. GTDB lineage: Bacteria > Bacillota_I > Bacilli_A > Erysipelotrichales > Erysipelotrichaceae > Bulleidia. The sequence continues at coordinate 6,217 of OMXA01000047.1, forward strand.
TTTTCCAAGCGGCTGCGTTTCCAGATAAATATTCTCGTTTTCCATAAAAAAAACCTCCTGGAGTGTTCTGCCAAAGGAGTGTTCTGCCAAAGCGCCCGGTTCAGCGCATGACGTATTATCGCACTGCAGATCGAAAAATTTCAAGCAGAAATTCTGTAAACTTTCTGTGCTGAAACAGCCAGATTCCTGCATATTTTTTCAAGTCAGTTCAGCTTGATCCTTTATAATAGGATCAATCAGAAAAGAGGTTCATATGTCTCGTATTGTCGTCAAAGTCGGAACCAGCACCCTGACCTATGCCAATGGCAGTCTGAATATCAGGCATATCGAGAAACTCGTCAAAGTGCTGAGCGATCTGAAGAATGCCGGAAATGAAATCGTTCTGGTAAGCTCTGGTGCCATCGCCATGGGAATCGGCAAACTCGGACTTGCTCAGCGTCCGAAAGACATGGCTAGCAAGCAGGCTGCTGCCGCTGTCGGGCAGTGTGAACTCATGTATACCTATGATCGCCTGTTTGAAGCATACAATCATATCGTAGCCCAGGTCCTTCTGACTGGCGAGGATCTCAATGAAGCATCCAGACGGAAGAACTTCGAGAATACGATGAACCGTCTATTGCAGATGTCGGCTATGCCGATTCTGAATGAAAATGATACGATGGCAACCGATGAGATTTCCAGCATCGGCGACAATGACTCGCTGGCTGCACTTGTATCCATTGCCATTCATGCAGATCTCCTGATTCTGATGTCTGATATTGACGGTCTTTATGACAGCAATCCCCGGGTCAACCCGGATGCGAAGCTGATCCCAGTCGTTTTGGAGATCACGGATGAAATCCGCAGCATCGCCGGCGGAGCCGGTACTCCCAACGGAACCGGAGGCATGCTGACAAAACTCCATGCTGCCGAACTGTGCATGGATCATGGCATTGATATGGTCATCCTGAACGGGGCATTTCCTGATCTTCTGTATGATGCCATTGAACACAGAAATGCGGGCACTAGATTTCCAGGAAGGAAGGACCTATGACAACGGAACAAATCCTGCAGAATGCCCTGATCGAAAAGCAGAAACCAGTCCCCTCTGAAAACCAGCTGGACCAGGCACTTCTGCGGATGGCAGATTGCCTGATTGAAGACCAGAGAGAGATTCTGAAAGCAAATGAAGAAGACATCGCTGCTTATGGAGAAAGGCTAGGTCCAATAAAGACCGATCGCCTGAGGCTGACCCCGGAACGGATTTCCGATATGGCAGAGGGACTGCGCCATGTTGCCGGGCTCCCATGCCCGTTCGGCGAAATCCTGGAAGAAAGAACTCTGGAAAATGGCCTTCATCTGAAGAAAGTGCGCGTCCCGATAGGAGTTGCTGCAGTCATCTATGAATCCCGTCCGAATGTGACAAGTGATTCTGCCGGGCTGCTGCTGAAGAGCGGAAATGTGGCAGTGCTTCGCTCCGGGAAGGAATCCTGGCATACCTCTGATATCATCATCCATTCCATGCAGAAGGCGCTGAAGGAAACCGGCATTCCGGAAAACCGGATCCAGCTGATTCAGGACTGCACGCATGAAAGCGCAAGAGAGCTGATGAAGGCAGAAGGAAAGATCGATCTTCTGATACCAAGAGGCGGAAAGAATCTGATTCAGACCTGTATCAGAGAGTCCACAGTACCGGTTATTGAAACAGGAACCGGAATCTGCCATATCTTCGTTGACGAAGATGCCGATCAAAAGCAGGCACTGAACATCATCGAGAATGCAAAATGCAGCAGGCCTTCTGTCTGCAATGCAGAGGAAGTCCTGCTGGTTCACGAATCAATTGCATCAGAATTTCTGCCGAAGCTGAAAGAACGTCTGGTCGATCAGCGCTTGGCACGCAATGAAGTCCCGGTAGAACTCCGGCTGGATGAAACAGCAGCAGGAATCATTCCCGGAACCCCTGCCGGCCCGGATGATTTTGATACAGAATTCCTGGATTATATTCTTGCGGTCCATGTTGTGAAAAATATCGAAGAAGCAATTGCCCATATCTGCAGACATTCAACCCACCATAGTGAATCGATTCTGACAGAAAATCAGGAACACATTCAGAAGTTCCTGGATCAGGTTGACAGTGCCTGCGTCTATGCTAACGCAAGCACCCGATTCACTGACGGAGGCATCTTCGGACTCGGATGCGAAATCGGAATCTCAACGCAGAAACTGCATGCAAGAGGCCCGATGGGATTGAAAGAATTATGTACCTGGAAATATGAACTGATCGGAGAGGGACAGATCCGTGATTAAGGATTCTGTCTCTTTTTCTCTGCTTCTTTCATCATGAAGATCACGGTCCAGATAATACTCATGCCAAGCGCAATCGCCACGGCAAACTCTGCCATGAAATAGAACTGCTGCAAAGCAAGGGCTGAATCCCCCTGCACTGCCGCAAGCATCCCATAGTACAGATAAGAACCCGGAACCAGCGGAACTGCCGCCGGAATCACAAACAGGGTTGCCGGCACATGCCGGATCCGGGCAAGAATTTCTGCATAGGCAGCTGCAAATGCTGAAGCAGCAAGACATGGCATGAAGATTCCGTTCTTTTTGAGCAGAAGATAAATCGCCCAGGTCATAAGACCGCCGAGGGCTGCTTCAAAAAGCAGTTCCTTTCTCAGATGAAACATTGCCGCAAAGCCAAGCGACCCGAAGAAGGCCGCAGTCAGCTGAATAACAATCAGATTCATCTGCTCACCTCCCTGCCGCCATGATTGCCAGCATGAAGCCCGCTGCAATCGCAGCAGCCCGGACAAGGCTCTCCGTCAGTCTCAGGGTGCCGCTGATCGTATCTCCGACCAGCACATCGCGGATCGAATTGGTCATCGGAATTCCCGGAATCAGCAGCATGATGTCCCCGATCATAATCAGATCGGCATTCAGTACCGGATTGATCCTCGACAGAATGCTGACGCATAATCCGGTCAGGAAGCTTGCCAGAAGATTGAATGTGACCGCATTGGGACAATGCGGTTCCAGATGGTCTGAAAGACTCTGAACAAAGAGACCCATGACTCCAGCAGTCAAGCCATCCAGCATACTGCCTCCGAAGAAAACCGCAAATCCGCCCGCCGCCAGGAAACTTCCGGCATAGCTCCAGCTGTGCTTTTTCGGTTCCGATACGATTTTCATGATCTTATCCTGCAGTTCTCTGCTGGAACAAGGTTTTCTGCAGAAATCCCGGCTCAGCTGATTCATCTCTTCCAGTCTCTGGAAATCATTCGTCCCGCTGACCAGAACTCTTCTGGTTTCGGTGTATTCTTTTTCTTCCGGGTCTTCCATCGTCACGACAATGCTGCTCGTGATGACAAACACATTCATTTTCACTGCTCCCGAAGCAATTCCCATGCGGGTAATCGTATCTTCCACTCGCTTGACTTCGGCCCCGCTCGTCAGCATCATCTCGCCAAGATCCAGAACTGCATGCAGCAGTTCCTTCCGCTCTGCTTCATTCTCTTTCATGTTCTACCCCGCAAGCGATTTCTCTGCTCTGCGATCCGTTTCTCTAAGCATCTTAAGAAGGTCTCCGCCCAGTTCATGCCCATCTGCCTTCATAGCCAGAAGGACACCCCCTCCTGCAGGGCCCATGAAGGGAGCCATCAGCCTGAATCTCTCCGGAAGCGATTCCTTCAGAGGATCCAGCAGATACCCTCCGCTATGAAATACTCCTCCAGACCAGGAAACCGGAATCGAACTTCTGAAATTTCCCTTTCCTGCCACCGCTTCAGCAATTTCAGCCAGCTCACCGGCAGCTTCCCTGTAAATAGACCGGCAGACCGGATCATCTGCTTCCGCCCCTTCGAGAACCGTTCTCGACAGCGAAGCAATCCGATCCCTGCTGCCATTCCACTCTTCGATCACTCTGCTCAGCATTTCTTCGGGTTTCTTCAGGCTCAGCCTCTGCATGACGAGATCATACAGCCGCGTCTTTTCTTCTCTTCCATCTGCCTGCTTGGTGAAATGTTCCAGCAATCGGCAGGCAATCCAGTAGCCGCTGCCCTCATCTCCGCCGAAGAGATGATGCCATCCGCCTGCCCGATACTGGTTCCCATCCAGATCAATCCCGATTCCGATGGAACCGGTACCGGCAATCAGGTGAATTCCGGACTGCCCGATCAATGAACCTGCAATCGCATTCTCAGTGTCATTGCCGACCATCAGCGTATCTGCCGGAATCATTGCTTTCATCACCTGATCTACCTGTGATTCTTCTTCCGGAATATCTCCATACCCGGCAAGTGCCAGAAAGCAGATGCACCTTCCTTCTCCATGCATCTCTTCTTTTCTGATCCCCGCAACCATCTGCTTCAGCATCTCTGCCGTTTCAGACAAGCCATTAACCAGGTAGTTCGCAGGCGGGCCTTTATGAACCGAAACCATTTTTCCTGCTTCATCTGTCAGCAGGAATGAAGTCTTTGTCCCGCCGCAGTCAATGCCAAGGTAATATTTCTTTTCCATATTCTCTTAGCATTATACCCTGCAGAAGCAGATTCGCTTCCGCAAGCTTGTGAAGGCTGCCAATCATTCCGGAGAAAAAATCTTCATCCGTTCAGCAACCTGATGTCGCAGCCCGAACTGCCCTGAGAAACCGAAGATGATACCTAGCTGCGATACGCCACCAGAAATGCAGGCGTCTTTCTTATGCATGCAGGGAAAATTCATGCATGATTCATTTTTTTCAATAAATCTGGATAAAATACCCATTTCTTACCCTTTTCCATTTAATCCAGGGGAAGCTTTTGCAGTAGTATAAAGTAAAGCATGTTCCGGGGCAGCAGAATACTCGCAGAAACTGCTGATTTTCCTGATGAACACAGAAACAAAGCTGGAACTGAGGGGGCAGCTTATGAATAGTCCGTATTATGTGGTCCTGTATCTTGCCTGTGAAGCACTCTGCCTGACTTTTGTGCTGGTGATGGCAGGCAAGATGAATACCGATATCGGATCAGCAGGCGAAGTGCAGCTATTCCGCCGTCTTTCCCTGTGCTCGGTGCTGGAAGCCGCATCTGAATCATTCTGGATGCTGTCAAAATCTCTGATTCCCGGCATGCCTCATGCTCTTCTATCTGCCTCGTGCCTGGGAGATCTTCTGTCTACCGGATATATCGTCAGCTCATGGTACCTGTTTCTGGATTACAAGATCACTCCGCGAGATCATCTTCTGAAGAGATCCAGATGGATGTCTTTCGGGCGCGTGCTGCCGATTCTGGTTCTGAGTGTCGTCGATTGTTCTTCGGTGATTACTCACCGGGTCTTCTACGTGACAGAAAGCGGAGCTTATGTACGCGGGGAATGGTACCCTGTACATGCATTTCTCTGCTTTTTCTATTTTGCCCTGGTAGTAAAGCTGCTTTCAGAAGGCATGAAATACAGCACGATCAACCGTCAGGAATGGCGTCTCTATCTGCAGTTCTCCCTTCTGCTTGTTGCCGGAGGAATTCTCCAGATCCTGGCCGGATATGTTCCATTTACCTTGCTGTTCTTCACCTTCGGCATGTTCATGATCTTCTCGAGTCTTCAGAGCAGGCAGATCGATACCGATGCGCTGACAAAGCTGAACAATCATACGAGAGGCTTTGCATGGATTCACGACCATATCCCTGATGCAGATCAGAAACCATTCTATCTGTTCATGGCGGATATTGACGGATTCAAGAAAATCAATGACAGCTATGGGCACATTCATGGCGATGAAGCAATCATTCTCACTGCCGAGACACTGAAAAAGCTGTCTGAATCATATCCTTCTCTTTTTCTTTCCAGATTCGGCGGTGATGAATTTCTTTTCGGTGTCATGTGCGAAGAAGCCCAGCCTCATGTTCTGATTCAGAAGTTCTCTTCCTTGCTGTCGCAGGCACTTGATCATTCTTGCCTCCCGTTTAGATTCACCATGAGTGTCGGCTATACCAGGGCGGATCAGACTGATGCCACAGAGCGGGAACTGATTGCAGAAGCAGACAGAGCACTTTATCTGCAGAAGGGCAGAATCTACCATGGTTCTGATCCTCTGCAGAATACCGTCTCCGCTAAGAGCATTCCTGTTCCTCCGATTCCAGAACCAAGCGCTGTGATCAGCAGTGAGGATCTGGAACAATATATTCTTTCCCATCTCGACGAAGCGCTTGAAAAGAACTGGATCATTCCCTATTTCCAGCCGCTTGTGCGCACCATCACTGAGCATTATTCCGGGGCAGAAGCACTTGCCCGCTGGATCGATCCGGTATACGGGAATATCATGCCGGGAATCTTTGTCCCGATTCTCGAAAAAGCCGGCATGATCTATAAGATTGACTGCAGCATGATCGAATCAGTACTGAAAGCTCAGAGAATGCGCCTCGATGCCGGGCTGCCGGTTTCAACAGTCTCCATCAACCTTTCCCGCCAGGACTTTGAAAAACAGGATATGATTTCCTTCCTCAGAGAGCAGACCAGCAGATATCGCATTTCGAAAGACCTGATTGCTCTGGAGATGACCGAAAGCCTCCTGGTTCAGAGCAAAGAGAAAATGACTTCGATCGTGAAAGAACTGCGTGACGATGGCTTTCAGATCTGGATGGATGACTTCGGCAGCGGCTATTCTTCCCTGATATTTCTGAATGACTATCAGCTGGATCTGATCAAGTTCGATATGGGATTTCTCAGATCATTTTCTCGTACTTCCCGGGAAATCATGCGCAGCACGGTCAACATGGCAAAAAATCTCGGCATCCGCACGCTGGCAGAAGGTGCAGAAACAGAAGAACAGGTTTCCTTTCTGAAAGAAATCGGGTGTGATCTGATCCAGGGGTACTATTATGCCAAGCCGCTTCCTCCCCAGCAGCTTCAGAACTACCTGGAACATAGCGGCAGGCCCTTTGAATCAATTGAATGGAAGCAGTTCTACGATGAAGCAGATACCTGCGTGATCAACAGCGACACTCCCCGTGCAGTCATGGAATATGACATTCCTGACGACCATATTCATTACCTGTTCATCAATCAGAAACAAAAAGAAGAACTCCAGACCCTCGGCCGTTCCCAGATCAGTGAATCAGAATTCGTCCTGAATAACAGAAACACACCGATGCATGCTAAGATGCTCGAATTCTACCGCAAGGCAATGGAAACCGGAGAACAGATTACTTCTTATGTCTCAGACAATTCCTGTTTCCTGCGCACCATGGGAAGAATCATCGCCAGAAAAGAAGAACGCTGCATCATTCTGATCTCCATGGTAAATATCACCAGAGATCGTCTGAACAACACCAGCGAAGTCCTGAATAAATCACTTTCCGATATCTCTCTGCTGTTTGATGACGTTCATGTGCTCAATCCAGGAAAAAATACCTCCGATTATCTGATCAACAATATGGGGACAAGCCATGGCTATGCAAATCAGGATAATCTCAGGCAAGGGCTGGATTTCTTCGGCAGGAATCTAGTCCACCCGGAAGATCAGAAACGCTATCGGGCTTTTGCGGATCCGGATACCATGGTAAAACGGATCCAGCAGACGGAAGATGGCATTCTGCGTGAGTTCTTCAGGGTCCTGCTGCCTGACAGCGAAAGAAAATACCGATACATGTGGAAAGAATTTGACCTGCTGCTGATCCCGGGATCTGATGATGAGAAGGTTCTCTCCTGCATCAAGAGCATAGAGCCGACCTCTCATGCATCAGAACTGAGAAAGTATTTCAGCACAGAAGATCATCCCGCCTGATCCCAGCTGCGCCAGTCATAAAAGAGCCCGGTTTCATGCGGCTTCTCCTTCTGGTATGGGTACAGGCCGGAATATATGCAGGCGGTTTTCTCAAGATCTTCAAGATCAGACTTGATTATCTGCCTCTCTGCAAGCCATTTTAATCAGGTGCCAGCAAGCTTTCAGGTACAGTTCAGAAGACATCTCCAATTTGCTAATTAAGATTATTGCAGCGCTGTCTTCTTTACATCTTCGATTGTTTTCGTCCCTGCCAGCTGCATGGTAATGGAAAGCTCCATATTGAGATGGTCAAATACAGACTTCACTCCTTCAGCACCACCAAGGTTTAACCCATAAATGACCGGACGGCCGATCGCAACCAGATCGGCTCCGCTGGCTAGTGCTTTAAAAACATGCTGACCACGGCGAACGCCGCTGTCAAAGATAATGGGCACCTGATGATTCACTGCCTTTGCAATCGAAGGTAATACCGTAATGGAAGCCGGGCCTCCATCCAGCTGGCGGCCGCCATGGTTCGATACCCAGATGCCATCAGCACCTGCCTGGATCGCAATCAATGCATCTTCCGGCGACTGGATGCCCTTTACGAATACCGGCAGTCCCGACAGCTCCTTCACTCTTTCAACATCAGCAGGGACAAAATCCTGCTTTGCTGCCGCATAAATCTCCGAGATTCCCTTACCGACACCGTCGATGGAGCTGTATGCTGCCAGATTCGGCATCGGAAGCGGGAAATGGAAGTGCGAAACAATATCTTCCTCACGGTAACCACCGAGTGTAGAATCAACCGTCATAATGATTGCCTTGACGCCTGCTTTCACTGCCTTGCGAATCAGAAATTCATTGAACTGATCATCTTTGCTCATATAGAGCTGAAAGAACTGAGGTGCGCCTGGAGCAGCTTCTGCCGCTTCCTCTACCGAAGTGCTGCCATAGGTACTCATTGAAAACAGGGTGCCGGCCTTTGCAGCGCCTATGGCCGTATCAACCTCTCCTTTCACATGGGCTAATCCATGTGCAGCAGAAGGAGCCTCAATAATCGGCGTCTTCAGCGGAATGCCAAAGATAGAAGTCGATAAATCCGCATGATCAATCCCCTGCAGCACACGCGGCACAATATGGATATCATTGAATGCACGGGTATTCTCTCTTAAGGTCCACTCGTCTTCTGCGCCTTCCCGAATATATCCGAAAGCCCCGCGATCCATTTGCGCTTTTACCCGCTCTTCAAGACCAGAAATATTGACGATCTCAATTGGATGCTCAGCGTTGCTCGTATAATATGCCATACACAATCACCTCTCTATTCGGTGATTATAGAGACAGCAAGTCAAATTGCAATCGGGGAGTAAACGAAAGTGGGTATAAGAAATCAGTATTTTCTGACATATTGAGCATCTGTCAGTAGAAGATGCCTGATTACTCGCTCTACTTTCGG
>OMXA01000021.1 GCA_900314905.1 uncultured Erysipelotrichaceae bacterium
AGGCAACTTCCCCCATCTCTTTTTTAAGCCAATAACAAGTATGCGGGATGATCCTCGAACACACAAGTTAATGGAGGGCTTTTACATATTGTCTAAAGAACCTGGGGTTTACGCCGCTTTCCTCTAAATGGGACAGCACTTCAGGAGCATGAGTCCGGATGTGCTCGATGAATTTTCTTGCGGCAAGGGGAAGTGTTTCATAGTTTCTCCAGCCCATGGCAATCGTGCGTTTCACCGGTTCTTCGATGGAGAGGACGGCAACTCCTTCTGAGAACCCAGCGAGTGTCAGGCGATACATGATGGAATACCCCATATTCTGGCGGATCATCGTCAGGATCGAATAATCATCCGTGACTTTGAAGCGGATATCCGGCTTGAGGTTCAGATTCTGAAAGGCCTTCATGGCAACGCTGTGCTCGCCTTCGTCCAGCAGGATATAAGGAAGCTTTGTCAGCTGCTTCAGAGAAACGGATTTTTTCTCTGCCAGTGGTTCTGATAACGGCAGAACGGCCATCATCGTATCACTGTAAATTGCTTCGGTTTCTAAACCTGAGATAAATTCCGGATTCACGAACCCGAAGTCCAGTCTTCCGCTCAGGATATCTGCTGTGATGGAATCATATTCTCCCTGGAGAAGTTCAAAGCGGACCAGGGGATATTCTTTGCGGAATGAACGCATCAGAGGAGGCAGCAGATTCCTGCTGACACTGGTAAAAGTACCGATCCGGATCACGCAGTCTGTAAGACCTGTCATCTCTCTCTGCTTGGCCTGGAGTGCTTCTTCTCCCGCAATGATGGAGCGAAGATACGGAAGATACTCTTTCCCGTCTTTGGTCAGGGAAATGCCTTCTCTGGATCTTTCAATCAATGCGGTACCAAGTTCTTTTTCCAGGGAACGCACTGCCTGGCTGACGGCGGACTGAGAATATCCGAGGATTTCTGCTGCTCTGGTAAATGACTTTTTCTGTACGACTTCAAGGAAGATCTGATAACGGCTGTCCATAAGCGTCTCTTATGGAGAAAGCATAATGAGATGAAGAAGTGATTTCAAGAAGAAACCGATGGGGTCCCGGCAGATTCTGCATCCAGGGGCTCCAGAAGGATTTCGGTGATATAAGCGATTTCTTCTTTCGGAATAGAGATTCCATAGAGTTCGTTTACATTCTGCAGATTCTTTTCAATGGTCTGATAGACATTCAGATTGGAACGGATGAAAGAATTAACTTTCGGATATGGAAGCGGATCCGTACGGATTACCCGCTCGAGCATATTCACGGAATGACAGAGAAATTTGGTGGCAAGTTCATTCGTATACGGAAGATGGAGGTCTTCGAGAATTCCTGAGAGTGACAGCATCAGAGCATCCACAGCTTTGGAAGCATAGAGAAATGTCAGAGAAGGCTGAAGGAATTCGTTGGTCAGACGATAGATGATGCTCTGACTGCCAGAGGAAACTGGCTGAGGGGCAGATGCGGATAGCGCATCTGATTCGGCGCCGATGCTCAGCATGATCTGCTCCAGAGACTGATATCTGCTGATCCGATCAGCAATCTTCATCAGACCGTCCAGAGAAGAACACTTCACGCACCGGCAGCGGATGTGCAGGGTTGAGACAATGTAGTCGCTGACATTTTCAAAGGGACTTCCATCTGCGGCGATGATGATGCCCTGCCCGTGATCCAGCTCATTGCAGCGGATGGTGACGAGCTCAAGGAGATCGTTCATCTGCATGCCCGGGATATAATCAATCGCAGAAATCGGAATCTGCTTCCGGTAGATCGTATCGAGGTATTCCTTCAGCTGCGTGGCAATCGATTTTCCGTGGGAGATGATCAGGAGGGGAACCATTTCCTTCTGGTCCCATTTCTCTGCAATCGTCAGATACATAGCGATGAAATAGAGATCTGATTCCGGAAAAGAAACGTGAAAAATGGATTCCAGTCTTTCGGAGATAGCATCCGCAATCTTTATCGTTCCTTCCACGAGATCCCTCGAAGATTCGATTTTCATCCCGGTGCCGGAATTGTTTTGTTCCTCAAGCTGATTCAGCCGGTTGGTGAGATGCAGCATCAGGCCTTTCAGCAGGCGGGGATTGCGGCTGTATAACTCCTCAAACGGAGTTTTCTGAAGTGTTTCTTCGAACACCTGGGAAACCACCGGATTGATCTGAATATCAATCTTTTTCAGCTGTGCATTTCCGCAATTCACAATGGTGCTGATATTTTCTGAAATAAAATCGCTGACACTGATCACGGAGGAAGTATCTGTATCGAGCTTATCCAGGAACTGATCAAAACGGCTGATTTCCAGCTTGGAAGGAAGCTTCTGAAAGATATCCAGGGTTGTGCAGTGCCCGCCTGCTTCAAACAGGATGTAGTCAGTATCGATCAGCGAAAGAACACTGCGAACGGCCGAAAGCCGGGATATCTGCTCCCTGGAAGACAGCATGTTCAGAGAAAGATGCTGGTAGCTGACGATAATCGTTGAGAGGGATTCGGAAGAAGTCAGAAATGCTCTGGCACAGGCCTGCTTTACTTCTGCCCGCATTCCGGAAAGATTCTCTGGATAATCCATCTGCACAAAGAGATTGAGAATATCCTTGGAAATCCGGATTGTCCGGTGGATCGATACAGCTTCCTGCTCAAACAAGGCGAGAACTTCTTCTGTTTTTTCATAGATGCCGCGCTGATCGAGGTCTGGAAGACGGATGGTGACCGGAAAGTATCTGCTCAGATAATCAAGATCTTCTGTCTTTTCCGGAGTCGCAGAGGCGATGATGGAACATGAAAGCGGATGAGAAGCGGAGTCTCCTTCCCGGGTATACATGCCGCGGTCCAGGAGATCTGTGATGGCATTGCGAGCAATCGGATGCAGCAATGGAAGATTGCTGAAATAGAGCGTTCCGTGAGTACATGCGGAAAGGTATCCGCGGTCATTCTCTTTTGCAGATCCGAAGATCAGCGTTAGGAACGATGAAACGGATTCTGCAGAATGGTACCCAGAGCATTCGACCAGGATGAATTTTGAATTTGCTGGTTTCCGCCCGGCTTTCCGTGCGTATTCGTGCAGGCAGCTTGCAATCTTCAGCTTGTTTACTCCTGGATTTCCGATGATGAGAAGTGGCAGGCCGTACGGCGGGTACATGATTGCAGACTTTGCATCCCGGATCTGATCATGAAGGGATCCATCGGCACCGATGATCTTTTCATAGAGATCATCAGCTGTTTCTAGATTGCTGCCTTTTTCTTTCAGATATCGGGTAACAGAATCGCCTCTGAATATCGTGTTCGGAAGATTGTCCGCATCATATGCTTTCTGCAGGACTCTCCGGCTCAGATAGATCACCGGATGGCCCTCAATTTTGATCAGGCTTCCTTCCCGCCAGAGCCGGTTCATGATTTTTGATGCATTCGTCCGATCGATTCCGGCAAGCTGAGAAATATAAAGAGTATCAAGAGCTGCTTTGTCCAGGGTATTGCTGGCAGCAGCTTTTCTGGTTTCTTCATCAATGATGCTGAGGATCTTCTCAAGTCTTTTCATCTGCGTACCCCAGAATAAAGTGCAATCAGTTCATAAAATAGTGCGGCTCATGTTCTGAACAGGAGCTTAGATGCAGAGATGTGTGTCAAATGCTGTTTAAATAATAGCACACAAGCAGAAAACAGTGTTACGAATGCTGAAATAATAGAGAAATAAGCATGCACAGAGCATGAAAAAACATGCATGATAAGGAAAAATTGACACAGTTAATGGGGCTCAATATATTTCAATTAGTGATTGCGAGGAAACATATGACAAGAATACTACTTCTGAGTCATGGAAGACTGTGCGAAGAGATGTACAGCACCATGAAACTGATTGTCGGCGATGTTCCGGAGTTCTCCTGCATCCTTCAGCCAGCTGACGGGGATATGCGGAAATATGAAGCAGATATCCGTGACGCTCTGAAGAATCCTGAACCTCTTCTGGTTGTCACAGATCTGTTCGGAGGCAGCCCGCTGATCACACTGGCAAAGGTGTATGGCGAGCAGCCCGGTATCTATGAAAAGAGGGTCCGGATTGTGACCGGCATGAATCTTCCGATGCTTCTGGAACTCAGCACGCTGGTGAAGAGCCTTCCGGTTGAACAGCTTGCTGCACAGGCTGTCGAAAGCGGACATGCCGGGATCATCGATTTTCAGAAAAAACTGGAGGAAAGCAAAAAATGAGTGTAGTTCTGTCCCGAGTTGATGAACGTCTGCTGCATGGCCAGGTAATAGCGTCATGGTCTAAAGTTCTGCAGATCAGGAGGATTCTGGTCATTGATGACAAGCTTGCAAAAGATACCTTCATGGCACAGGTTCTGGAGATGACTGCTCCGACTGGCGTGAAAGCAAAGGTGATGACATGCGAGCAGGCAATGAAAGAACTGAGCGGGAATGAGGATTCCGTCAATACAATGCTTCTGTTCAAGAATGTTGATGCTCCGCTAGAGCTTGTAAAGCTCGGCTATCCGATGAAGGAACTCGACATCGGAAATATGGGAAGCGGACCGAGCAGGAAGCCAGTGACCAAACGGGTATTCATGAGCCAGGAAGAAATCGGCATGGTGAAAGAACTGATGAATCTCGGAGTGGATGTCTACCTGCAGATGCTGTCCAGTGATTCCAGAACAAGTATGAAAGAGCATATCTCATAAGAGAAAGGGGAGGAAAAATATGCTTGGTATCGCTATTATTATCGGTTTACTCTGCTGGCTGGTTTCTTCAGCCTTCCCGATGTGGCTGAGATGGTCGTGCTATTTCGGCGCGCCGCTCGTCGCAGGTCTGGTGTGCGGTCTTCTGCTTGGCGATGTCCCGTATGGACTGAGCGTAGGCGCCACGATCATGGAAGCTTATGTCGGCTTGCTTGCAATCGGAGGCTCGCTTCCGAATGAAATGGCAATTGCTGGCTATCTCGGCGTCACGATGACCATGCTTGCAAAAGCTGATCCGTCGACCGGACTTGCTCTGTCTGTCCCGCTGGGACTGCTTGGGGTGCTTGCTCAGAATGCAAAGATGTCTCTGAATCCGATCTGGGTTCATAAAGCGGATCAGTATGCTGCAGAAGGAAATATCAAGGGAATCAAGTGCATGAACCTGTTTGCTTCGCAGATCTTCCCGTTCATCTTCTATTTCATTCCGGTATTCCTCTGCGTATATCTGGGCGGCCCGTTCTTCGAGAGTCTCATGAGTTCGATTCCGGACCAGCTGACCAAGATTCTGCAGCTGATCGGACATATGATGCCTGCATTAGGAATGGCAATGCTGATGCAGTCTCTCTCAAAAGATACCTTGATTCCGTTCCTGATCATCGGCTTTGTTGCTGCGGCATATTTGAATATCAGCACGATGGGCATCGCAATCATCGGTGCAGCACTGGCAATTCTCCATTACTTCTATCTTGGCAGCAAGGAGGGTGAGTAACATGACTGAAGCAAAAGAAAAGAAGACTCTGACACAGAAAGAGCTGAATAAGACCTGGTGGGACTGGATCTGCTGGGGCCAGATCTGCTACAACTGGGAACGTCTGATGGGCCTTGGCTTCTGCCATACGATGACCACTGCGATCCAGAAGCTCTATGGTGATAATGAAGCAGAAAAACGTGCTGCTCTGACTCGCCATATGGAGTATTACAACACCGAGAATACCTGGGGTGCAATTGTTCCTGGCATTGTATGCTCGCTGGAAGAAGAACGTGCAAATGGCGGAGATGTGGATGCTGATGCGATCCGCAATCTGAAGACAGCCCTGATGGGACCGCTTGCCGGAATCGGCGATACGGTTACTCAGTCTCTGGTCAAGGTGATCCTGCTTGGTGTCGGTATTGACATGGCAAAGAATGGAAACCCGCTGGGACCGATCCTGTTCGTGGTTCTGTTCAGTGTTTATGCGATCGGTGTTTCCAGGTTCCTGTTCTTCCGTGGCTATAAGCTCGGCAAGGAATCTGTGGTCAAGCTGCTTTCCGGCGGCATGGTAAAGAGAGTCACAGAATCTCTTGGTGTTGTCGGCATGGCGGTGCTTGGGGCACTGGTGGCCAAGAATATCGGTGTTGTTACGCCGCTGGATTTCCACATCGGAGAAATGGAAATTGTCATGCAGGATCTGCTGGATTCCATTATTCCGAAGCTGATTCCACTTGTGATTTTCCTGATTGTATACCGCCAGCTGAAGAAAGGTAAGAAGCCAACAACCGTGATGGTTTACATGATGATCGCTTCCGTCATCCTTTCTCTGCTTGGAATTCTTGCGTAAAGAGGAGAACAGAATGAGCAGATTGCTTGAAGAACACAGAAAACTATTCAGAACAGAAAAACCGGTAATCGGATGCCTGCATATGATGGCCCTTCCGGGTACCCCGTACTACGAAAAAGAAAACAGTCTGGAGAAGCAGATCGAACGTCTCAATCACGATGCTGCGATCTTCATGAAGCTCGGCTTTGATGCAGTCGTCTTCGCAAATGAAGGAGACCGCCCATACCTGAATACCGTGGGACCGGAAATCGTAGCAGATTATACGAGAATTGCCACAGAAGTTGCCAGAAATCTGACAATTCCGTATGGATGCGGAGTGCTGATTGATCCGTACGCCTCCATAGCAGTGGCACATGCGATCGGGGCAAAGTTCATCCGTACTTATGTGTCGAATTCGTATACTGGCTCATTCGGGCCGCAGTCCTACTGCCCAGGTGATATCTTCCGCTATCGGCGTCAGATTGATGCAGAAGATGTGCATGTCTATACGTATTTCGAAGCGCATGGAGGAACCTGCCTGGACAGCAGAACTACAGAAGAGCAGATTGAAGCGGGATTCGGGGTGATGCCCATCTCCGGCATGCTGATCGGCGGCCCGCATGCAGGCCTGCCGCCTGAAGAAGGACATTTCATTTCTATCAAGAAGCAGTTCCCGGATATTCCGCTGATTCTCGGAAGCGGGTCCAACAAGAACAATATCAGAACTCTGCTGAACTACTCGGATGGGGTGATTGTCGGAACCTCCATCAAACGGGATGGCTATCTCTATAACGAGGTAGACTATGATCGTGCAAAGGAATTCATTGAAGCCGCAAAAGGATAAGTTGATCTGCTGAAAAGATCATCCATGGAATTTGTGACCAGGCTTTGCTTAGAAGCCTGGTTTTCAATCTGCATGATATCCAGACGGGTCTTTCAGAGCAAAAGCAGCCGGACAGACTGAGCTGGATCGGACCTGCTGAGAATGCTTGGAATGACTTATTCCATAAACAGTTCAGCGCATAAGGAAAACTTATCTGTTCATCATTTAAATTCATTTTACTAATCAATATTCTGCTCTGATAATGGACTCGGAGAGATAGCGGATATGACAGCTGGAACAGCAGAACTCGAACCGACGACCCGGGTGAACGGGAACCGGAAAGTATTCCTGGAAGGAATGAGAGATGGGATTCCGATCATGACTGGTTATTTTGCTGTGTCATTTGCGCTTGGCATTGCGATGCGCAATGCTGGTCTTTCGCCTGCAGAAGGACTGATGATGAGCATTCTGAATACGGCTTCAGCAGGGGAATATGCGGGAATCACGATGATTGCTTCTAAAGCTTCTCTATTTGAGACTGCACTCATGACCTTGATTGCCAATGCGCGGTATTTTCTGATGAGCTGTTCTCTGAGCCAGAAGGTTTCCTCTGAGATTCCGATCAGGCATCGGTTTCTGATCAGCTTCAATATCACAGATGAATTATTCGGTATCTCCATGGCTCAGAATGGCTCTCTGAACCCCTTTTACTGGTATGGTGCTTCTCTTGTCGCAATTCCAGGCTGGGCAGCAGGAACCGTGCTCGGGGTGATTGCAGGTTCTGCACTTCCTGCCCTGATTGTCGGAGCACTCAGTGTTGCTTTGTACGGCATGTTTCTGGCAATCATCATTCCTCCCTGCAGAAAGGACCGGGTGCTGGCCGGACTGGTGTTTCTGAGCTTTGCGGCAAGTGATATCTGCAGTGCAGTTCCCTATGTGAGTCATCTTTCTGAAGGAACCCGGACGATTCTCCTGACCGTGCTGATCTCGGCTGCAGCTGCCTGGAAGTTCCCGGTGAAGGAGGATGTGAAAGAATGAGTACGATAGCGTATATTGCAGTCATGGCTGCAGTGACCTATGCGATCCGGGCAATCCCGATGACCTTATTCCGAAAGCCTGTGAAGAGCCGGTTCGTGAAGTCGTTTCTGTACTATGTGCCCTATGTGACGCTGGCAGTGATGACTTTTCCGTCAATTCTGAATGCATCGGGGTCTATGACTGCGGGATTGCTGGCACTTGGAATCGGAATTCTGCTGTGCTGGAAGAATGCAGGATTGTTTGCAACCGCAGCAGGATGCTGCGCAGCAGTGCTTGCTGCAGGGTTTCTGCAGCTTTGAAAGAGAGAAAAGAAGATGTCTTCAGAGAGTGTGAGGAAACAGTTTGAAGAAGAAGGAATTGCAGATCGGATCATGACATTTGATTCTTCGAGCGCTACGGTTGAGCTGGCAGCGCAGGATATCGGATGTGCCCCGGCAGAGATCTGCAAAACCATGGCATTTGATTTGGATGGAAGAACCGTTCTCATCTGCATGGCAGGAGATGCGAAGATTTCCAACCATGCATACAAGGAGAAGTTTCATAAGAAAGCAAAGATGCTGAAAGGAGACGAAGTAGCGGAAAGAACTTCTCATCCGATCGGAGGGGTATGTCCCTTCGGACTTCCGTAAGGCTGCGAAGTATATCTGGATGAATCCCTGAAGCGGTTTGAGTATGTTTATCCGGCATGCGGTTCGGTGAATAATGCTGTGAAGCTGACGCTTGCCGAGCTTGAGAAATATTCCGGCTATCAGGAATGGATCAGCGTGACGTCGCTTCCGGAATGAAGAACTGATAATCCGGATCAGAAAGATCATGGACGGTGATCTGTTCTCCGGTTACGGGATCTTTGAGGATCATTTCTTCTGCCCAGAGTCCCATATGGCGGAAATGAACGGATGGGGTTCCGTAGAGCGGGTCGTTGACGATCGGGAAATGAGCTGAGGAGAGGTGGACTCTGATCTGATGAGTCCGCCCGGTTTTCAGGGTACATGCCATGAGCAGGTATCCTTTTTTCTTCTGCAGGCAGCGGACAATGGTTTCTGCTTCTTTTCCGGTATCTGAGATCCGGTATTTTCCATTCACATGGCGGTCTCTTCCGATCTTTCCGCGGAATGTGAATTTCTGCCCGGGCATGGCAGAGCCGCGGGTGATGGCAAGATAATGGCGGGATATTTTCTTTTCTTCCAGCATCGCATCGTACCAGGGCTGGAAGAATGGATTCTTCACGAAGAGGACCAGTCCGGTGGTTTCGCGGTCGAGGCGGTGGATATAGCGGACCGGAGCGTGGATATTATGCTCCAGCTGATAAGCTGCGGCTTCTGCTGCCAGACATGAAGTATCGTCCGGGTCGCCATGAATGATCATTCCTGGTTCTTTATGGGCGACAAAAATATAGTCATCTTCATAGACCGCCTGGCAGGGAGTTTCTGATGGCACATGATCTACTTCCCCTGGAGGGAGATGAATGGTGATGGTGTCTCCTTTCTGAAGGATGGCATGCAGATCCCTGACTTGCCGATGGCTGATTTCCAGAGCTCTGCTCTGAATCAGACGACTGCGGTTGGAGGAAGACTGATGATAGAAGAGCAGGAAGTCTTCAATGGTCTTTCCTTCGAATTCTTTCAGATGAAAAAACGTAATCGTTCCCGGACGGCTTTCTGCATTCATGCAATAACTTTAGCAGATCTGCAGAGAGGCGGGCTGAGAAAATGCTTCTGAGCATATTTTCAGCTTCGATCGGTCTGCTATGCTATATTCTCATCATGAAGCTGGAACAATAACTTCACACGAAATCCATAGAGAAGGAGAGCCAGATGATAACAGACTATGATGTGCTGATTGCCGGGTTCGGCAAAGCAGGCAAGACAATTGCGGCAAAGCTTGCGGCTGCAGGAAGGAAGGTTGCTCTGATCGAGAAAGATCCGGGCATGTATGGAGGAACGTGCATCAATGTCGGCTGCATTCCTTCCAAGCGGCTGATCGAAGATGCAATGCATTCGCCGGATGGCCCGCTGGAAGAGAAGGCAGAGTATTACCGGAAGGCAATTGCGGAGAAACGGATTCTGACCGCTGCGCTTCGCAAGGCGAATTATGATAAGCTGATCGCTGCCGGAGTTTCCGTGATCGATGGGACTGCATCCTTCGAAGATGCATTTCATCTGGCTGTGGATACTGCCGAGGGAAGAATTCTGCTGCAGGGAAAGCAGATAATCATCAATACAGGCTCCGTGCCGGTGATCCCGCCGATTCCCGGAGCAGATCAGAGCAGATATGTCCATGTGTCTGAGACTCTTATGGATCTTGAGACTCTGCCAGAACATCTGATTATTGTCGGCGGCGGCTATATCGGTCTGGAGTTTGCTTCGATGTACCGGGAGTTCGGCAGCAGCGTTACGGTTCTGCAGGATCAGAAGGAGTTTCTTCCGAAGGAAGATGAAGATCTCGCTGCATCAATCCGGTCCGTTCTTGAGCGCAAGGGCGTCAGGATCATCACCGGGGCCCGGATTTCAGGAATCCAGGAGAATGTTCTTGCTTATGAAGCGGATGGAAAATCAGAGACGCTGCAAGCAGATGCGATCCTTCTTGCGACCGGACGGAGACCGAATACCGCTGACCTGCATTGCGAAAGAGCAGGCATTGCCCTGAATGCAAGGGGCGGCATCGAGACGGATGAACATCTGCGTACTGCACAGCGCCATATCTGGGCAGCGGGAGATGTGCTCGGAAAGCTTCAGTTCACCTATCTTTCACTCGATGACAGCAGGATTATCCTGGATGATATGAACGGAAGCGGAACCAGGGCGATAGAGAACCGCGGAGCATTCTCGTATTCTGTTTTCCTGGATCCTCCTTTTTCCAGAGTCGGCCTGAACGAAAAAGAAGCACAGCGTGAGGGGATCGGTTACCGCACGGTATCACTTCCGGCATCTTCAGTTCCGAAGGCCAAGGTCCTGCGTAAGCAGGAAGGCATGCTGAAAGCGCTGATCACAGAAGACGGAACCATTCTTGGTGCAGAACTGTTCTGCGCTGAGTCACCTGAGATGATCAACCTCGTGAAGCTTGCCATGGATCAGAATCTGAAAGCAGATGTCCTGAAGAATTTCATCTTCACTCATCCGACCATGTCAGAAAGTCTGAACGATCTGTTCTCCCTTTAAAGGACCGGGCTCTTAAAGCCTGGTTCTTTTCTTCCTGCTGCTGAGAATTCATCACCCTATGTGGATTCTGTCTTCTGGTTTGGCTAACATAGAGAAGTAACATCTGAACAGAGAAATGGAGAATGTCATGAAGAAAGCGGAAGATATTCTTGTGCTGAGCGGAGCGACTGCCATCATTGCTGCGGCGGTATTCTTTTTTCTGGTCCCGAGTCATGCTGCAGTCAGCAGCGTCAGCGGACTTGCGATTGTTCTGCATCATTTCGTGCCGATGCAGGTTTCTGCAATCACGATGATCCTGAATCTTGTTCTGCTGATTGTCGGCTTTCTGACCTGCGGCCATGAATTCGGCTTCCGTACGGTCTATACTTCGCTTCTGATGCCTGCATTTCTGGCATTGCTGGAGAGGCTGTTTCCAGGGTTTCAGTCGCTGACGGGAGATCAGGTTCTTGATGTGATCTGCTATGTATTCACGGTGAGCATCGGCCTGAGCATCCTTTTCAATCGGAATGCGTCATCCGGGGGAATTGATATTATTGCGAAAGTGCTCAATAAATACCTGCGTATGGATCTTGGCAAGGCGATGTCTGCGGCAGGGATTGCGATCGCTTTCTCTTCCGCGTTTGCCTATGATGCAAAGACCGTGATCATCAGTCTGCTTGGAACTTACCTGAATGGAATCGTGCTGGATCATTTCATCTTCGATCAGAACCTGAAGCGAAGAGTCTGCATCGTTTCTCCGAAAGAACAGGAAATCCGGAACTATATTCTCAATGAGCTTCACAGCGGTGCAACCATCTATGAAGCGATCGGTGCGTACCATCTGCAGAAACACGATGAGATCATCACGGTAGTGGACAAGGCGGAATTCCAGAAGCTCATGAATTATCTGGATCGCACGGATCCCGAAGCGTTTGTGACAGTTTATAAAGTCAGTGATATGCACTACCGGTCCAAGCATCTGAAAGAGCGGGCATTTCCGGAGAAGACTTCCGGAAGAGAAGAGGAAGACTGATCTTTCCTGATACAGACATGGTGTCTTGAGAAGAGATGCATTCACAGGAGCCAGACAGCTCGTCAGAAACTCGGGGACCATACTGGCATGAAAATAATTTCAAATACTGAAAGATTAGATCAAAAATTCCTTGAAAAATATTTTCTCTGGTATATAGTAGAGATCGTCACAGCACGTGATATAAAGAAATGGCGCTGACGGAGAGACATCGTTCTCAATGTGCATAGTCAAGCGAGCGGCATCTGGTGAAAGGCCGCATATGCGCAGAATGGTTACTGGCTCCTGAGCCTTCGATCCTGAAATGGACATCCGCAGTAGGGAAAGACGTGATCTTCACGTTACAGAGGAATGGATTGATGGATCCAGTGAGTGCAGAGCTTCAGAAGTTCTGAAAACGGGTGGTACCGCGCAGAAATCAATGCGTCCCGGGAGATGATTCTTCCGGGATTTTTCTTTTCCGGAATTTCATCCAGATCCTCAATGAAGTGCTGGACAGGAGGAAAGAAGGAAATGAAATTCAGAAAGATGATGTATGCAGCGGCAGCTGCCATGCTTGCGGGGTGCTCGGCTTCCGGGAACGCCAAGGCAGCGGCGGCATCAGAAAACAGCGGCTCTGCGGAGGGATCGCGGCCGATTGTGATAGCCGTGACGAATGACATGACGACGATGGATTCTTCTCTGGTTACCGATGAAACATCCTTCAGCATGCTGTCGCTGTGCGAATCGGGACTGGTCCAGTTCGATGAAAACAAGGAACTGGCTCCGGATCTTGCGGAAAGCTGGGAGGTCAGCGAAGACGGTCTGACTTATACGTTTCATCTGAGAGATGGAATCGTATGGTCCGATGGCAGCCCGATCAGAGCTTCCGATTTCGTTTATTCCTGGCGGCGCCTGGTGGATCCTGACACTGCTTCGGAATACAGCTATATCATGGATTCGATTCATGTTGCAAATGCGCAGGCGGTGATTGACGGGTCGATGGATCCTTCTCAGCTCGGGGTGGAAGCGCCGGATGACAGGACATTTGTGATTCATCTTGATGTTCCTTGCTCTTATCTGCTCTTCTGCATGTCGAACCCGCAGTTCTATCCGCTTCCGGAAAGCTTCGTGGAAGCGGAAGGAGATCAGTATGCGCTGACGCCGGATGACATGCTCTACTCTGGTGTCTATACGATGACGGAATGGGTTGCCGGAAATTCCTATACCTTCACGCACAATGAGAACTACTGGGATGCAGAGCACTATCCTCAGCAGGAAATCGTGATCTCCTATATCCAGGACTCGCAGACAGCAATGCTGCAGTATGATTCCGGAAATCTGGATCTGGTTACGCTGACTGGCGATATGGTCGATCGATACAAGGGAGAAGATGGATATATCTCCACGCTGACATCCGGTGTCTGGTGGCTGGCTCCGAATATGGAAGATCCGGATCTCTCCAATGCAAAGCTCCGCGAAGCGATCAGCTATGCGGTAGATCGCCAGACAATCTGCGATTCAGTACTGAAGACCGGCGCAATTGAAGCGGACGGACTGATTGCAAAGGATGTTTCCTCCGGCCCGGATGGAACAGACTTCCGGGATGCAGCGGGAGATCTGACGGAGTATGATCCGGAAAAAGCTGCACAATGCTATGCAGAGGCGGTGAAGGAACTTGGCCATGATGCCTCCATAGAAATTCTCTATGACGATACCGATGAGACGAGCAAGGTCGCAGAGAATCTGCAGCAGATGATTCAGGATGCCTGCCCTGACATTACCGTGACGCTTTCTCCGAAACCGAAGAAGACAAGAATCGAGCTGATGCTGAGCCATGATTTCTCAATGGTTCTGACAAGATGGGTTCCGGATTATGCAGATCCGCAGTCTTATCTGGATATCATGAAGACCGGTGCTACGATGAATGGCGGCCAGTACAGCAATGAACAATTCGATGAACTGGAGACGAAAGCGGCAGGCGGCGAAGATGCTGCGGATGCAGAAGCTCGCTTTCAGGACATGATTGCTGCAGAACATATTCTGGTTGCTGAAGATCATGGCATCATCCCGATCTATCAGGAGGGCGGCGCAATCATGGTCAATCCTTCCGTGAAAGGGTATCTCTCTCTGGTCATCGGCACGGGTTCCTACCGTCATATGGTCAAAGAATGAAAGGAGAAATGAAGATGCAGGACGATTCGGAAAGACCGAATTACTGGTTCCAGAAGATTTCGGAAATACCGAGACCTTCCTATCATGAAAAAGCAATCAGCGACTTCATCGTGAAGTTTGCAGAGGAACATGGGCTGAAAGCAGAGCAGGATGAAGTCTGGAATGTCATTGTCGAGAAGCCTGCATCGGCTGGATATGAACAGGCACCTGCACTGATTCTTCAGGGACATATGGATATGGTTCCTCAGAAGCGGCCTGGCTCCGATCATGACTTCCGGAAAGACCCGATCCGGCTGAAGGAAGAGAACGGGCTTCTGAAAGCAGAAGACACTACGCTTGGCGCAGATGACGGGCTCGGGGTTGCGTGGATGCTGGCGGTGCTGGAAGATGATACGCTGATTCATCCTCGGCTGGAATGCCTTTTCACTGTTCAGGAAGAAGTGGGGCTTGGCGGTGCGATGCATCTGAAGCCGGAAGCGATCCGGGCGGATCGTCTCTTATCTCTGGACTGCTGTTCGGAAGGAATCACGGATCTATGCTGTGCTGGCGGACAGTATGCATACATGGATGCGAAGCTGAACTGGATTGCAAATGAGAGTGCGGTCTATGAAATGCAGATCGGCGGTCTGAAGGGCGGACATTCCGGTGCTGATATTCATCGGGAACGCGGAAATGCAGTATGCATTGCAGCACGAATTGCAGAAGAGATGATCCGCAATGGAATTGAGGTACGGGCGATTTCCCTGAATTGCGATGAGAAGGCAAACGCAATCCCGAGAACGTGCTCCTTCCGGTTCGCTTCTTTTTCGAAAGAACCTGAGATCAGAGCATCTATTCAGAAAAGCGCGGAAAAGATCTCGGAAGAACTGCATTCTTCCGATCCGGGCTTTTCCTGCATTGTCTCTGAATCAAAACCGGAAGAGAAAGCTGCCGATGAAGTTTCGACGAAGAATCTGCTCGATTTCATCTGGCTGGCACCGCAGGGATTCCAGCATCGCAGCATGGATCCGAAACTGAACGGACTTACGGTTACCTCTCTGAATGCAGGTACTGCGGAGACTTTCGAGGATCGGATCACTGTAACCTGGCTGATCCGCTCGATGTTTGATTCTGCATCGGCAGACCTGCTCGGAATCCTGAAGACACTTGCGAGCCGCTGCAAAGTCGGCTTCCGGTATACGGAATTCTTCCCTGGCTGGCAGTATGCAGAGCATTCTGAACTGAGAGAAATCTATGCGGAAGTCATGAAGAAACAAGGAAGAGAACTGAAGGCTGAGGCAGAACATGGGGGCCTCGAAGTCGGCATCTTCGCTGCCCTCCATCCTGGGCTGGATATCTGCACGCTCGGGGCGGACTGCCGGTATTATCACACTTATGATGAGGAACTGGATCTGGCTTCCTTCAGAAGAGGCTATCAGACGCTGAGAGGCATCATTGCAGAATGTGCTGAAAAGGGGATTCGGTAAGAGATTCCGGTGTTCTGAATAGATTGAGCTTGATGAAGTGCCGCTGTATTCTGCGGAATACGGCGGTTTTTTCTGCTTCAGAGGCAGCGTCATCAGAAAACAGAAAATTCATGGGCAAAAAAACGATAAAACAGCTGAAATACAGAAAAAAATGCTGAAATCGCAAGAATAATCAGGAAAATATGCAGAATACTGAAAAATTGAAAGAAAATAGAAATAAAAATCAATAATAATTCAATTATTTGAAAAATAAATTCACAAGATCGTTGAAAATCACCGGGAGGATTCTAAAATGCTCTTATTACCAGAGAGGAGGGGGATTCAGATGATGAGCTTTCGAAGAATGACGTGTTTCGTTTTATCTATTGTGCTGCTGGCTGGCTGCAGTTCTGGCACTGCTTCTGCGGCGGTTTCCAGCACCAGTTCTGCCAGCGCTTCTGCTTCAGGGGATAAGAGAGCAGTTACGATTGCGATGGATGCAGATCTCAACACCATGGACTATGAAGTGGCTACCGATGGCGGCTCCTTCACAATGCAGGAAATGTGCATGGCTGGTCTTGTGCAGATCGACGAGAACGGACAGCCGCAGCCTGATCTTGCAGAGAGCTGGGAAATCAGCGAAGATGGCCTGACTTACACCTTCCATCTGCGGAAAGGATTGAAATGGTCGAATGGAGAACCGCTGACCGCTGCCGACTTCGTCTTCGGATGGCAGCGCCTGGCTGACCCGGATCTTGCGTCTGAGTATAACTTCCTGGAAACGACGATCGGTGTCGTGAATGCTTCGGAAGTGATCAGCGGTGAAGCTGACAAGAGCGAGCTTGGGGTAGAGGCACCGGATGATTCGACATTCGTGGTTCATCTGTCACAGCCTTGCGGATTCATGATGTCACTGATGGGATTTCCGTCTCTGTTTCCGCTCAATGAGGCGTTCTATGAATCAGAGGGGGACTCCTATGCACAGAGTGTGTATGATCTGCTGTATTGCGGGCCGTATCTGATGACTGGCTGGGAAACAGGAAACCAGTATACGTTCACGAAGAATCCGGAGTACTGGGATGCGGACCATACGCAGGTGGAGACAGTCGTGTTCAAGTTCCTGCAGGATACTCAGTCGGCAATGCTGGAGTTCCAGAGCGGCAATATTGATGTGGTTCAGCTGGCCAGCGAGCAGGTTGATGCTTATAAAGATGCCGAAGGGTTTACCCAGGTACTGGCGGCGTATTCGTGGAGACTTGATTACAATTACGATCTCGAGATGCTGCAGAACAAGGATCTGCGTGAAGCGATTTCCAAGGGAATCGATCGTACTGCCATTGCGGAGAATGTGCTGAAAGACGGCTCAATCGCTGCCAAGGGATTCATCCCGGAACAGTTTGCGTTCGGACCGGATGGCAAGGATTACCGCGAGACGGCAGGAAATCTGGTTGATGAGAATGTCGAAGAAGCGCAGGCTGCTTACGAACGGGCGAAGGAAGCACTGGGCAAAGATGTGACTTTGACGCTGCTGTTTGAAGACAGCGAGGCATGCAAGGCCGTTGCGGAGAATCTGCAGCAGCAGCTTGAGACGAATCTCCCGGGTATCACGATCAATCTGGACTCCAAGCCGAAGAAGACTCGTCTGGAACTCATGAATAAGCATGAGTATGAGATCGGCCTGACCAGATGGGGGCCTGACTACGCGGATCCTCAGACGTATCTGGATCTCTATAAGTCTGACATGCCTGGCTATACAGGCTCCTATCAGAATGAGAAGTACAATGCGGTGATGAATCGTGCTGAAACGGGGGAAGATGCTGCAGATGCTGAGGCTCGCTGGGCTGATCTGATTGAGGCTGAAAAGATTCTCATGGAAGATTATGCAATCTGCCCGATCTATCAGAACGGCAGGGCAATGATGATCAATCCGGATATCGGCGGTATTTACTATCTGATGGTCGGCGGTGCTCCGTATCGACATATGTATTTCAAAAACTGAAAATTTTTCAGAATAGCTTGGCGAAGAAACTGAGGGCTTCCGGAGAAATCCGGAAAGCCCTTTTATTGGAACGGAATTCATGCATGATAATGGCACTGAATGCGGCTTCGGCAATGCATGTATGGGAAACTCTAAAGAAAGGGGAGATTCCAGTTTCAGAAACGAAATTGATGAAAATATAAATGATATTAAATGAAAAAATAAAAAATTACGTGAAAAAGTGTCAAAAATATGTTGAAAATTATGAAAATCAAAAATAAAATGCTAAGTATTCCAGAGAGGAGGGAATGAAATAATGAAAAGCTTCAGAAAAGTGCTGACGGCCGGACTGGCAATGGCGATGCTGGCGGGCTGCAGCAGCGGAGGCAGCTCCAGTTCAGGCGGCAGTTCCACCGGAAGTACCGCGGCGGCTGCTTCGGGTGCCGGATCTGCCGTTACCGTAGCAATCGATGCAGATCTGAACACGATGGACTATGAATATGCAACAGATGGCAACTCCTTCATCATGCAGTCTCTCTGCATCGGCGGTCTTACCCAGCTTGACAAGGATGCCCAGGCACAGCCGGATCTTGCTGAGAGCTGGGATGTCAGTGAAGATGGCTTGACTTACACATTCCATCTCAGAGATGGCATCAAGTGGTCGAATGGGGAACCGGTTACAGCTGCTGACTTCGTTTATGGCTGGCAGCGTCTGGTCAGTCCGGATCTCGCTTCCGAATACAACTTCATCGTTTCCACGGTCGGCGTTGTGAATGCGGATGAAGTCATCGCCGGCGAAAAGGATGTCAGCGAACTTGGCGTTGAGGCACCGGATGATAAGACCTTTGTCGTTCACCTGGCTCAGCCGTGCGGATTCTTCCTGCCGCTGATGGCATTCCCGTCATTCTTCCCGCTGAACAAGGCGTTCTATGAATCGGAAGGCAGCAACTTTGCACAGAGCACTTCTGATCTGCTGTACTGCGGTCCGTATACCATGACCGACTGGCAGACTGGCAACCAGTACACCTTCACCAAGAATCCGGATTACTGGGATGCTGACAGCATCACAGTCGAGACAGTGACATTCAAGTTCCTGCAGGATACCCAGTCCGCAATGCTGGAGTTCCAGAGCGGAAACATCGATGTCGTGAAACTTGCCAGCGAGCAGGTTGATGCTTACAAGGATCAGGAAGGCTTCACCACACGTCTGCAGGGCTATGCATGGAGACTTGACTACAACTTCGATAATGCAACGCTGCAGAACAAGGATCTCCGCGAAGCAATCTCCAAGGGAATCGATCGTACTGCAATTGCAGAGAATGTCCTCAAGGATGGCTCTGTTGCAGCAGAAGGATTCATCCCGAAGGAATTCGCTTATGGCCCGGATGGCAAGGATTACCGCGAGACTGCAGGCAATCTGATTGTCGAGAATGTTGAAGAAGCACAGGCTGCTTACGAACGGGCGAAGGAAGCACTGGGCGGAGATGTTACCGTAACATTGCTGTTTGAAGACAGTGAAGCCTGCAAGGCAGTTGCGGAGAACCTCCAGCAGCAGCTGCAGACCAACCTGCCTGGCATCACCGTCAACCTGGATTCCAAGCCGAAGAAGACCCGTCTTGAACTGATGCAGAATCATGATTATGAGATCGGTCTTACCAGATGGGGTCCTGACTATGCAGATCCGCAGACTTACCTCGACCTCTTCAAGTCTGACAGAGCTGGTTATACCGGTTCCTACAGCAATGAAGAATACAATGCTCTGATGAACAAGGCAGAGACTGGCGAAGATGCGGCAGATGCAGAGGCACGCTGGGCTGATATGATTGCGGCTGAGAAGATGCTGCTGGATGATTATGCAATGTGCCCTGTCTACCAGAATGGCGGCGCAATGATGATCAATCCGAAGGTTTCCGGCATTGAGTTCCATAATGCTGGCGTTGATTCCTATCGTCATCTGACAAAGGCAGAATGATCTGCCGGGACTGATACTGACAGACAATAACAGAGCGAGGGATTTACTCGCTCTGTTATGGTTTTAGAAAGGAAGCTAAATGTCAAAATACATTCTGAAACGATTGGTGATCAGTCTGCTGACCTTGCTGGTGATTATCTTCATCCTGTTTCTGATGCTGGACCTGATGCCAGGTTCCCCGTTCAACGATGAAAAGCTGACAGAAGCACAGAAGATTGCTCTCTATGCAAAGTACGGACTGGATCAGCCGTTCTTCGTCCGATTTCTCAAGTATCTTGAGAACATGCTGCATGGAGATCTTGGTGTTTCTTATGTCATCAACAAGAACCGCAATGTCACGGATCTTCTTGGAAATCCGCTGCTGGTTTCGATCCGGATCGGCGCGCAGGCCATGGTCATCGGTTCTATCCTCGGATTGCTGCTGGGGATTGCAGCGGCACTTCACCATAACAGCTGGATCGACTCTCTATGCTCCATTGTCTCTATTCTAGGTGTTTCAATTCCCTCCTACGTCTTTGCACTCCTGCTTGCGTATTACATCGGCTTCAAGCTGAAATGGGCTCCGATTCTCTACAATTCGAGTAATCCCGTCAATTCATCCGTGCTTCCTACCATCGCGCTCTCGATGTTCCCGATGGCGAATATCTCGCGTTTTGCACGCTCGGAAATGATCGATGTCCTGAGTTCTGATTATATTTCTCTGGTCGAGGCAAAAGGAGTCAGAGAGCGTCCGCTGATCATGCACCATGCATTGCGGAACACGATGATTCCGCTTGTCACTATCATGGGACCGCTGCTGGTCAACCTATTGACTGGTTCCATGGTCGTTGAGAAAGTCTTTGCGATTCCAGGTATAGGCATGCTGATGGTGCAGGCGATTCAGTCCAATGACTATAACGTTGTCATTGCCTGTGCGTTTGTGTATTCAGCGATGTATATCATCATGATGCTGATCGTTGATATTCTGTACGGCGTCATTGATCCGAGAATCCGTGTGGCGAAAGGAGAAAAGTAAGATGAGTGAAGCAATGAAACCTGAGCTGACCGATGAGATCATTGATGACTTCACGAGTGACGATTTCGTCTTTGTCCAGCGGAATGAAAAGCTTCATGACAAGGTATATCAGACTACTTCCTATGCTCATGATGTCTGGGTGCATTTCAAGAAGAATAAAGGTGCAGTATTCGGACTTGTCATCATTGCGATCATCATCGTGATGGCAATCATCGGACCGATGATCTCAGGCTATGGAGCTGAGACCATCGAACTCTCTCAGCAGTCGCTTCCGCCGAGAATTCAGGGACTTCAGAATCTCGGGATCTTCAATGGAACGGAAAAGGGCGTGGATGTCTATGCCGAGAAGGGGTTCACCGAGATTTATCACTGGTTCGGCACGGATACCAACGGACGCGATCTGTTTACCAGAGTCTGGGAAGGCACGCGTGTATCCTTGATTATTGCTTTTGCGGCAGCTGCGATCGATATCGTGATCGGGATGTCCTACGGTCTGATCTCGGGATACTTTGGAGGCAAGGTTGATATGGTCATGCAGAGAATTGTTGAAATTCTCAATGGCATTCCGACTCTTGTCGTGGTGACGCTGCTCGGACTGATCATGCCGTCCGGCATCAGCTCCATTGTTTTTGCCCTCATGATCACCGGGTGGATCGGCATGTCGAGAATTTCCCGCGCTGAGATGCTGAAGCTCAAGGAATCCGAATATGTTCTTGCTTCCAGAACCCTCGGTGCGAAGAGCTTCTATATCATCTTCAAGGACATCATGCCGAATATCTTCGGGCAGCTGATCATCATGTCGATGTTCTCGATTCCGAATGCGATCTTCACGGAAGCATTCCTGTCCTTCGTAGGTCTTGGCATTCAGCCTCCGCAGGCATCGCTTGGCTCATTGATTTCGGATGGCTACAAGTCCATGACAATTCATCCGTTTATCCTGATTGCCCCGATCATCGTGCTGGCTCTGCTCATGCTGAGCTTCAACCTGTTCGCGGATGGCATCCGCGATGCATTTGATCCGAACCAGAAGCAGGGATAAGGAGGAACGACTATGTCAATGATTCAGAGAAAGAAAGAAGACCGGGTTCTGTCAATCCGGGACCTGAATATCTCCTTTGAGACTGCGGCCGGGAGGGTGAATGCAATCCGCGGGGTACGCATGGATCTGTTCCGCGGCGAGACCATTGCAATTGTCGGTGAGTCCGGATCCGGCAAGTCTGTGACCGTCAAGACCATCATGGGCATTCTTGCCAATAATGGCCGTATTGATTCCGGCACGATCAATTACACCTTCACGAATGAAAAGGGCGAGCGCGAGACGGTTGACCTCACAAAGCTCACGCAGAAGGAAATCCGCTATCGCTTCAATGGCAAATATATCGCCATGGTATTCCAGGATCCGATGACTTCGCTTGACCCGACCATGCAGATCGGCAAGCAGATCATGGAGCCGATCCTGACTCATGAACATGCAAGCAAAGAAGAAGCCAGAGCCAGAGCGATGAAGCTTCTGGAAGAGGTCGGCATCGAGAATCCGGAGAAACGCTTCAAGGAATATCCGCATCAGCTTTCCGGCGGCATGCGGCAGAGAGTTGTCATTGCAATTGCCCTTGCCTGCAATCCGGATATCCTGATCTGCGATGAGCCGACTACCGCCCTTGACGTCACGATCCAGGCGAAGATCCTCGAACTGATCAAGCGTCTGCAGGAAGAACACAACATCTCCGTCATCTACATCACGCATGACCTCGGCGTGGTTGCCAAGGTTGCGGACTATGTTGATGTCATGTATGCCGGCCGCATCATCGAGAAAGGCGACATCAACGAGATCTTCTATGATCCGCGCCATCCTTATACGTGGGGTCTTCTGGCATCGATGCCGGATACGGATACGAATTCCACACGTCTGTTCGCAATTCCGGGCACTCCTCCGAATCTGCTTGAACGAATTCAGGGAGATGCCTTTGCGCCAAGAAATCCGTATGCGCTTGCGATCGACTACAAGGCAGAACCTCCGATGTACAACGTCGGCGGCAAGCATCGGGTAGCTTCCTGGCTCTGCGATCCGCGGGCTCCGAAGGTCGAGATGCCGGAGCAACTGAAGGAACGCATTGCCAAGATGAAGAAGGAGGATGAGCTCTATGACCGCCATTGATTACAGCAGTCAGCCGCTGCTGCACGTGGAAGGACTGAAGCAGTATTTCCGCATCAGCCGCACTTATACCACGAAAGCAGTGGACGGGATCAGCTTCGATATCTTCAAGGGAGAGACCTACGGTCTGGTCGGTGAATCCGGCTCAGGGAAGTCGACTACCGGCAGAGCTGTTATCCGCCTCTATGATCCGACCGCGGGAAAGATCATCTTCGATGGGCATGACATTTCGGGCAAGCTTTCCAAAGAAGATGAGGCTTATCTCAGGATCAATATGCAGATGATCTTCCAGGATCCGATGGCCTGTCTCAATCCGCGCAAGAAGGTCAAGGAAATCATCGCAGAAGGTCTGGAACTCCATCACCTTTATAAAGATCAGGCAGATCTGGATGAGAAAGTCTATTCCATTCTGGATCGTGTCGGTCTGTCCCGTGAACACGCGACCCGCTATCCTTCGCAGTTCTCCGGCGGTCAGCGGCAGAGAATCGGAATTGCCAGAGCCCTGATCATGCATCCGAAACTTGTCATTGCCGATGAAGCAATTTCCGCTCTCGATGTCAGCATCCAGGCGCAGGTGGTAAACTTGATGAAGGACCTGCAGGACGAGATGGGCATCACGTATCTGTTCATTGCACATGACCTGGCAATGGTCAAATATATTTCTGACCGCATCGGGGTCATGCATCTGGGCTATATCGTTGAAACCGGAACCACCGATGAGATCTTCGAGAATCCGATTCATCCGTATACAAGATCTCTTCTCTCTGCAATTCCTCATCCGAATCCGATCGTCGAGAAACAGCGCAAGTCGATTTCCTACGATAAGGAAAAGGAAGGCGTTGATTACAGCAAAGGAACGATTCATCAGGTGACAAAGACGCACTCTGTGATTGCGACGGAAGAAGAATTTGCAAAGTGGTCCGCACAGAAATATTCGGGCTGACCTATCAGAGACCTGCAGATATTTGCTCTGCAGGTTTTCATTCAGAAGGAGATATTCATGAAAGGATCGTACTATATCAATCAGAATCAGCATCCTGAGATTTCGTATCTCACGGATGTCGGAAAGAAGGAGGATCCGGAGCTGTATGAATCCGGGAATATCCAGAAAGCAGGATGCGGCATCTGTTCGGCAGCGATGATGCTGAAGGATCTGAAGAACCGTGAGGTTCCTCTGGAGGAGCTGGTTCAGCTTTCCTATGCAAGCAGGGCAAATCTGGAGCCAGGCACCGATATGGAGATATTCGGGAAGGCGCTTGCTGAAAAATACGGACTGAATCTATTCCAGTCGAACTCAGAAGCGGATGTCATTTCGTGCCTGGCGCATGGCGGAGCATGCATTGCAAATGTCGGCGGCGATCATGGAGACCATATCGGCGTTTTCTCCAGCGGCGGTCATTATATCTATGTATTTGACTATGATCCTGAGACAAAGCTGTTCTCGATTCTTGATCCAAGTCTTTCCGAAGGCAAATTCGAAAAGGAGGGTAGGAAGGGCAAGGTTCAGCTCAGAGGGAACATTGCAATGACAGATGTGAAGGTGCTTGCGGCAGATACGGAAAACCGTGATCCTGGCTATTATCTTTTCTTCCGGAAGCCGGTGATCGGCATTCTCGGAGATACCTTCATGAGTGAGCCCGGCCTGTTCGTTTCTGCGGAGAAAGAATACTGCAATGCGGATTATATCCATGCCGTGCTGAGCAATGGCGGTATTCCGGTCATTATTCCTTCCGAGCTGCTGCGTCTCGATCCCCAAAGCGCACTGTCGATGGCGGATGGTCTGCTGTTTCCAGGCGGAGAAGATGTGGACCCCCTTCTGTATGGGGAAGAAGCGGAGCAGAAGTGCGGTGCGGTCCGGCCGGAAATTGATGAAGCATGGAAGAATGCTTATGAGTATGCTGAAGCCCATCGGCTTCCGATGCTTGGCATCTGCCGCGGGATTCAGTTTCTGAACGTGATGAGAGGCGGCACGCTCTGGCAGGATCTGTCGGATTATCGCCCGGATGCGCTTCAGCATCTTCAGCAGTACAAGCGCTCTTATCTGCACCATGCAGTTACGCTTGAAAAAAATACGTATCTCCGGAACCTGTTCCAAGCGGATTCCGTCATGACCAACTCCATGCATCATCAGGCGGTGAAGAAGCTTGGCAGAGGATTGGTTGCAGCAGGCCGTGCAAAGGACGGAGTCATTGAAGCAATGGAAGATGAAGAAGGGCTGATCATCGCCGTGCAATGGCATCCGGAAGGACTGACGGAAAGCAATCCGATCATGAATCTTCTGTTCCAGGATCTCGTGAAACGGTGCGGCAGGAAATCATGATTGTGAGAACAGAGAACAGATCGCTTTTCTGCACCAGGATCAGTCTGGAAAAGACCATGAGGTCTCATGTCAGTCTTATGGAGGAAAGAAACCATCAGTTATGAAGATCGGATATTACAACGGCGTGATGGGACCGATCGATGAAATCAGGATCCCGATGCAGGACCGTGCCTTGTTTTTCGGAGACGGAGTCTATGATGTGACGTTTGCCAATGACGGAAAGCTCTTCGCCATGGAAGATCACCTGGACCGTTTTTATCAATCCTGCAGGATGCTGAGAATTGATTTCCCGCTCAGCCGGGAAGAGCTCGCAGCTGAAATTCAGAAGTGCGCGGACGCTGCGGGAAAGGGAGAAGTGATCCTCTACTGGCAATCCAGCCGTGGCAACTGCCCAAGAAATCATGTCTTCCCGGATTCATCTGAAAAACCGACTCTGCTGATCACAGCTTCAGAAGGAAAGCCGATTGATTATCCTCATCCGATGAAACTCTGCACGGATGAGGATACCAGATTCTATCACTGCAATATCAAGACTCTGAATCTGATTCCGAATGTCATGGCGGCAGAACATGCCAGAGAAGCCGGCTGCAGTGAATCGATCTTCCATCGCGGCAATCAGCTGACTGAATGCGCGCATAGTGCATTGCTGCTGCTGAAAGATGGAAAGCTCTTCGCTCCGGTTCTCAATGAACTGGTGCTGCCGAGCATCAGCCGCAAGCATCTCTTCGAGATCGCAGAAGCTCAAGGCATTCCCACTGAAGCAAGGGATATCACAATGGAGGAAGTCTTCGATGCCGATGAAGTCATCGTATGCAGTACGACCAAAGTCTGTGCGCATGCTGATACCATCGACGGAAAGCCGGTAGGCATGAAGGACCCGGAACTCTTCGGCAGATTGCAGAAAGCTTACTTTGATCGGATTGAGCGTGAGATCGGACTGAAACTTGGATGAAGCCTCGGAAATGCATGCAAGGATCAGGAATCACTTGGTAGAAATGGAGACCGCTGAACTATGAATCAGAACCGCAGCATTGATCCGGCACTTCGCCGGAAATACCGGGAAACAGATCTTGCGCTTGCAGATCTTTATCACCGTGTGAGCAAGGATACGGATGAGACTTCTGAACAGCTGAAGCCTTGTTTCATTCCGTCAGAAGAGAATCTGAAAAAGGCAGGCAGAGAACAGGAATCTCTCATCAGACAAGTGGAAGAGCTGGAAACGCCGGATGCAGTTACCAAGGTGATGAAGCATCATTTTGAAGATTTTCTGGATACGCTGGACTATGCAATCGATTCTGCGATGCGTCATCCGGAATCCGTCTTTCTCGGGTTTGACAGCCTGCTGGAGAGTGTATCCCGCTGCAACCGTCAGCCGGATCAGGAGCGCTTCGACGGACTGATGAACCTTCTGAAGCAGAAAGAAGAAGAATCTGCCGCCGTGCAGAAGCTCATCCTGGAACAGACTGCAGAAGTGAATCGTGCAGATCTCTCCGCTTCCTTGAGGTCTGCCTCTGCTTCCGTTTCAGAAGAGATTGCAAGGATTCCGTCCTGCTTTCCCGGATTTGCCGAGGGCATGTGTGAAGCGCTTCAGCAAGCATTGGAAGCTTATGCAGAGACTCTGAAGAAGATGGCATGCGGCATCCATTCGGAAAGAACTGCTGCTGCAGAAAGCAGTGAAGAGGATCTTGATCGCCATCTGAGGATGAGTCCGGAAGAATACAGGACCATCCTTCAGAAGAAGCTCGGCGTGAATCTCGATGAGCTGAGCTCCTGGTATCAGGAAGAAATGGAGAAGACCAGAGAAGAGATCTTTGCAATTGCCGGTACGCTCGGAATTCCTGAGAAGCCTGAGAATATGCAGGATATCGCTGATATTCTCTTCCGATATGAACCGCCCTGCAGCAATGCTGAAGAGATGTTTGCAAAAGAGAGGGAATACCTGAAGCGGACCAGGAAGGTCGCACATGAATACGTCAGCCTGCCTGAGGAAGAACAATGCCTTGTCATGCCGACTCCGGAATGCTGCAGGGACAGCTATCCCTGGGGCGGATATGAAGGCGGTGATTTCCGCTATCGCCCTCTGAGGGGACAGATGTTTCTGAATCAGTACAACGTGAAGAATATCTCTGACGGATGGCTGAAG
This sequence comes from uncultured Erysipelotrichaceae bacterium, assembly GCA_900314905.1. Classification (GTDB taxonomy): domain Bacteria; phylum Bacillota_I; class Bacilli_A; order Erysipelotrichales; family Erysipelotrichaceae; genus Bulleidia. Next base: position 27,460 of record OMXA01000021.1, read on the forward strand.
CTCAATGCCTTGCATGAAGCATATCCTGGCCATCATGTGCAGTATGTGCGGATGGCGGTAGATGAACGTCCGGCAACCGTGAAGATCGGGACCAAGCTGATTCCGGTCCTGGAAGGAACCACCCTCAGAACAGAACGGGCATTCCAGGATACCTTTGCAGAAGACAGGTTCTTCCCGCTGTTTGTCGCTTATCGCCGTCACCATGCGGCGACCAGAATCGCTGCCGATCTCATGCTGCATTGCCAGGATCGTCCGATCAGAGATGCAGTGGACCTGTATCGGAAAGAGCTGGGGCTGGACTTCACGACGGCCAGAGGCCAGGTCCGTGCACAGGAGTATATGACTGGATATTTCAGCTGCTATTACTATGGAATGAAGAAGCTGACCGGATGGGAGAAGCAGTACGGATTTACAAAGAAGAACTTCACGGAACTCCTGTTCTCGGTGGGCTACATCTCGATCGATCGCTTTGAGGAGATCCTGAAGCTTTCCGAAGAAGAACGGTATCGTCTGTTCCATGATTTCGGAAGCCTGAAAGGGAAGACTGCCCCGGGGTTCTGAGCTCACAAGTTTCATTTCGTGAACCGTGATCATCTTCGTTGACAGAACCAGGCTGATTTCTGATAATTCAGATGACAGGAAGACAGCGGGCACATCCCGCTTCTTCTGAACATAATGGTTAGAAAAAACTAACTAGAGGAGACGATATGAAACTGGTACTTGTCAGACATGGCGAAAGCGAATGGAATCAGAAAAACCTTTTCACCGGATGGACCGACGTGGATCTGAGCGAGAAGGGACATGAAGAAGCGAAGCAGGCAGGAAAGCTCCTGAAGGAGCAGAACTATGACTTCGATCTCTGCTATACCTCTTATCTGAAGCGAGCAATTCATACGCTGAATCATATTCTGGATGAAATGGACCGCGACTGGCTGCCGGTGGAAAAGACCTGGAAGCTGAATGAACGGCACTATGGAGCACTGCAGGGCCTGAACAAAGCGGAAACTGCAGAAAAGTACGGAGCTGAGCAGGTGAAGCTGTGGCGCCGTTCCTATGATGTGGTTCCGCCGCTTCTGAAGGAGGACGATCCTCGCAATCCTGCTCGTCAGGAGATGTACCGCAATGAGGATCCACTGGAGATGCCTCTTGGGGAGAGCCTCGAGAAAACGGTGGCGAGGGTAGTTCCTTATTATGAAGAAACCATTCTTCCGCAGATGAAGGCAGGAAAAAGAGTGCTGATTGCAGCACATGGCAATTCCCTGCGGGCTCTGGTCATGTATCTGAGCCAGCTCAGCAGAGAGGAAGTACTTTCTCTGAATATCCCGACCGGGGTTCCGCTGGTCTATGAGTTTGATGAGCAGTTCCGGGTTCTGAATCATTACTATCTTGGCAATGAGGAAGAAATCGCGGCCAGAACGAAGAGCGCTGCCAGCCCTCAGAAACAGTAATTCCTTTCCGGGTGAAGTCCTGATTTCTGAATTACTCTGATACAGAAGAAAATCATATTCCCCATGGCTTGCCATGGGGTTTTCAGTTATGTCCAGAATACTTTTCAGAGGGCTCTGTCCTGAAGCGGATGTCAAAAGAAACCAGACATGATATCGTTAGAGCATACAAGGAGAATGCACTATGCTTCAGATAACAGATCTTCATAAACGCTTCGGAGAGAAAGAAATTCTTCATGGAATTGATCTTTCCGTTCAGCCAGGAGAAATCTTCGGTTTCATCGGCCATAATGGAGCCGGAAAAACGACCACGATCCGCTGCGTGACAGGAATTCTGCCATTTGAGACAGGCAGCATTATAATTCACGGGCATGATATCCAGAAAGATCCGCTTGCCTGCAAGCGATGCTTTGCGTATCTCCCTGACAATCCTGACCTGTACGAGAACATGACAGGGATTCAGTTTCTGAATTTCATCGCAGATATCTTCGGAATGGAAGAAGACGATCGCATGAAGCAGATCGAGTCACTTTCAAAGGAACTGGAGATCTATGATCATCTCGGCGATCAGATCAAGGCGCTGAGCCATGGCATGAAGCAGAAGGTGGCAGTGGTCTCGGCATTCATGCATGACCCGGATCTGCTGATTCTGGATGAGCCCTTTGTCGGACTGGATCCGAAGGCGAGCTATGTGCTGAAGCAGAAGATGAAGCAGCTCTGCCAGCAGGGCGGGTCTGTGTTCTTTTCCTCCCATGTTCTGGAAGTTGTAGAGAATCTGTGCGATCATCTGGCGATCATCAAGGAAGGCCAGATTCTTCGCAATGGGACAACTCAGGAAATTCTGGAAGGCGGAAAGACTCTGGAAGAAATCTTTCTGGAACTGGAGCAGTAACATGAAACACTTCTGGATTCTGATCCGAGCGCAGCTCTGCAATCAGCTGCAGACATCCCGGAAAGGCAAGGTCAGGTCTCCCTGGGTTTCCTTGCTTGCCGGGGCTATGATCATGGCGTATCTGTCGATTTCCTACAGCTTCGGGCTTTACGACTCTCTCGATCCTTCTCAATATGGGCTTGGCTTGCAGTTTCTGGTCTCCCTTGGAACAGTCTTGCTTCTGGCATATGGGATTTCCTGGAGCAAGGAAATGGTGTTCGGGTTCCGGGATTTCGATTTCCTGATGAGCCTTCCGCTTCAGGAACAGGAGATTGTGGCATCCAAGCTGTTCTCGTTTCTTCTGATGGCTCTCTATTATGGGTGCTCTTTTCTTCTGCCTGGGGTCATCATCTATGGAGTGAAAGCTCATGCCGCAGCAGGATTCTATATGCTGGCTCTGGTGGGAATGCTGATGCAGCCAGTCATACCGGCGGTGATTTCCAGCCTGCTTGGCTGGATGATCTATCGGCTCTCCAATGGCCGGAAGCATGCAGATCTGGTCCGCAATGCAGTTCAGATGGTCCTCTTTCTTCTGTTCATGGCAATCGGAATGCTGATGGGGCGCTCAGATGGTGCTGCGTTCGCAGCGCGGGCTGGAACTCTGATCAGATTGCTTCCCGTCAGCAATCTTTATGTCAGCGGAGCAGTCCGCGGATCCGTATTGCCGGTTGCGGCAATGATCGGAATTGAAACAGCAGCACTGTTTCTGTTCCTGAGGCTCTGTTCCAGAGCAGTTCTGAAAGCGGGAGCTGCAGGGAATCAGGGATACCATGATTCGCATTTCCGCCTGAAGCGCTCTGCTGCTCATCGGGCTTCTTCGGCTTTGCTGCGCAGGGATCTTTCTTCGTGGGCTGCCAATGCAACATATATGCTGAATACAGGATTCGGCCAGATCCTGCTGTTCGGCGGATCGATCTATCTGGCTTTCCGGATGCGTGGTTCCTCTCTTTCTGAGCTTGACCCGGATCTTGCACTGCTGCAGCCGATGGCAGGAAGTCTCATCATTTCTGCGTGTTCCCTGATCGTTCATTCTACCTGTACCACTGGAGTTTCAATCTCTCTGGAGGGCAGAAGGCTGTGGATTCTGAAAAGCATCCCGGTTTCTGCAGAAAGCATCCTGTTTTCCAAAGTGCGTGCAAATCTCGTGGTGGCTCTGCCGCTGGCAATGAGCTCACTCCTGATTCTGATGCTTGCATTTCATCAACCTGGAATGATGCTTCTGATGGGCATCGTCGTGCTGATTCTGGCCGGCTTGTTTACGGCAATGAGCGGAATGGCAGTGAATCTGCGCTATCCGAAGCTTGAATGGGATCGGGAAGTGGTTGCGGTGAAGCAATCTCTCTCTTCTTTTCTCAGCATTTTCGGAAACCTCATGGTCGGGGTCATTGTTCTCATCGCATGCGTGAATGGGGAAGGAGGTACTCAGTTCTTCCTCTGGGTAATGCTGTTTTATGGGGTGGCAGATCTTCTTCTGTATTTTCTTCTGACTACCTGGGGAGTGAAGAAATTTCAGACGATCGGATAGACGGACTCGCCTGAACGGAGGAGCTATTCTGCAGGTACATGGATGAGATGAGTTCCAGCGTGAGTTTCCGCAAAGACGCCAGGAAATCGGAGGTATCATGACTGATCGCAGCAGGCACTTCTGGAAGAAATTGCAATTCTCTTAGAATCAGGAAGAAGGAATGATCGCCAGCAAAGAAGTGCTGGATCTCATCCATTCGATTGGCACAGTCTGCTTTCCAGGAGTCAACGGATATTTTCTGTATGCTTCTTCCTGGCATCATGTCAATCTGAAACCGGTTGTTTTCTATTACCTGAACGAGGAACTGATCTTCAATGGCTTTGCAAGCCGCGATGATTTTCATGCTTTCATTTCTTATGCATATGGGGACGACCCGGAACTGGGATAAACCAATGCTTGTTCGGGCAACGGATTATCCATCATATGCAGAAGGACTATCACCTGCCGGTCTGAGACTGGCTCTGAATCTGAAAGGGATGGAAGGAATGTTCTAAAAGCCTGATTCCTTCTCTGATGACTTCTTCTGTGCGAAGACGAAACGCATCCGGATGTATGCAAAGGATTTTCTGTGCCGCCGCATCTGCTGCAGTCTTCGGTCTGCCGCTCTATCCAGCAGTGCTTCTTTTCCATCTTTCTCTAAAAGACTGACCGATCATTCAGACCATGCCATTGCCAGGAAGAAAGTAAGCGTCTAATACAGGGTGAACTTATTTCATAAGAGCAGGACAATATAATGAGCGCGAAGGCGACCGGACTTTAAAGAACCCAGTGCTGGGTCAGTA
>OMXA01000019.1 GCA_900314905.1 uncultured Erysipelotrichaceae bacterium
ATCGGCTCTCGCCGTGCAATTCAAGAGATTATCACTTCCGCACGCTCCTGTCAACTGCTTTCTTGCAAATTCCTTCGCTCTCAGCTTATCGACCGGCTCCCTTGCCGCGTGCTCAAAGAATATAGCATCCCTCTGTCACTCTAGTCAACGAATTTTTTCTATTTTTTACATTTTTTCAATTAACTGGTGGGTGCCCAATCTGCTAATCCCGAAAAGAAATCGTCAGAGTGCCTGACGATTCATTTTCTGATACATGTGATAATAGTTTTCGATGCATTCCTGATTGAATGGATCCTCTGCCTTGTCCATCGAATTGATCAGTTTCTGCATCTCATGTTCCACAATCCGCATGATTTCCGGAGGATAATTCATCTGCTTTGCATGCATTGCATATTCCCCTTCATCCAGAATCTGGTAGGAATTATCCGGATAGAGTTTCACATCCAGATCATAATCGATATTCTTGATTGCCTCTCCATCCCATAGACTCGGAGAAGCAAGATTGCAATAGTAATAAATCCCGTTTTTCCGGATCATTGAGATCACGTTATACCAGCGATGGCTCCAGAAGAAGCAGACTGCAGGTTCGCGCGTAAACCACTTGCGCCCATCTGCCTCAATGACCCATGCCTTATTCGTTACAGCAACAATCCGGTTCTCATCCGCTTCCAGAATAAAACCCTTGCACCAGGTCCGATGCAGGCTTCCATTATGCTTGAAACTCTGAATATATACTTCTGACCCTACACTCGGCAGCTGCGGCATGAACGTGCTCCTTTCCGCGGTACTATTTTACTCCAAAGCATCCTGATGGCAAAAGTACCTGTTCCGCAGACGAAAAATGCCCCGCGAAGGGGGCATCACCAGATTCATTTGACGAAGCGGATCCCGGACTTTTCCAGGCGATCGATAATCATAGGAACCACAAAGATGCAGACTACGAGCGTCACCAAGTTGTACCAGAGATTATAGCCGATGGAATACGACCAAGCCTCTGCAGATCCTGCCGCCGATCCTTCCGGGAACCAGAAGAATACCCCGGACAGCATCTGGAATACATATTTCAGCAGCATCGAGATGACGATGCCGAACCGCTTTCTGGTCTGAACGTACCAGTAGGTAAACGCTGCCGAGCCAATTGCGACCACCGCGCCGACCAGCTGAGAAGCCACTCCATTCCAGCTCTTTGTGATTCCGAAATAAGCCGCCAGCGCAATGACGGCTGCCATGAATACGGCAGCAGGCTTATTCAGAGAACGGAACGGCCAGAGCAAAGAAGCCATGCCGCATACAACCAGCGGCAGCACATAGTCCAGAAGGGTCTGCATCGGCGATACGAACCACATCGGGAAGCCGAGAATAAACGTGAGAAGCCATGCCAGGATTGCCACAATCACGCCATTTTTCCAGCCTAGCTGATACGATGCAAGGAATACTGCAATCAATTCGAGTTCGATGGAACCGCCATTAGGCATCTGAAGAAACGGGATCAGATTTCCCACATACTTCAGGGCAATGTACAGTGCCATGTAAAGAGCAAGATAAGCAATCGTTTTCGTTCTGCTGCGTTCTGTGCTGACCATAAAAAATACACCTCCAATTTGTCAGTAGAGGCGTAAAGAGTTCTGAACTCCCTACGCTAGTGTTACCTAGATCAGGTGATAAGGGTCTTTTCTCAGCTCTGAAGAGCACCCCTGTTCACTGCAGAGATTATATCACCCGGAATGATGCATGGTACAATAAAAAGCATGAATCTCGTGAACGAACAGATTAAAGCCTTTCTGGAAGAAAAGGATTTCATTGCCAGTCTGGCGAATATCAGCGCCTGCATCATGCAGAACTATGAGGGTCTGAACTGGGCAGGATTCTATTTCGTTAAAAATGGAGAACTCGTTCTCGGCCCCTTTCAGGGCAAGCCTGCCTGTACCCATATCCCCTTTGACAAAGGGGTATGCGGTGCCTGCTATTCTTTCAGGAAACCGCAGCGAGTCCGTGATGTACTGCAGTTTCCCGGCCATATTGCCTGTGATTCTGCAAGCCGCAGCGAATTATGCGTGCCGATTCTGCTGAATGCAAGATGCATTGGCGAAATTGATCTGGATGCTCCCATCCCGGATCGATTCAATGAACAGATGGAACAGGAAATGCTGCAGGCAGCCGAAGACATTGCTTCAGCATATCTGCAGCATCACTGGCCTTATGAATTCTGAATCTCAGCGATAAAGATCGTAAACCACGTTCTTCTCGAAGTATCGCACCGCTTCATCAACCGCGGCATTCACCGGGAAGAGCTGAATATGGCAATTTCCCAGCATGGTCTCCCGGATCATGCTTTTCTTTTCCAGGGAACTTCTGACTTTTTCAAAATCGCTGCTGTCGATATCCAGGTTCAGATACTTCTTCCAGCCGCGCTTTCCTCCAGCCTGCACGCAGGCACAGTTGATCACGATCGGCCTGCATTCCGAACGGTATTCCGCCAGATGCATGCATGTCGCCTTCGTGAAATCGACACCGATCAGAAGAACATATCCCTTCAGTTCGTATATTCTGGCAGCCGGAGATTCCTCCGCCAGCGGAAAATGCATGCTCTGACGATTGCACAGAAGTTTTGCGTATCTGCCCCAGGCGGCATAGCTGTCACTAGGATGGCAGGAAGATACCACTCCAGCCCGATGCCGGAAATTCTCCGCAACCGCCCCCATCTCACTCAGATCACTCGTCTCCGGATCATACGCCGGCATATTCTCGCGGATCATTTTCCATGTTTCCGGAGCAGCCGGAGGATTGCACCAGGAAGAAGGATCGGAATTCTCCGCAGTCTGCGTTGCCATCAGAATGGTTCCTCCAGGCTCGCTCAGTTCCATCAGCGCATCCACCACCGTCCGGGCTCCGCCGACTACATAGCCAAGCGAAGAAAGCGACGAATGAACCTCCAGGATCATATTCGGTCCGACCCCGACACTCTGCAATGCCGCCATCAGGCTCTCCTTGGTCACTGCTGTTCTGATCGGTTTCTGTTCTTTTTCTGCCATACTTTCTTTCCTCACCATGATCAGCTGTAAAGGCGGCGGCTTCCCTTCAGACTCTCGCTCAGTTCTCTTGCTGCCTGATCAAGCTTTTCCGCATCATAATTCCCGCTGCGCAGCAGGAGAACCGATTTCCTCAGCCGATCCCTCAGCAGCATCTGTGCCTGCGCATCCATTCCGGAAACATCCAGTCCATTGCACGCCTGGATCATTCCCTGAAGAACTGCTGCTTTCCGATTGATCACAGCCTGCTGTCCTGCCTTTGAAAACAATGCCCGGACGGTCCAGTCCATGTTCTCTTCTGAAACAATCACCTTGATCACATTCTGCAGCGCCTGAGCGGTCCGCTCGTTCTGCAGAAGTCCGAGAAAATCAGGTACCTGAAAGCCATCTGCCAGCAGAAACTCTTCCTCGATTTCTTCATGAATCGGATTCAGATCCTCCTGAATCTTCAGAACAGCACCGACTTTTTCATCCAGGACTTCATCTCCGATCACATAAGCAGGAATCCCGGCGCTCTGTGCCATGTTCCGGGCTGTATGATTTTCTTTTTCGGAGAGTCCGTATAACAGAATCTTCTTCATGAGCAATTTCCACCTCAGCAGAATCCATCAGGAAACACGTCCCTGAAAGACCGATATGCTATGTACAGATTGTACCATGGTTCCGGCGGGATGCTGCGGTTTCAAAAACAGACCTTCTCGGTCTGTCAGTGCTTCTGTTCCTGTTCCCACTTCAGAAACTGCTCGAATTTCTGCTTCATATCTTCTTTATCCAGAACCGAATGAACCCCGATCACATACGGAACCTTGCCAAGCAGTTCCGGATACAGATCATCCATCGTGATCACCAGATCTCCGTTGAAAGACGTCAGATTATCCAGGTTGCCATGCTCTGTGAAAATCGGAAATCCATTATCTCTGATCACCTGATCTGCCTTGATTTTCAGCAGCATGCTTGATCCCATCCCTGCTCTGCAGCATACCAGTGCCTTATACATTTCCCCGCTCCTTTAACTTGCCTTCCTATCATAGCAGAATGCGTTTTCATCGCAAGGCGTATTTCATGAGCTGTCCCGGTCATATGAATGCCATTTCGCAAACTTTGTTCTATAATAGGCTCAGCACACGGAGAATTATATGAAGATTTATGAATCAGCAGAAGATTACCTGGAAGCCATTCTGATCATTCAGGAACGTAAAGGTGTAGTACACTCCATTGATATTGCCGAAGAAAAAGGGTTTTCCAAGGCATCTGTTTCCATTGCCATGAAGAAACTGCGGGAAAACGGATATGTCTCCATGGAACGCAGCGGTGCCATCAAGCTGCTGAAGCCAGGCCGGGAAATTGCCGAGCGGATCTATGAACGTCATCGTATTCTGACGCAGATGTTCGTGAAGCTCGGAGTCGATTCTGAAACGGCAGCGCAGGATGCCTGCAAGGTGGAACACGATCTGAGCGATGAAACCTTTGCCAAGATCAAAGCGCATGCCCTTGCCAATGGCATCGCGGATCCCCTCATCGATCAGAAACCTGCATGACCGGAAGATATTCCGGTTTTTTATTTTCCCGGCTTTTCCGTAAAGTATCGCTGTTCCAGATGGATCAGGCGCTCTGCCAGAATCCCGAAGTCTTCTGCGCTCATCATCAGATCTTCTGCATGCACCAGCAGCAGGCTGATCTGTCCAAGCGTTCCTTCTGCCATCTTCTTCAGCAGTTCTGCATGAATCTGATGTCCCTGCCGGAACTCTTCCTTTCCTTCCCGGATCTTTTCTTCTGCTTCGCGGATCTTCCCCTCTTCGGCAAGATCCATGGCTTCCACGAAGGATGAACGGGCGCTGCCTGCTGAGGCAATCATCTGAAATGCAATCCGATCCGCCTGTCCGCAATCTTCTGCCATCTCTTTTTTCCTTCTTTCTATCCTGATTCCTTCTGAAGTGCCTGCCGGACTTTTTCAGCAGCACTTTCATCTTCAAAAAACGTCACATATCCTTCCAGAGATTCTGCCTTCTCTTTCAGTCCCCGGGAGTTGCTGCAGACGAAAATCGATGCTTTTCCTTTTCCATTCTTCGCTTCCTGGATCAGGTTCGCCCCCGCTGAATTGCCATCAAAGCCGATTACAATCGAAGGACGCCGCTCAAAGATTTCATAATTGAAGCTCTTGTAAATCCCCATCTCTTCACTTTCCGGCGAAACCCGGATCAGTACCCCTGCCTTCTTCAGCCGGCGGATCTGAGCAGGTTCCAGCATCGAAGGAACCACTGCATAAATCAGGAAACCTTTTCTGTTGTGCTCGGCCAGATAGCGCTCATACCCGGTAAGCCGATGGCCGATCACGAAGAATACCTCTTCCGGATCCAGATGATCAATGAATGCATCGAGAATCTTTGCCCCTTTTTCCGTCACACGCGTCATGCGATTCCTGGTATTGAAAGAACCTCCCGCAATCACCACCGGTTCCCTGTCCCACGGATAGTCCTCGATCTGATCTTTCAGGGCCTGATAGGAATCAATGCGCTTCTGAGCCGACCATGGAATCAGAGAAGAAGCCCCCTGATTCTGCATGATCTGAAGAATCGTCTCTTCCGGACTCAGGGACCCCTGCAGCGCCCTGAAAGCTTTCTGCTTTTCTGCAAACGAATGCATCTGCCGGGCAATCACTTCTGCTTCCGCTTCATGCATCTGCTTCAGTTCCTCATAAGAAAGATCCAGCAGTTTCTCCAGGGACAGCTGCTCATCAATCGGGCTGGTTCCGTACAAGGCTGCTCCATCTGTTCCCTGCACACAGGAGATTCCTTCTCGAAGATACGAGCGAAGCGGATGGGAAGCCAGAGAATTCAGATTATTCAGGCGGACATTCGAGGTAATCTGGAATTCCAGCGTAATATGATATTTCTTCAGATCCCGCAGCAATTCCTTCCCCTTCTTCGTATGCAGACCGCAGGAATACAGCCCATGGCCTAATCTCATGATCGGCATCGGCTGACCTGGCGCAAGCGAATCCTTCACGCAGGCGATGCTGTGGGCCATGTTGTCACGCAGGCTGTCATTCTCGCCCGCATGAATCCGGATCACGAAAGAAGGGTCTCTTGCCGGAATCTTCACCAGTTCCCGGAACATCGGTTTCAGCTCGATGATATCGCTGATCTCTTCTCCGACAATATCGCATCCGGCAACATAGGGATCATAGGAAACTGCCTTCAGCACATTCAGGTTGGAGGAAAGATAATCCGCAGGAGGAATCTGATCCTTCACGATGGTCAGCGGAATTCTACGCATTGCCGCAAGAAAGCGCAATGTCACACCAGTCTCTGCGGTAACAGCCGGCATGACTGCATGGACCTCTGCCAGCATCCGGAGGCAGTCATGTTCTTTGACCAGGGTGGTATCGCTGATCTCTGCATAGGTGATTCCCTGTGCCGAATACTGCCTGGCAATCCACAGCAGCTTATCCTGGAATATCGTATTCTTTGCATAAGCAGACGTCTGATGATCTCTCAGCATCGTTTCTGCCGCCAGACGGACATCGGGATCCGGAATATCTTCAATGCCGTTCAGGCTGATCAGATCTTCACTCTCTTTTCCCTTGCAGAACACATAGCGATACAGATAAACCTTCTCAAGATTCGTGAACACCGCCTGTCCGTCTTTCATCACCGCAAGTGAATTGCGGATCTTCACCAGATTCTCCTGTGCATGCTCAGGATTCTTCAGCATGAGATCAGCGAAATTGATGAAGGTATTATCATTGATCTTCCGATCCAGATACTTTCCTTTCAGGCCGGAATGAACAAACTGACGAGCGACCTGCTGCCGCTGCTGATCCAGCATTTCCTGCTGTGCAGCTGTCACCTTCAAGTCAAGCTTGCGCACATAATAAAGCGGGTAGCGGATCTGATGCACGATGCCCAGGGCAATCAGGATATCCGGCATCAGATTGCCATTCATATGCGTATGCAGATCACTGTGAAACTTCACTTCCCGGCGGATATAAGTCTTGAAGATGGTCTTGCCTTCGCTGAGCCGGTAATCCCTGGTCTGACTCATCAGCGTCTTTGAAATTGCTGGAATAGATGCTTTCATCTCAATGCGTCCATCCCGATAGATATTCGCTACTTTGGTATTGCCAAGCCGGAAGATCCATACCTCTTCATTCCTGCCATCGATGTAGCACGGAACTTCGCCGCGGATCACCAGCATCCCATCCGGATTTTCCGTCAGCGGGAGATTGCAGAGCTGCGCAAGATTGCGGATCAGGTTTCCGGTATGATGATTCGGTGTCTCCAGTTCATAGAACAGGTGTTCCTCCTTCATCGACAGGTGGACCGGAATATCCTTTTCAAGATCCAGATAAAAGCACTTTTCCCAGTTGTTTTTTCTCAGTCCCATACGTGAATTATATGCTGAAAACCAAGGAAATCGACTATAGTAATAGCAGAGGACACACTTATGAAACAGATCATAACCATCAGCAGGCAGTACGGCAGCGGCGGCCGCATCATCGGTCAGGAAACTGCTTCCTTGCTCTCCATCCCATGCTATGACAGCAAGATCATCGAAGAACTCGCAGAAAAAACCGGGCTCAGAAAAGACTTTGTTGAAGACAGCACTGAATCCTCAGATGACTGGATGGTTTTTTCTTTCTCCTCAAAGCGGATCAATTCCCGCACCATTCAGAATGATCTATGGAATGCCCAGTGCGCAGTCATCCGTCAGCTTGCCGAGAAACCATGCATCATCGTCGGCAGAGGCGCAGATTTCATTCTGAAAGAGAGAACCGATCTTCTGAAAGTCTTCATCTATGCAGACACGGCAAGCAGGATCGCAAGAGTCAGAGAAGTCTATCACGAAACTCCTTCTGATCCGGAAAAATACCTCCGGGAAAAAGACCGCGGCAGGGCCTCCTATTATCAGTCGCATGCAGACATGACCTGGGGCGACAGCAGCCATTATGACCTGGCGCTGAATTCTTCTTCCCTGGGGATCAAGCCATGCGCAGAGATCCTGGCAGAGCTTTTCCGGTCGCTCTGAGAAATATCTGAGCAGAAGAAAAAACAGTTTCCGCAGAATACACCCATGCAATCTGCAGAAACTGTTTTATTCATCTGAATGATGCTCAGTCAGCAGCCGCTGAAGCAGAAGCTTCACTGCCCTCTGAACTGTCGGAGCTGCCATGAGCGGTATTTCCATTCATTCCGCGTTCCGTCGCAGTCTTCATCGTCTCTTCACCAAGCTCCGTGAGCTCCGTGGTATCTTCTGCTGCAGAATACCCAGCATTCTCAGCAGCAGCGGCACCAGCCAGTCTGCCTGAAGTCAGCGAGAAGCCAAGGCCTACGCCTTCCACATTCTGATATGCAGCAACAGAGATTCCGGAAACATTGTTGCCCGTCGCATACAGATTCTTAATCACCTTGTTCTGTTCATTGAGGACACGCAGATATTCATCGGTATTGACTCCGCCAAGCGCACCGAGAACTCCGGAATGACCTCTCGTCACATAGTAAGGGCCTTCTTCCACCGTGTAGACCAGATCTTCAGGATCCTTGAAGAACTCCTCATCCTTGCCATTTCTGACATAGGAATTGTAATTGTCGATGGTTTCCTGCAGATCAGACGCATCACAGCCGATGAACGCTGCTGCTTCTTCGATGGTATCGAATACGCCGCCTTCTCCTGCATCCTGAAGTGCCTTGAAGCCAGCATCCCAGTCTGTCTTTGCCATCGGTGCATGATAGATCGTCGGCTCGCCATCCACAACAATCCCGTGCTGATCCCAGTAATGAATCCAGGTACCGGTATTCTCCTGGGTCTGGTCGCACCAGCGGTCAGCAGTAGCCTGATCGACAATGGTATATGCAACACCGCCCTGAGCAATGACTGCGGAAGAGAATTCAACCGTATCCTTGAGCAGGTCTTCATTCATGAAACGCTTGCCGCGTCCGTTGACCCAGAGAATCGGAGTATTCAGCGTCAGCTCAGACACTTTCTCATCGCTGACATTCATCGTGACTACGCCATGGTTCATAGTCAGAAGCTCACCCTTGGCAGCACCGGCATTCCACATCATCTCGATGCCGGGAAGCTTGGAACCTGCCATGACCATTGCATTGCTGTAGACCTCTTCTCCCAGCGTCTCCTGCATGAGTTCCGGGTTATTTGCGAAGGAACCAGTAGAAACAATCACGGACTTTGCATTGACCGTCAGCGTTCCGCCATCCGGCTTTGTGCACTTGGCACCTACGACTGCACCTTTGCTGTCTGTAATCAGTTCCGTTGCAGTGGTTCCATAACGGATTTCTACGCCATTCTCATCCAGCGCTTCGCCGATGTACTTGAACGGATCCGCATTGTTCCAGCGATGATAGACAACTTCCGTATCAAAGTGCGCAATCTGCTGCGGAGTCTTGGACAGGAAGAATCCGACCCCATGATTCAGCATGTAGCTGACCGTATTTCTCGCTTCGGAAATGAAGCGGCGGATCAGCTTCGCATTGCCGAGGTTGTCCGTGGATTCCATGAAGTGGTTATACCAGTATTCATCATCTGTGGTTTCCCCGTCTTCGCCATAGCGAGCCTTCTGCTCGACAGATCCTACTGCAAACATTCCCTGAGCTGCATTTCCCATGCCTCCCAGCGTCTGTGTTGCTTCAACACCAAGCACCTTTGCTCCGGACTCTGCAGCCTTCAATGCTGCAGTAGAACCCGATGCACCCATGCCGATCACAAGCACATCGGTATCAGCCGTCTCGTCTTCACCTGCCGGCGTGCTGCCTGCCGCAAGAGCATCGACATCAAAGCCAGCCTGCTGCATGCAGTCCTTGACGGCAGCTGATACTCCATCTCTGGTCATAGTCGCCCCGGCTGCAACATCGATCTCGCATGTCTGTCCCTCTGTTACTTCCTGAGCCAGCGTATCTGCCGCCTTCTGTCCGTAATCTGCAGACTGGGTCGACGCATCGACGGTCGTATTGGTGATCTTGCCGCCCTCTACCGTAATCGTGACCGTGACATCATTTCCTCCGAACCCCTCTGCAGAAGCGGTGTAAGTACCATCTTTCACAGAAGAAGCAGAAGATGCTTCTGAACTGGCGCCGGATCCAGCCCCGGAAGAACTGCTGCAGCCAGCCATGGCAAGAGCCATCATGCCAGCCAGAAGAGTTTTAAAAGCTTTTTTCATTTCTTTTCTCCCTTTCCCTATGCTCAGAGTTTAAGCAATGTGCATTTGTTAACAATGTCCGATTCTTATCTGGAAAGTGTCCGTATCTCTGCTATGATGGAAAGCAGCAATGATGGAAAATATCGCAAAAAGAAAAAGTGCCGGAGGCACAACCACATTCTTTACGATCCTTTATGCAGATGAACCCTGCGTCCTTCTATTTGCAGAAAAGAAGTACCTGCTTGAGCGTGGAGATCTCATGCTGTGCAGAGAGAACGCAAGCTGGATCTCTACTGCATCGATCTATTCCGTGAATTATCAGTCCTCCTGCCTCGATCCGCTCTTTTACTCTCAGATTTCAGACTGCCGGATCATTTATGATTTTCTATCCTCTCCAGAGCAGGAAGCAGAGCATCTGTTTTTCCATAGTGCCTCGGACCCTGAAATTACTTCTCTATTCCGTTTTCTTCTTTGGGAGCTTTCGCATAAGGACCCCTATACCGGAAAGAATATCCGCCTGTTCACGGTAGCGCTGCTCACCTATCTGGACCGAAAAAGACCTCAGCAGCTATTGCCGCAGAACTCCACCATGGTCTCTGAAAACCGCTTCGGAAAAATCATGAAATACATCGGCGATCATTATCCTTCGTGCACGCTGCAGGAAGTTGCTGAAAAGTTCGGATACAACCCAAGCTATCTCAGCACCCGCTTTCAGAAGATCACTGGTGAAACCTTCTCGCACAAGCTGCAATCCATCCGGCTTCAGCAGGCAGAACGGCTGCTGCTGACTACTGATCTTACGGTAGAGCAGATCTCCATTCGGGTTGGTTTTCATGACAAAAGCCACTTCATCCGCAACTTCTGCAATACCTATGGGCAGACGCCATCCAGATACCGGAAAAGCCACAACCTGTGACTACCAGCCGCACTGCCCGCAATTAGAGCAGGGAATGCAGCCGCGGCGGCGGGATGGCTTTGCAGGCTCTGCCTGGAATTCTCTGGCTGAATAGAACCCGTTCTTCAAATCGTCTTGAGAAACTGACAATTCCTTTTCAGCAGAACGGAATATGACTTCTCCATTCTCTTCGATTCTTTCTGCAGGAATCGTCTTCCAGTTCCCCGGATTCATGCAGTCCTCATACATCACCGGCCGGAAACAGAAGCATTCTCCGGTTTCGCGATTCATCACTTCATATGCATTCATGTTCTCAGAATAGTGCCATGAAAAGCAATCTGCAAGCCACAGAAAAAAAGCCGGGCCATTAGTCCAGCTTCAGAAACGGAGTTCTCTGGTAACTTCTTCGATTTCTTCTTCTGAAAGGGGAGCCTGATTCCCATCATGTTTCTCCCAATCCAGAAAGAGACTCTGCCTTGTTTCCGTTTCTGCCTGCTCGTCCATGTCCTTTTCCATCCCTTTTCCTTGATCATACGGGGAAAAGAAATCATAAAACAGGCTTGTATTTTTCCGGATAACTGCTTGGGTTACCACTGATATTTCTGTCAGGGCATGTTCTGCATCGTCATGAGGAAAAATAGTCACTTAGCAGCCCGGCTTTCTCAGTTCAGGGTCATGAAGCAATTCTGCGATGATTTCAGCCGCGCCATCTTCATCATATCTTCCTGCAGTCAGATCACTGACCTGCTTTAAGGAATCCGGAGCATTGCCCATGGCAACGCTCAGGCCGACATTCCCGAAGACAGAACGATCATTGTCACTGTCGCCAAGATACACTGCTTCCTGAGGTGAAACCTTCCGTTCTTCCAGAACCCGCAGAAGGCCTTTCAGCTTCGTCGCATCCGGACTGGTGATCTCAAAATATCCATGCCCGGTTTCTGCTGCAGAAACCGATGAGGAAGAAAGAACTTTTCCTGCGTGCATGCATGCATCCTCATCGAAGCAGAACCAGCTTGCCTTCAGAATCCCATCCGGATGGCGCTGCACTTCCTGCGCAAGATCTTCTGTCAGAACACCGAATTTTCTGAGCACATGATCCCGATGAAACCAGAAACCCGGATGAACGGATTCTTCTTTCCGGTAATCTTCTTCAGAAAGATACTGATGTCCCTCCCGGAATACTTCAAAGGTATCGTCAGCCCCTTTCCTGCTGATCAGCGCCCTGACCATCTGAGATTCCAGCGGATATCGCCTGCAGATTGTCCCGTCTGTCAGATCGCGTTCATCCGCGCCGTTTGCACAGACAATCCGGTCGCTCCAGGAATATGCTTTCTTCAGTACTTCCGGGCGCATCTCCCATGGGCGTCCGGTTACCGGAAGGATATGAATTCCCATCGCATGCGCTTCCTCAAGAACCTGAAGCAGATGCGGAGTAAAGGATTCATGATCATCCTGCAATACCGTTCCATCCAGGTCCATGGCAATGAGTTTCACTTTATTCATGTTTCAGGATAAACTTCCTTCCCCGTCCGATCAGATCCAGAAGTGGAAGATATGCTTCTTTCACATGCCCGATCACATTGACTCTCTCATCTGCCGGAAGCTTTCCCCGGATCAGCTGCAATTCTCCGCAATAGCGAAGATACTTCTCATTATCCAGTGTGATCGAACCCCGGTCTCTTTCTTCCATTACCTGGTCAGCTTTTTCTGTTCTTCCGGAAATTCCTGCATAAGCCCTTGATTCTTCTGCACGGATCAGCCAGGAAGGAGAATCAATTCTGCAGGTAAAGATCCGATCATAGTAATTCTCATATCCATCTCTCAGCCAGCAGGGAATTTCAATGACATCCGTCTTCGCAAACACCTGCATTCTCCCGACTTCCTCTTTACTGATCTCAGGATCTCCGATAAAGACAGAATCAATCTGAAACCGCTCCAGCAGATCAATAAACCCTGCTGACGGCGGCAGTGTCCGATGTGCTTCCAGGGTCGGAAGTCCTTCATGAATCGGACCGCGCTTTCCAAGATCTCCCGGAATGAATGCCGCTGTTTCCAGGCCTAGTTTCTTCAGTCTGGCAGTGGACTCCAGCAGATACGCTTCATCCAGTCCGGTCTCCGGACGCGGATAGAAGTTATGCATTGCTGTAACCGGAAAAGCTGAACGAGAAAGAATCATGCCTGCCTCCTCAGAGCTCACGGAAGAAGCATTCAGGACGACTGGCATCTCAGCTGAGAGAGTGGCAATCTCTTCTGCAGAAAAGCCGAAATCAATGCGCACGCCATAGAGATGAAGCTTTTCTTTCAGCTGAAGAACAGACTCCGTATGGAATCTGGCAGGAGTTTCTTTTTCAATATCCGCGATGATTCTGAACCGGAGACGATTGAGCTCTGCACAGAGTTCTTCCATCTCCCGCTCATACGTATCGGAATATTCCTCACGGATATGCAGAGACAGAAAAACAGGCGCGCCGCCTGCAGTATTTTCTGCAGACGGCATACGCCCTTTCCTGTATTCCGCAAGATAGACAGAATAGCCAGGAAGATTATGCATTCGCGACTTCCTCGTCTTTTACCATTGCATTGGTGATCACGAATCCCATGATGTAAGAGAGAACCAGCCCGATCGCATAGCAGAGCACTGACTGAACTGCACCATGAGGACCAGCCGTCATGACGAACAGCGCAAGCAGTCCGGAAGGCCCCCAGGTAGTCGCAGCAACTTCAGTTGCCATTGCGAAGGCACCGCCGAATCCTGCACCAAGACCAGCCGTGATGAACGGTTTGCCCATCGGAAGCGTTACGCCATAGATCAGAGGTTCGCCGACACCGAGGAATCCAGCCGGCAATGCGCCGCGGATAACATTGCGCAGGCGTTCATTGCCAACTTTCTTTGCCTTTCTGGAAATTGCAAGTGCAGCTCCGACCTGGCCTGCGCCAGCCATTGCAAGAGCCGGATACAGCATGACATAGCCGAACTGTTCCAGCTGCACGGAATACAGTGCAACCAGTCCATGATGCATGCCCATGGCAACCATCGGCAGGAACAATGCTGCACTGACATAGCCGGAAATGATACGAACCACGATATTGTCACTCATGCAGAGCACCTGAACGATCCAGCAGAGACCGCTTGAAATCAGGCCGCAGACCGGCATGACGACAAAGATATAAGGAATCAGAGTGACGATCAGGGTCAGAATCGGCGTGAAGACGATATCAAGAGAATCCGGCATCTTCCTGCGGATTGCCTTCTCGATCTTCACCATGAAATAAACCCCGATGACCGCAGCCAGAACTCCGCCGCGTCCGCTTCTCAGGATCGAATCCAGCGGAATGTCTTCATTGAACCAGCCGATAGCCTGAGAAATCGTATTGATGCCATCCAGACCGGTGATCATGCCAAGCATGCCGCCCAGAATCGGAGTACCTCCGAAGCGCTCCGCTGCACGATAGCCAGCCCATGCGGTCAGATACGACAGGAATGCCGCATTGATCAGACCAAGCAGGGAGACCAGCACATTCAGGAATGTATGATCAGCATACCCTGGAGCAAGCTGCTTGATCAGAGTAGCAATACCCGCACACAGACCAGCCGCAATGACACCAGGAATCAGCGGGACAAAGATTTCTCCGAATACCTTAAGCAGATCACGCACCTTATTCGGCTTCTGCCCGGACTTCACATTGGACTTGTTCGTCTTCCAGTCGTTATCTGTAGATACTGCATCTGCGGCATTGCTCGGGATCCCCATGTCCCTGCAGATGTCTGCGCATTTGCGGCACTTTCCAGGTCCGACTACGACTTCGATGTAGCCGGGACGGTCATGCACGATTCCGAGCACTCCCTCGATTCCTTTCAGTCCTGCTTCATCAATCTTCGCATCATCACTCACCTGTACCCTGAGACGGGTCTGACAGTTGGTTGCCGAGCGGACATTATCTTTTCCGCCAAGCTTTTCGAGCATCTGTTTCACCAGTTCTTCATTGGTCATAAAAGATTTCCCCTTTCTTATTATTTCTGAAGAATTGCCTTTCTCACATGTCCATGGGCCTGATCAAGCCGCCGTTCTGCCTCCGCCTTGGAACAGTCGGAAAGAATCATCGTGATCGCAGTCTTGCAGCGTCCGCCAGCTTCGGCGATCTTCTCTTTAGCAGTCTTCCGGTCGACTCCCGTTGCGTCCATCACGATATTCTCTGCCCGAACCTGAAGCTTTTCATTGGAAAGCACTACATCGACCATCAGGTTCCCATATGATTTTCCGATCTGAACCATAGCCGCAGTAGAGATCATGTTCAGAACCATCTTTTCTGCAGTACCGGACTTCAGGCGGGTAGACCCCGTCAGCACTTCCGGTCCTACAACAACATCAATTGCACAATCGGAAGCTTTCCCGATTGCAGAGCCCGCATTGCAGGTAATCGCTGCCGTATGACACCCGATCGACTTCGCGTATTCAATTCCGCCGATCACATACGGTGTGCGTCCGCTTGCTGCAAGACCGATCACCAGGTCCTTATCTGTGAGACAATGGTCTTTCAGATCCTGGGCACCAAGTGCCTGATTATCCTCTGCTCCTTCCACAGCTCTGATGAATGCATGTTCACCGCCGGCAATCAGACCCACCACCTTATCCGGAGAAACCCCGAACGTAGGCGGGCATTCCGAAGCATCCAGCACACCGAGTCTGCCGCTTGTGCCTGCCCCCATATAGAAAATCCGGCCGCCGTCTGACAGTGACTGAGCACCCCATTCTGCTACCTGTGCAATTTCCGGAAGATGAGGACGGATCGCCTCCGGAATCTCTGCATCTTCCCGATTCATTTCCGTGACGATCTCAAGCGCCGACATCTCATCGAGATTCATCGTTGCCGGATTCCGTTTTTCGGTCGTCATCTTTTCAAGGTTTAAAGTCACGTGGACTATCCCCTTTCTTCTGATTGTAATTCTGGTTCTCAAAGCTTTGATATCTCCAATATAATGCAGCCAAACTTTATTTCAAGTATCCATTTCTTATTTGACACTTTGTTTCACATTTTGCATAATCTGCTCAGGAGAATGTGCTGATCTCATGAAAAATGTATTGATTCTTCTGCGGGAAAATCTGGCTCAGATGAATAATGCGGAACGAGCTGCCGGAGACTATGTGCTGAGCCATCCGCATGAAGCCTCTTCCCTCAGCATTCATGAACTAGCTGAGGAATCATTTACCTCTGTATCTGCCGTGGTACGCATGTGCAAGAGTCTTGGCTTTCATGGCTATAAAGACTTCCGGAAAACGCTGACCGTGGAACTTGCCCTTCAGGATGAAAGCATGGTTCTTTCAGAAGATGAGATCCGCAAAGGCGACTCCACGGAAGAAATCATCCGAAAAATCACATGGCAGAACATGCAGTCTCTTCAGGATACTCAGCGTCTCATGGATCCCGAAGTTCTGAACAGGTGCGCTGAAAAAATGGCGGAATGCGACCGCGTTCTGCTGTTCGGAATGGGCGCCTCCTTCATCACGGCAAGAGATGCATATCTGAAGCTATTGCGGATCAGCAAGCCATGCGTCATCAGTGAAGACTGGCATCTGCAGCTTGTCACTGCCCGCAGCAGCACCCGGAAGGATCTGGCGATCATCATCTCCTATTCCGGACACACTGAGGAAATGATTACCTGCGCAAAAGCCATGAAAGAAAACAAAACCACCATACTCGCAATCACAAGACCTGTAAAATCTCCGATCAGCGATCTGGCGGATCTGAAACTCTATACGACTTCCAGCGAATCTCTGTTTAGGACAGCTGCCATGGCCAGCCGGATCTCTTCTCTGGATATCATCGATATTCTGTATACTGCCTACGCAAGCATGAATTATGATCACAGTCTCCGCCAGCTCAGGAAAACGCATATTGAGAAAAACAGCTGAGCGCAAATGAAAGCAGGCATTCAGCCTGCTCTCATTACTCAGCCCTTCCAGAGACCATGCAGATTGCAGTATTCATAGACGGCTTCGACTTCATCGCCATCGCAGATTGCAAAGCACGCCTCCGGTGCATCTCCCGGTTTCAGCTGCTTGCGCTGATTTCCCTGTTTCGTCTGCAGCGCAATCCACTCGATATAATGTTCCGGCAGCATCGGATGTGTCACAGACCCGACCTTTACATGAACCGTATTCCCGCTGACTTCATAAACCGGAACATGCTTCTCCTGGGCAGCATCTACAGTGTTAGGAACAACCTCCTGCATCGGTTCCCCGCAGCAGTATACCGGCACTCCGGTTTCCTTCACGACTGCAATCATCTTCCCGCAATGCGCACAGCGATAGAACTTCATTTCCATTGTTCTGATCCTCCTTCTTTTTCAGCAAATGATCAATGGATAATAGTTACTGCTTCTGCTCTCATTCTAATGATCTGCCGATCCTGTTTCAAGGTGCCGCAGCTATTAAGAACGATTCAGAATCTTCGTCATCGGCTTGCCTGCCGCCAGTTCATCAACAAGCTTATCGAGGCAGCGGATCTTCCGCATCAGAGGATCACTGATGGTTTCAATCCGTACGCCGCAGATCTTTCCCGTAATCTTTTCTGAATCAGGATTCCAGGCCGGTGCTTCTTCCATGAATGTCCGATAGTCCGGATCCTCTTCAAGCACCTTCTTCAGCGAATCTGCATCATAGCCCATGAGCCAGAAGATCAGCTCCTGTACTTCTTCTTCCGTTCTCCCCTTGCGTTCTGCTTTGCGAACCAGAAGCGGGTAGACTTTCGAAAGCTTCATCGAGTAAATCCGTTCCATATCCGATTTCTACTCCTCCCTCAGCAATTGTCCCCTGACAGAAAATGTCCAGCTGTGGGCATAATCTCCAAACGAATAAATCTGCATCGTTTTCTGCTCCAGATGATAGATGCAGGAATACTGCGTCTTGCCCCGATCTGCCCCATTGCCAGGCTCCTGAGAGACCAGCCGAAGCAGATCAAGCCCATACTTCTCCGGCATTCTGGACGGAAAGCGCTCCAGGCCTGCCCGGATGCATTCATACCGGCGATCTGTACCTCGGAAAGGATCTATGCCATGCAGGCGGTAATTCGTTCCGCACGCTGCCGGAATCACTTTCATTTCATTTTCTTCCCATTCCAGCATCACGCTGTCTCCGGATGCATCAGCTATCAGAATATGATAATCCGAACCTGGAACCGCCGCTTTCACATTAACGGAAGAAGCAAGTGCAGCTGCTTCTTTCGTATCTGCACATAAATCCAGCATCTGCCGCATCAGGATGGGATGATACAGCGTCGGCCGGCCTGGCAGCCTCTGTTCATGGATCGGCATCACTGCCCGCCATGCTTTCTGATCAGCAGTATTCAAGGCAAGACATCCAGGATAAGACCACTTATCAAAACGATCCGGAACTGCTCCAGGTTCCTCCAGGAACACGACATGCTTTTTCTGTGCTCTGAGCTGCTCAACCTGTTCACATGCCTGCTCATAATCTGTTTCCTTCCAGTCAGACTCCACGCAGAGGGCCATAATGCTTACACACAGACCAGCTTCATTCATCCCATCCATGCATACAAGCGGCAGCATGGCAAATGAAGAAATATCTGTAACTCCATCATCTGCCTTGCCAGCAATCATCCCCGCCCGCCACGGATCTGTCCAGAACGCATCCGCGGTACCGATGGACTCATAACGAGCAGACGGACTATGCGCATGGATGACGCAATTGATGCCAGTCACCGGATTGCGCAGGTCATTGTGCAGATGATGTCCATAGTCATAGTTCCGATAGAGAACCATCTCACCCTGCAGATTGCGCTGCACAAAGGAAGAACATCCCGAATCGAAGAACTTCACAAGTTCCGATGCATCCTTCAGATAATCAAACTGGCAGTCCATGCCATACAGATATCCATTCTGATCCAGTCTCTTCAGCGATTCCACTGCCCTGATCTGATCCGGGGCTTTCAGCATTGAATGCGGATTCATTTCTGTTCTCCTTCCTTTTCCGACGCAGCCTGCATTCTCTCACGGTCAATCTGAATATAGCAGATTGCCACGAGCATCAGCGCAGCCACCACCGCCGGAACCCAGCCAAGCAATGCATTGATCGTATGGATCACTGCCGGATTCTGGTTCAGCTTCAGGGCCTGCTCAAAGCCAGCTTTTGCCAGAGAGAAGGTCATCAGCTGTGCCGTAAGTGCCTGGGCAAGTTTTGACGCGAGCCCGTCTCCGGCAGAGATCATCGTATCCAGTCTTCTGCCATTTTCCGCTTCAATGAGATCGGAAATATTATTCCGATTGGTGTTGAACATGATGAATGAGATGGTCGCACCGATCCCGACTCCGATCGCATTGATATAGACATTCACGACAGAATAGGGATTCAGAATGAACGGAATCTTTGCCAGAATCTGCACGAGTGCACCTGCAATCATCGTGTTCTTCCGGCCGAGCTTATGGTCAATCGCCGGTGTCAGAATCGAGAAAATCACGGAAGTCAGCAGATAGACTGCAAGAATCGGGGTCGCTGCAGCGGATTCTCCGAGGACATAAGATGCATAGTAATTGATCATGTTCATCAGCATCAGATTTCCAACCGCATAGGCGATGATATAGAACATGTTGGCTACCCAGCTTCTGCAGTGAAACAGCATGCGATAGGCAGAACGGAAAGACACCTTCTCTTCGATATCCTCATCAGCAGCATGGACTCGTTCACGGCAGGTGAAATAATGGATCAGGCAGCCAGCCACGCAGATGACTCCCATGAGCAGTGCGGATCTGAACAATGCCTCGGAATCCTGAGGACCGATGATTGCCCCCTTGCCCTTCAGGCCTCCGAACATTCTGACCAGAGGCGTTACCGCAACCGCTCCGATCCCGGAGCCCAGACAGCCTCCCAGAGAACGGTACGCATTGATGCTGCGACGTTCACTGTCATCTCTTGCAGCAACATTTGCCATTGCATTATAAGGAATTCCGAGGAATGTATTCTCGAGTTCATAAAAGAAAAACACCGCCATGCTGATCACAACCGTCGGCATCAGCGAGAGATGAAAATCTGTGAACAGCAGCACCATGCTGATCGCCCAAGGCAGCGACATATATTTCAGATACGGACGGATCGTCTCTCCGGTTCTGAATTTCCGATTTGCCGTGATCACTCCGACCAGCGGATCATTCACTGCATCCCAGATTGTCCCGGCAGCGGTCATGATTCCTGCCGTCATCATCGGAATATTCAGTACATTCGTCAGAAAAATCAGATAATAGATGCTCTTGAAATAATAGATGATGTTATCAGACATCGAAAAGCAGAGAAATCCCATCTTCTCTGCAAATCCGATCTTTGTCCTGCTGTCCTCTTCCATTTCATATCCCCTTTCAGAATATTATTGTTCTGATGGTACCATACAGAAAGCTCCCTTAGCACCATGAGTTTTTATCCGGAAAGAGGAATTTCCGCATTTCCTCAAGGTACTTATCTTCAGCATGAAGGCAGCACTCCTCGTGATCAGAGAATAGGGCCCATGAGATGCATGAAAAAAGTCTGAATGGCATTTTCCCTTCCATTCAGACCTTCCAGCTCTGATTCATGCAATTCCTCACAGCCTGATGAAAAGCGCATCCTGCAGAAGGGTTTCAGCCGATGCCTGCTCGATCATGCGGACTTTTTCCTGCCTGCCCATCAAGGCATAATACTCTTTCCACTTTGCAACCGAATGCAGCGGAATGCGTTGGCCGAATACCTGAGCAGATCCGGTTATATCTTCCTGCTTCAGGGAGCAGTCATATTCTATGCCGTCTTTCACGATGACCATGCCGATCATGACATCCACATCGATCCCCTCAATCACATATTCGAGAAAACACTTCGTATGATAGTTAGGATCTGATGCTTTCAGAACAGAGCGTGTTCCGAGGTGATCCAGAATTTCTGCAGCAGACTCTGCGTCTTCCTGCTTCACCATGAGATCAATATCATGAAACTCCTCCGTGATGCCATGCAGATAAAGCAGCAGAGACGCTCCGACATCCCAGACGATCTCTGCTGCATTCAGCTTCGAGGCGAGCTTCGCAAGGACCCGCAGTTTCTGATCTGCCTCCATTTCAGGCAATCCCTTCTGCTGCAATCCAGGAAGTTCCCTGTTTCAGATGGGCATGAGTTTCCACGAATCCTGCCCTGCGGAATAATTCCATGAACTCTTTCTCTGTCAGAACAGTCATATGATACTTTCTGATATTCTCTCTGGTTTCATCGGAAAGAGAGTCAGTTTCATAAGTGTCCAGAATCACGAGCAGATGTCCGCCCTTCTTCAGCACCCGATGCACTTCCTTCAGGTTTTCTTCCGGATCCGGCCAGAAATAGAAGCTTTCCACCGTCACAATCACATCAAATGAATGATCCGCAAACGGAAGATGCTCCACGGAAGCCTGCACAATCTCAAGCACACCATTCTGAACAAGTTCCTGATTATTCCGAGTCGATTCCGAAACAGATACTTCAGAATAATCCACACCAGTCAGGTGCCGTGCACCGCGATCATACAGACGGCGCAGGGTTGCACCTCCTCCGCAGCCAAGATCCATCACATTCTGATGTTCTTCCAGCTCCAGGAAATCAAGACCCCAGCTGGTCACTGCATCATGGCTCTGATTCATACGCTCCAGCATCAGTGCCCCGGCTTCTCCGGCAGGTTTTGCGGGATTGCCGAGATCCGTAATCTCACGCTGGCGTTTCTGCTCTTCGTTCATTCAGACCTCCTCTTAATTGGAAATCATTCCGATTTTCTGAAAAGGACTCTTGAGATAATGATAGAGTCTTGTCACGATTTCTCCATCATCTAGCTTTTCCATTGGCCCGATGAGTTCATTGATCTTCTTCATGTAAACTCCGAAGCTATCATTCGGAAAAACTTCATTGTGAACCTGTTCCAGCAGCAGATATATATTGATACGGTCTGTCATAACCCCGTTCTCCTTCCTGATGCGATTATAGCACGCACGTTTCATTCCTCTTTTCCATATGACTGAAGCGGATTCCTCCAGTGCAAGCCGCATGCGTTACAAACTCCTGCATTGCATGTAAAATATAGGAAAGAAAAGAAAGAATGCATATGTTCAGAACTCCAGATAAGAATCTTCTTGAAGAATGGCCGGCTCATTATTTTGATACCGATGATATAGCGGAACGCGAAGCAGCCTTGAACAAGCGGATCGCCGAAGCAGGCGATCCGGATGATCTCCGGCGGATGGAAATCCTTCATCTGCGTTATGGAACCGGAAAGCGTCAGCGCCCGGATGGATTCATGCGCGCATGGCTCATGCTGAAAGTCATGGCCGTCAACTCAGGAAATTCGCCTTTTTCCAGGAAGAGACATCAGGAAGTATATGCCCTTCTGGAATCCTTCGGAATCCGCGAAGGAGAAACTCCGGATGAAATGCTGATTGCAGAATGGCGTGATTTTTCTTCCAGGATGATTCGGGCATGCGCAGACGATCGAGCTTATCGGACCACCGGCTTCGGGCTGGTCCCGGTCAGTGAAGAGCACACCGCACGCCATATTGCAGAAGACATTTTGAAAACCATGAAGGATCTGCCAGCTTCCTGCGGCCTGGAAAGACTTGCTGATCCGCTCTATCTGGTTCTGACGGAAACCTATGCAGAGCTCATCGAACATGGCGAGCAGTATCTGAAGCAGGCAGGAAGGCGATAGACATGACTTATAAGGTAATGCTGGCTGATGACGAGAATGACGTGCTCGAAGTCATACAGAAAAAAATAGACTGGAATGCATTGGGCTTGGAAGAACCTGTCAAAGCATCGAATGGCGTAGAAGCACTGGAGCTTGCTGAAAAGGTTCAGCCAGATATCGTGATGACGGATATCAAAATGCCATACATGGATGGTCTTGAGCTGGCCAGGCAGCTGCGGCAGCTTTATCCGGATATCCGGATTATCATTCTTTCCGGATTCGATGAATTCGAATATGCCAAGGAAGCAGTGCATCTCAATGCAGTGGAATATCTGCTGAAACCGATTGATTCTGAGTATCTGACTGCCGTATTCCGCAAGATTACTGCTGCCCTGGATCAAGAGCACGAGGAGCGTCAGAATCAGAAAATTCTGCAGCAGTATTATCAGCAATCCCTTCCGGTTCTGCAGGAGAATTTCTTCATCTCTCTGGTGCAAGGACGCATTCCGGAAGAGGAGCTGGAGAAATACTGCAGCGACTATCAGATCTCCCTTCCAGGTCCTTTCTACACCACCGCAATTTTCCATACGAGTTCCGGAAAACTGCCGGAAGGCATGCAGTACATGCTGATGGTCATGAGCGTGAGAAAGCTCGCAGAAGAAAAAATCAGTTCCCGCTGGGAACCCCACTTCTTCAGCTTTCTGAACAATCTCTGCATGATTGCTTCCCTGAAAAAAGAAAGTGAAGTTCGTGATCTGACCGACGAACTGGACCGATTCTGCCGGCTGGCAAAAAGTGCTGTCGGTGCCTCAGTCACCTGCGGGATCGGTCATCCATGCGCCAGCCTGCAGGAGATTCCGACCAGCTATGCTGGCGGGCGCCAGGCGGTCTCCTATCGGGTCGTCTATGGCAGCGAGCAGGCAATCAATATTTCTGAAGTCGCCCCGAAAGAGTCAGAGCTCCCTTCCAGAACTGCGGATCTTGAACTGCAGAATGTCTACAAGCATATGAAGCTGGAAAACCCGGAAGCACTCTCTGCTGCAGTTCATCAGTTTCTCACGGACAGCATTCCCCATTCTTCCGTGGTTTCCTATCATCTGTTCATCATGGAACTGATCGGCCGTCTCGGCAGTTTTGCCAGAGATAATGGGCTGGAGATGGAAAATGCCTTCGGTGAAGATCCGACTTCTCTGGATCTGCAGCACAAAGATCCGGAAGCACTCGGCATCTGGATGAATGAAGTATGCCTGCGCATGCAGTCACAGCTCAGCGGACAGCGTAAGAGCTCCACTGAGAATCTGGTTCAGAAAGCAAAAAGCTATGTCCAGGAGCACTATTCCGATCCTGATCTGAGCCTGAATTCCATCTGTTCCTTTCTAGGCATCTCGATGTCTTATTTCTCCACGATCTTCCGCCGGGAAACCGGTCAGCCATTCAGCACGTTTCTGACGGACTACCGGATGAACAAAGCAGCAGAGCTGATTGTTTCCAGAAATGAGAAGACCTATATTGTTGCCACCCAGGTCGGCTACAGCGATCCGAATTACTTTTCCTATGTATTCCGCAGAAAGTTCGGGGTTCCGCCCAGCAGGTATAAAGGAAGCTGATCCGTATGAAACTGTATTCCAGCCGCTTCACAGCCAATAAAACCGGCAGCTTCCGCACGGTTATTCTGATTTCGTTCAGTGCGGTTTCCATTCTGATGATGGCGGTCGTCGGAATGGTCTTTCAGAATCTCATGAGCCGTGAAACCCGGAACATGCTGCAGGAATCCACGCAGAATACTGCCCTTCAGGAAACTCTGAACATCGAGAACTATCTTTCCACGATCCGCAACACCGCCAATGCACTCTATTACGATGTCATCAAGAAGAATGATCTTTCCGAAGAAAGCATCCGTTCCAATATGCAGCTTCTGTATGCTGCAAATTCCAATCAGATCATTTCGATCGCGCTGTTCAGCGATGACGGAACTCTGCTCTGTGCGGCTCCGAATGCGGTTCTGAAGAATGATCTTGATGTCAAGGAACAGGACTGGTTCACTTCTGCACTTGCCAAAGTTGAAAACGTTCATTTTTCCCAGCCCCACGTGCAGAATCTCTTTCCATCTGCTTCCCATTCCTACAAATGGGTTATTTCTCTTTCTACCGCAGTTGATATGACCCGGAACGGAAAAGCAGAGCGGGGCGTGCTTCTCATTGATATGGACTATCAGTCCATGGAACAGCTTCTTGAAGAATCGAACTCAGAACTATCTGACAGTTATATCTACCTGATGGCAGAGGATGGCGAGATCATCTATCACCCCTATCATTCCAGAATCCAGGCAGGGCAGTTTTCCGAGGATACGAAAAAAGTGCTGACCTATGAAGACGGAGTCCACATCGAGCAAACCGGGGGCACCCAGCAGATTGTCAATGTGACTACCGTTTCCTATACAGGATGGAAGCTGGTCAGCGTGATTCCAGGGTCGACGCTGAATCTCAATGAACGATCTTCGGGAAGCCTGATCATCATGATTATTTCTCTCACGGTCCTTGCAATTGTCCTGATCAACCGCTTTCTTGCAAGACGGGTTTCCGAACCTCTGATCCGGCTGAATGACACGATTGCGAATATGGAAGGCGTCACGAATCTTCCTCCTGAAGTTTATGAAAACAGTTCTGCAGAAATCGAGGAACTCGGCACAACCCTGCATTCCTATATTGCCCAGATCAACCGTCTGATGGATGAAATGCGCAAGGAAGAAGAGGAGAAGAGAAAAAGCGAATTGGATGCCCTGCAGGCACAGATCAATCCTCACTTCCTGTACAACACGCTTGATTCCATCGTCTGGATGATTGAAGGTGAGAAATACAAAGATGCCGTATTCATGATCACGCAGCTGGCCTCCTTCTTCCGCATGTCACTGAACCGCGGCCATTCCATCATCCGCATCGATAATGAACTGAAGCAGGCAGAGGCTTACCTCAACATCCAGAGAGTCCGCTACAAGCAGTCATTCCAGGCAGTGTTTGATATCGAAGATTCCATCGGCTCTTGTCTGATTGTGAAACTGGTGCTTCAGCCGATCCTGGAAAATGCAATCTATCATGGCATCAAGGAAGCAGAACAGGATGGCATGATCCGCATCCATGGCTGGAGAGAAAACGGAGACATCTATCTGGAAGTTTCTGATAATGGATATGGCATGAGTCCGGAAGAAGTCGAAACAATTCTGAATGAATCCAAGCGTCCCGCTGTCGAGAAACATGGATCCGGAGTCGGCCTCATCAATGTCGATAAACGTCTGAGACTGCGCTTCGGAGATGCCTTCGGGCTCAAGGTCAGAAGCGAACTTGATGCCGGCACGACGGTGACCATTCATATTCCCGCGATTGAAGCCACCGAAGAAAACCTTGCCAGATATGAAGGAGAAACGCTATGAAGCAATCCAGAAGCATCGCATTCATTCTCCTGATTCTCGCTCTTTCCGTAACCGCAGCAGTATCAGGGTATATCGCAGTCGCACCGGCAAGAGAAAATCCGAAACGAGAGATCACCGTAGTCCTGCCTAATGCTTCCGAAGAAAGATGGAACTCCTTTCGCATGGGCTTCCGGGCAGCCGCAAGAGAATACGGAATCTCTCTATCCATCATAAGCACCACAGAAGACAATGAAACAGAACAGATCAGATCCGCCCTGGAAGAAAAACCGGATGGGATCATCGTTTCACTTCTCTCCGACCAGAATGCAGAGCTCCTGGAAAAAGCATCCATACCCACTGTATTGCTCGGAACAAGAGGATCAGCCGAAACAGACGCGAGACTCGCACAGATCTCCCTCAGTTCCAGAGCAGCTGGCATCAGCCTTGCTCAGCAGGTTCTGTCATACCGCAGTTCTTCTTCAAAGCTCCGGATCGGAATAATCTGTTCCAGAACCGTTTCTTCTGAACTCACGGAACGTCTTGCAAGTCTGAATGAAGAACTTGCAAAGCATGACATCAAGCCAGCATGGATTCTGCGAGATGCCAGCCAGGTCTCAATGATCACGAAACAGACAGAAAATCAAGCTGATCTGATCATTGCTCTGGACAATGATTCTCTTGAAGCCGCAGCAGAATATCGGGCTTCGCATCCGGATCAGATTTCCGGCCTGTATGGGATCGGCATCTCAGCCGCCTGCATCTCCTATACCGATTCCGAGATCATCGATAAGATGATTGTCCCGAATGAATACCTCGCCGGTTTCACTGCAATCGAGCAGATCTCTGATTACTGCTCTTCCAGAAGGGCGATGGAAAATACCACAATTGACTATTCCATCATCACCCGGGCAAATATGTTCACGAAGAAAAACCAGCAGCTGCTGTTTCCAATCAGCCAGTAGCTAGAAAGGATGCCATGAAACTGAGCTTCAGTGCCATAGCGCTGATTCCGGCTCTTGTTCTCTCCGGATGCGCTCCTGCTTCTGCAAAGAGAAAGAGTCTGAATCTCGGCATTGCCATATATGACAGCCAGGACACCTTCATTTCCTCCATCACAAAAGAACTCTCTGACCTTGCAGAGGCAGATGGGGTTCATTTCACGATCCGCAATGCCGATCATTCCCAGCTCACCCAGAATGAGCAGGTCAAGGATATGATCGCTGACGGAGTGAATGTCATCTGCGTCAATCTCGTAGACCGCACCAGCACTTCCGCCATTATCAATGCTGCAATGAAAAATGAAATCCCGATCATCTTCTTCAACCGGGAACCAGTAGAATCGGATATCACCCGCTGGGAACATCTGTATTATGTCGGCAGCGATCCGGAAGAAAGCGGGCGTCTGCAGGGACAGATCGCCGCAACTTATCTGAGCCAGCATCTAGAAGCAGACAGAAATGGCGACGGTCAGATCCAGGTGTACGTGCTCGAAGGCGAACCAGGTCATCAGGATGCAATCGTCCGCAGCGAATCCTCCGTCACGACACTGCAGAATGCAGGCATCAGGATCGATAAGATCGGTTACTCGATCTGCGACTGGAACCGCCAGGAGGCACAGACAGAAGTCACCCGTCTGATACAGGAAGAGACCGAAGCAGAACTGTATCTCTGCAATAATGATGACATGGCAGCAGGTGCAGTCGATGCATATGAAGCAGCTGGTATTCCGCTGACTGATCGCCCTCTGATCATTGGAATTGACGGAACTGCAGTTGGCTGTCAGCTGGTTCAGAGCCATGCATTGATCGGGACGGTATACAATGACTATAAAGGACAAGCGGGAGCAATCTACCAGCTAGCGTCAGCTCTTTCCGAAAATGAAGACATGCCTGAGCTCATGAATTCACATTACATCATGCTTCCATATCGTAAGATCACTCTGGAGAACGTCTCCCAGTTTCAATAGATCAAGCCATGAAGAAAAGCCCTTTCGGGCTTTTCTTCATAGTTCTCAATATGAGGATTACTTCTTCTGAACGTACTTCAGGCAGTCCAGCGTAACGGCAGTCAGAATGATGATACCTTCAAATACGAACTGAAGATTCGTATCAATACCGAGAATCGTCAGGGAATAGGTCAGCGATGTGAAGATCAGAACACCAACCACGACACCGGAGATCTTGCCGATACCACCCGTAAAGGAGACACCGCCGACTACGCAGGCAGCGATTGCATCCATGTCCCAGCCCTGGCCATAAGCCGCAGAACCGGAACCGACCATTCGCATGCATTCAAGCCATGCGCCAATTCCGTACATGACACCTGCAAGCATGAATGCGCAGAGAATCGTTTTGAATACCGAGATTCCGGAGACTGCAGCCGCATCAGGGTTGCCGCCTACTGCAAACAGATTCTTGCCGAAAGTTGTCTTGTTCCAGATGAACCAGATCACGCAGATTGCTCCGAGTGCCCAGAGAATGATCGTAGGGAAACCATTGACCTTCGGTATGAACTTTGCCGGGATCGAGGAATCAATTGCACCGAATGAAACACCCTTGGTCGCATAGGTAACAAGCCCGAAGATGATCAGCATGTTGCTCATGGTGGAAATGAACGGATGCATCTTGAAGCGGGCAAAGAAGAATCCCGCAATCGTCGCGAAGATCGTCGTCAGAATCACGCAGACCAGCAATGCCAGCCATGCGCGTCCGGCCGGAGGAATCGATGTGAAGTCGAAGATGTGTCCGAATACAGAACCAGTATTGACACCCTGATGCATGATGATGGTTGCAGTGACCATGCCCATGCCGACCATACGTCCGACGGAAAGATCTGTACCAGTCAGAACAATCAGACCGGCAACTCCGAGCGCAAGGAACATGCGCGGCGCAGCCTGCTGCAGAATGTTCAGAATGTTTGTTACCGTGAACAGCTGCGTATTCTTGAGAATCGGAGTGATGATTGCCAGCATGATGAAGATCAGCACGATGACAATATACAACCCGTTCTTCAGAAGGAACTGCTTGCGGTTGAAGGTATAACGGTAGTTCTCACGGGATTGTGCCCACTTTTCCGCCGCAGTGAACTTCGACATCCGGAGATTGTCAATCAGATGATACTGATAGGTAAATGCTTCATGGCGGCGATCCTTGATTGCCTGAATCTCATTGTCATAAGTCAGCTTGGCATCGAACTGCTTGTTCTTGTAAACATACTTCTCGTCTTTCAGTTCGTTCTTGTCCGTGACTCCCGCAATCGTCTTTTCGTATTCCGCTTTCAGCTCGGCAAGTTTTGCATTGTAATCTTCTTCTGCTTTGCGGTCCGCAGCATCACAGCTTGCACATACCTTGCTGTAATACAGGCTGTCATAGTTCTGCTTCAGGTAGTCTTCTGCTTCTTTGATCAGCGCATTGACCTTCTCACTGTTAGCACGTTCGACTTCCTTAGCTGCTGCCAGCTGCTTTTCCAGCTCTGCAGTCTGTTTCCTGCGCTCTTCTGAAGTCAGGCTTCTGCTGACCTTCACAGCAGAAAGCTTATTGCTGAGGCTCTGAATTTTCAGACTTCCGTCTTTTCTCAGTTCATCCAGCTGTTTCTGAATTCCGCCGACTTTTTCTGCAATCGGGGCTCTGAGCGCCTCTTCTTCTTTATCGGTCAGAATCTGTCTCTTGTCTTCCATCTTCTTTTACCCTCTCTCACAGATACATTGCGCTGAGTCTCAGCAGCTCTTCCTGGTTTGTTTCCTTCGTATTGACAATGCCTGAAAGATGTCCGTTTGACATCACGCCGATCCGGTTCGTGATGCCGAGAATCTCAGGCATTTCAGACGATACGACGATGATGGTCTTTCCCTGTTTTGCCATTTCAATAATCAGCTCATAGATCTCATATTTTGCACCGACGTCAATACCTCTGGTCGGCTCATCCATCATGAACACGTCAGGTTCCCGTTCCAGCCACTTTCCGAAGATCACCTTCTGCTGATTGCCGCCGGAGAGACTTGCAATCATATCATCCGGTCCCAGGCACTTCGTGTGCATGATACGGATTTCCTTTGCTGTCGCTTTCGTCATTTCCGGATCAGACAGCACAACCGGCCCATGCTTATACTGATTCAGATTGGCAATCGTTGTATTGAAGGTCAGGTCTCCTTTCAGAAACAGACCATTTGCCTTGCGCTCTTCTGTGATCAGGGCAAACCCATTGTCCATCGCTTCTTTCGGGCTGTTGAAGTTGCATAGCTTGCCATTATAGTAGACACGCCCGCTTGCTCTGGTACGGACTCCGAAGATTGTTTCCAGAAGCTCTGTTCTGCCTGCTCCTACCAGACCATAAAGTCCGAAGATCTCGCCTTCTCTCACATCAAACGTGATATCTTTCAGCCAGGGCTTGTATTTCGTGAACAGATGCTGAACGGAGAGGATCGGTTCCTTCGGCGTATTATCTACCGGCGGGAAACGATTATCCAGTGAACGGCCGACCATTGCCGTAATCAGATCGTTCATATCCGTGTCTGCAATCTTCTTCGTCATAACCATGTGGCCGTCCCGAAGAACTGAAACTTCATCGCAGATCTCAAATACCTCATCCATCTTGTGAGAGATATAAATCAGAGAAATACCGCGATCCCGCAGCTTTCTCATCATCCCGAACAGTTTCCGGACTTCAGGTTCCGTCAGCGAAGAAGT
Organism: uncultured Erysipelotrichaceae bacterium; assembly: GCA_900314905.1. GTDB lineage: Bacteria > Bacillota_I > Bacilli_A > Erysipelotrichales > Erysipelotrichaceae > Bulleidia. The sequence goes on from OMXA01000019.1 coordinate 30,848, forward strand.
CGGTTCATCCAGAACGATCAGCTTGGAATGATAGGAAATTGCCTTGGCAATCTCGCACATCTGACGTGACGATACAGACATGGTCCGCATCGGAGCACTCAGATTCACCGTCAGGTCCAGACTGCGGAATAATTCTGCAGCTTCCCGCTTCATACGCGCTTCATCAACGACTCCGAAGCGGTCAGTCGGGTATCTTCCGAGGAACAGGTTATCAACTACGCTCCGGTCCAGTGCCTGATTCAGCTCCTGGTGCACCATTGCGATTCCATTTTCCAGTGCATCTTTCGGTCCGGCGAAATTGACTTCCCTGCCATCCAGGACAATCGTGCCTTCATCTTTCTGATAAACGCCGAAGAGGCACTTCATCATCGTGGATTTCCCAGCACCGTTTTCTCCCATCAGACCCATGATGGTTCCGCGCTTCACGTCCAGGTTGATATGATCCAGCACACGATTGCGTCCGAAGGTCTTGCACATTCCCCTTATTTCAAGAATATTGTCTTTTGATTCATCAGCCATGCTATCACCTCATACAGTGGTGAAACCCTCTGCGTATTCCGCGTCAGATTTCATAATATGAAGGGCTGCAAGGAAGAATAACCCGCAGCCCATCAGGAGAAGCTCAATTCAGAAATTACTGAAGCAGCGAAGTGTAAGAAGCAGCGTTGTCCGTCTTGACCATGTTGATTGCAAATGCATCATACTGATCCGGATTTCCGAGACGATTCGTGATATTGGACTCAGTCTGACCATCGCCGCCGATGTATTCAACATCAAGGTTCAGCAGATCATCGTACTTCTCAAGCAGCGGCTGATAAGTGGAACTCAGGAAGTTATCTGCAGCGTTGTAGATATCCAGCCAGACTTTCTTGCTCGGAGACTTTGCAGCATCAAGCTGATTGCTGACCGGCTTGTAGGTTACAGTGGAATCCAGGAAGTCCTGATAGTTATCAGCAGTAACCGCGAGGTTCAGAGCATAGAATGAACGCTCGTCAGCATTGTATTCATAATCAGTTCCTTCTGTGAGGACGTTGCCAGCATCATCAGCAACAGAGATACCGGTATTGACATCAACACCATCGAGGCAGTTTCTCAGAACACGGAGCGTCAGATAAGCCTGTACGTCAGCATGCTGGGAGATCGTTCCTGCATAGCCATCCGCAATCGCTGCAACTGCATCAGAGTTAGCATCATATCCGAAGGTCGGAACATTGTTTTCCTTGGACCATGCATTGAACATTGCCATGCCCATGCCATCGTTATTGGAAACAACGACATCGATCTGATCGCCGAATGAGGAAGCCCAGGTACCGATTGCATTTCCTGCAGTAGCAGCATCCCATGTTGCACCAGCAGAGTTCTTCATTTCCTGAGAAGCAAGCTCACGTACGACATAGGACTTGCCATCGATCTCAATCGAGCCGTCCTTGACATTGGAAGAAGAACCATCAACATTGGTTCCTACCGGCTGAGCATTGACACCATTCGCATCTTCTACTGCCGTTCCCAGTGCATTGCGGACACCGCGTGTACGAGCGATGGAATCGTTATGTCCGATATCGCCGATTGCAAGAACGTAACCGATGACTCCGTCTCCGTTGCGATCCAGATCAGCACCATGAGAAGTGAGATAATCTGCAACCATCTGTCCCTGGAGTTCAGCACCCTGATTTGCATTGAAGCCTACATAATAGGTATCCTTGTTCCAGTTCAGAGCGGTCATATCCAGTTCACCAGTCGAACTGTTGGACGGCTGACGGTTGAACCAGACGAGCGGTTTTGCCGCATTTCCTGTAGCTTCTTCAACTGCGGCAGCGGTTGCTGCAGAAGATGCAGTTGCAGCTGAAGTAGCTGCTGCACTGGAGCCTGAGCCGCCGCATCCTGCAAGCAGAGCTGCAGACATTGCAGAAGCCGTGAGAATACTGAAAATCTTCTTCGAGTTCACAATTATTTCCTCCCTTGTGATCTGAGGTTTCCCTCAGTGACAGTTATAATTTAGCAAGCGCTTACAATCCGGAAAATAGAATTTTTTACTCTGAACCCTTAAGATTTTTCGATCCGCTTCTTGTGAAATTTTTCCGCTCATTTCACAGGAAATCTGACAGCCGGTTTCTTCAGAATAGCTTTACCTGTTATCATGCGTGCAGGGGAGTACCTTATTATTGCAGATAATGAGGTACTTCCCTGCATGCAGGAGCTTCTTCTATGCCAGTTTTTCTGCCGGGAGTTTGCAGATGGCCTGCCATTATCCGATCATCGCTTCAGCAGTCCCTCATTATTACATTTTGTGAAGTGATGTGATTTACCCATTTTCATGAGAAACTGATTACAGTGAAGATATGAAATGGAGGCATGCAATATGTCTGAAAATGAAGTAAGAGGATTCATCACGGAAAAACTATATCCAGCTAACGGCCGATCTGCTCAGGATACTGCATACGCGCTGGCAAGATACCTTGATACGGATAAGCATATGATCACGCAGATCATGCGTACCCGTCAGGGATATCTGGTTCAATGCAAAGGCGATGCAAACATGGAATGGACGAAATACCTTGGCATGGATGCAGCAGTAAGCATCCGCATCGGCGAGGAGAGCACAAATCTCAGGATTTCTGTTGCGGCGGAAAAATGGGTTGAAAAGGCCGGTTTTGCGGCACTCGGCATTGTATTTTCGCCCCTGCTGATAACGGCAGGGCTAGGAGCTGTCCGCCAGTTCGGTCTGTTTGACGATATCTTCCGGTTCCTGGACAGCTATATCGGCGCAGAGCCGCTGGAGACGACTACTTCCAATCCATTCACAGGCAGAAACAGCAGGGATTCAGATGGGCCGATCAGCGAAGATTCCGTCACCTGCCCTAGCTGCGGCGCTTTCAACAAGCCCGGAGCGAAGTTCTGCCGGAAGTGCGGAAAACCGATGCAGATTACCGGCGAAAAACATTGCCCGAATTGCGGCGAAATCGTCGATGAAGATGACAGCTTCTGCCCGAACTGCGGTCAGAAGCTCGACTGATCCAAGGCATAGATTCAGGAGACCGCAAGGTCTCTTTTTTCTGGTGATCTATGCCGCGATCAGTACGTACCATTTCAGCAAATAGCTGTGCCGTTTTCAGCTGGTGCGACACTGCCTGCATTTCATCTCCTTCAGACTCTTTGATCTGAAAAAGCGTTCAGATTCGTCAATTCCCTTCCATCTCCGGAAATGATTTATTATTAAACTTCTTGTTTACTTTTACGAAACAGTCTGATATAACTTCTTCATTCCCGGCAGGAGACAAAACCATACAGGAACAGACACCGGGATTCAAAGGGGGAAAACAAATGAAAAAGCAGGTTTCTTTTCTTCTTCTCTGTGCATCTCTGCTTGCAGGATGCACCTCGTCTGGTTCTGCATCTCATGGCAACTACACCGATGAAATGAAGATACCGCATACGGCTGATCTGAGCCCGGAAGACGGTGCCGACAGCGTAGAACGACAGGGTGATCACAAAGACAGTCCTTATTTCAATCGGCTTGATTTCTACAATATGAAGTCCACAGACTCTCTGACCATTCTTCCCAAATTCAAGACCTACCAGCAGACTTCTGAATGGAGCTGCGGTGTTGCCTCGTCTCTGATGGTCCTGAACTGGTATGGAAAACTAGGAGATAATACCGAAGAAAGCCTGGCTGAATTCCGCAGCAACGGCACAGAGCCAGCCGCTACGAGCATGTCTCAGATGGTGGAAATATTCGACGGGGTCGGCGGTTTCGACACCTATTCGACGCTAGACTGCAAGGATACCGTTGCGGACGTATTTACATTTGATTACATCCAAGACACCTTGAAAGAAGGACATCCGATCATCGTCGGATGGAACGACTGGGGAGGACACTGGCAGGTCATCATCGGCTATGACACTATGGGTACTGAGACCACCCAGGACGATGTGATCATTGTGGCTGATCCCTATGATACGACAGACCATAATCAGGATGGCTACGGTGTCTACAGTGCAGAACGCTTCCTGTACAACTTCACGTTCTACAACTTCTTCGACGAAGATTCCGGCGAACCTAATGACATGTGCTTTCTGACGGCAGTACCGGCAGAATAATCCGAAATATCTTCCATAAACTGAAAAAGATGGCGGTTCCCTTTCTGCAGTGAAAGGAATCGTCATCTTGTCATTTTGAATTAGTGGCGGCGCATTCCCCGTCTATAGCAGCGCAAGCTGTTTAGTTTAGGCGGGGTTAGCCGCCTTTCTTCTGCCCGCAGGGCGGCGATAGCCTTCGTTATCGCG
>OMXA01000016.1 GCA_900314905.1 uncultured Erysipelotrichaceae bacterium
TCCTCTTTTCGTGGTGGCCGATCAGAAAAATTCTGAAGCTTATGAATTTATCGAAGAAATCTCCGAAAAAGGGCTTGATTTAAGTTATCAAATTTATTTGCCCTTGAAAAACGCCGCCAGAATTCACTGGCAGCGTATAAGCAGAAATGCGGATGATAGGATTCCGGTTATACCGCCCTGGGCACAGTCTTCTTCATTCTGAAGAGCTGTACTGCTCTCTGGAATGGTTCTTCTGTCGGAATCACAGCGGTTGTTATTTCCGGCGGGTATTCTCGACCATTTTGTCCAGAACCCATTTGAAGTGATCCATATAGTCTTCGGGAATTCCCATGATCGCGTCGTTTTTGAACTTTTCGGCGATGACGAGGCCTTCTTCATAGAGCTTCAGGCCCTTATCACTCAGTTCCACAGCGTTGGTCCTGCGGTCTTTGCGGATCCTTCTGACCAGATCGTCTTTTTCCATTCTGTCAAGCAGTCTGACAACGGTCGGCTCTTTTGTACCCAGAAGAGATGCGAGTTCCTTCTGTGTGATCCCGGGCTGGTTATGCAGATAGTAAAACGCCATCCACTGTACGCGTGTAACGCCGATCACAGACATTCTTTTATCAAGTATCTCTGCAAGTTCTTTCGAATTTCTGCTCGCTAGATGGGCAAGACAATCCTCAAATATGAACATTCAAGCCTTTTCCTCTTATCAATGCGGATATTCTAGCATAGATTTCATCCGGATTGTAAAGCATGCCCTTAAGAGGCTCCATATCCGGTATAAACGCCGCATCCATGAAGTCATGGCTGAGAGTGACGCCGCTGATCACTCCATCATGAACAGAAAGACAGACGCGCATAATACCCTGATCGGTTTTGAAATCATGCTCTGCCTGATAGTCAGCGCATTCCCCAAAGATCCACTTTTCAGAGCGCAGCTTTTCCGCTTCTTTGATGATTCTTTCATCAGGCTCTATGTTCATAGCCTCGCATCCGAAGAACTGTTCACAGGCACCGCAGATCATTTCAGCAGTCAAAGAACTGCAGACTTCTTTGAGATTGATGACCCTTGAGCGCACGGAAGAGATGCCTTTGGAGGCAAGCTTGAGTTTTGCCGGCGTCAGGACATGGCGCATTTTTTCAAGATCCGTTTCAATTAAGAGCGTCCCGTGGAACAATACCCACTCATCTTCGCTCTGCCAGGCGGTCCCGCCGAGTTTTCTCCCACTGATCATTAGATCATTCCTGCCGGAAGCTTCCGCTTCTATATTCACAAGGGAGAGGATCTGCAGGATCATCTGCGGCGCTCTGTCCAGTTCTTCCTGAGGCAGGATGAATGAATAGTTCAGATTACCGTGATCATGGTAGACGCAGCCTCCCCCGGTGGTTCTTCTCACCGGCAGGATCCCGTTTCTTTTGGCAAATGAAAGGTCTGCTTCGGCATAAAGATTCTGGTTCCTGCCGGCAATCACACACGGGCGGTTGCGCCAGAGAAAGACTGTTTTCTTTTTTTCTCTGAACAGCTGTGCCTCAATGGCGAGATTGATATAGGGATCGTCTGTGACTGTCTGATACAGGCGGAACATTATTCGTGATACGCTCCGCCGGTCAGATCAAGGGCGGCTTCATGAATCACTTCCGCTGTTGTCGGATGGGCAAAGACAGTCTTTTCCAGATCATTCACTTTCAGTTTATTTGCCACGCATATACCGAGGGAAGCGATGATTGTGGACGCGTCCGCGCCAATCATGGAAGCGCCGATAATTGTCTCATTTTCATCCGCGAGAATCCGGATAAACCCTTCGGTCTCGTTCATGGAGAGCGCTTTGCCGTTGGCTGTGTAATGGAAGATGCCCTCGTGATAAGCGATGCCTGCTTTTTCGGCAGCCGCTTTATTCAGACCGACGGAAGCAATTTCGGGCATTGTGAAGATGACGCTCGGAATGATCGTCTGATCAAAAGGCCGCTTGGTACCGAGAATATGATCGACAGCAATCATGCCTTCATAGCTGGCTGCGTGGGCAAGCTGAATACGGTTGTTCACATCGCCGACAGCGTAGATATGAGGCACATTTGTCTCCATGTATTCATTGACCGCAATGCCCCTGTTCCCCGGGTTCATGGCAATGGATGTGTTTTCCAGACCAAGTCCTTCTGTATTGGATTTCCTGCCGATCGCAACAAGCACATAATCCGATGTGACCGCAAGGCTGTTTCCATCCTTTTCATAGAATGTCACGACACTGTCATTGACGGTCTCTTTGAATGATGTGACTTTGGAGGAGAGTTCCACACGGATGCCCTTTTCACGGGCAATTCTCAATATCTCTTCCGAGATGTCGCTGTCCATAACCGCACACAGTCTGTCAAGGAATTCAATGACCGTCACTTCCACGCCAAGGCTTCTGTACAGGAATGCGAATTCCAGACCGATCACGCCTCCGCCAACGATTGTGACTGTTTTCATGAGTTCCTTATTGCTTAAGGCTGCTGTACTGTCCATGATCCTTCTGCCCTCAATGCCCTCGATCTTCGGTCTCATGACAGAAGAGCCTGTGGCAATGATGCAGTCAGTGAAGGAGATCCTGTACGACTTTTCGCCTTTGAGAAGAACGCTCTTCTCATTTTCAAAGGAAGCTGTTCCCTTCATCACTGTGACGTGATTCTTTTCCATCAGGTATTCAATGCCGCCGACCAGTCTGTCCACGACGCTGTCTTTGCGGGCAATGATCTTTTCCATATCCGGACGGACTGTTCCTTCAATCTGCACGCCGAAGATGCCGGCGTTGAGCGCTTCCTCATAGCGGTGTGCTGAGGCAATGAGTGTTTTTGTCGGAATGCATCCGACATTCAGGCATGTGCCGCCAAGACGGTTCTTTTCCGCAAGGATGACTTTTTTGCCTGCCCTGGCTGCTCTGATCGCGGAAACATAGCCGCCTGTGCCGCCGCCGATGATCAGCACATCAGTCTGCACATCTTCAACGGCTTCTTCAGAAACCTTTTCTTCTGCCGCGGTCTGTAAACCAGCAGAAAGCCTTACACATACAGTACCGGCAGGGACTTCATCTCCCTCATGGATCAGGATGGCAGAAACGGTTCCGTCCTCCCGTGCCTTGACGGATACAGCGCTTTTTTTGCCTTCCGCCTGGAACAGCGGCTGTCCCTTTGTGACGGAATCGTCTTCTTTGACAAGGATCTTTCCAATCCTGATCATTTTCGCGCCGGGGATCACCGGCATTTTCACTTCTGTTTCTGACGGTATCTCTGCAGCGGCTTCCTCAATGAGAAATGCGTCTGTATTGACAGCAGCCTCTTCCCCTTCATTGATCAGGATTTCTTTGACGATACCCTCATACGGGGACTTGATCGTCTTTGTGCCTTTTTTCGTCTCAACAGCAAACATTTCTGCATCCTTTGAGACTTTCTCTGCTGCCTTTACGAAGATCTTTGTGACAACAACTGTTTTAGCGCCGGGAAGCGCCGGAATTTTTACAATGTTCATCTTGTCTGTCCTCTTCTGATATAAGAAAGCCTGCCTGCCGGCAGGCTGCTGTGTCTGAATTATTCCTTGATGCTGGCGACTCTGACGAGTTCAACGCCGTTAGCCAGGTTGTCTCCCACAGGGCATCTGGATTCAACGAATTTGGAGAATGCGTCGATCTTTTCCTGGGGTTCATCTGTCTTGAAATGATGTGTATAGCGGATCTGCTGGAATCCGTTTCTGCAGTCAGCAAGACCCATGAATCCGTCCGGATCAAGATCGCCTTCCAGTTCAATCCAGAATTCGTCATATTTGAAATCCTGGGATTCCGCAAATGCCGCGACAACGATGGACTGGCAGGCACCCAGTGCGCACAGAACGCCTTCCACCGGATTCATTCCTGTATTTGTTCCGCCGAGTTCTTCCGGCTCGTCAAATGTAATTTTGAATCCGCGTGCGTCGGCAACTGCCTGAAGACCTGTGGCTGTTTTTGAAACCTTTGCTGTGAATGTTGTAAGCATGTTTTTCTCCTTGCTGTGCTTTTTATTAGCATCCTATCTATTATTAGACTAATTATTGTGGTTAGGAATGTCAATACCTGATTTATCTTTTTCTGCTGACTTCACGAAAATCTTAACTTTCTAAAAATTTATTCCTTCATGAGTGGAAAAAGAAATATGTAGTCTTTGCGATGCATGCATGGATGAGCATCAGAAGAAAATGCTTGTCAGTCAGAACCTACGGCTGCAGAAATACTTCTCTAAGGCAATGGAATATGAAGAAAAGGAACGGATTTGCGGGCCGGATCGGAATTCGTATTACAAAACGAATCATGATGCGACCGCAATGTGTCTGAAAGAGGACTATTATTCAGGTCTCGGCAGCAACATGCATGCGGCATATAATGCGCAGGTTTTGGTCATTAAAGGCTTTGCCTGTGCATATTATGTGTCGCATTCACGCAGTGATATAAACGATTTGATTCCTACGCTGGAAGCGTTTTTTCGTATTCATCACCAGTATCCAAAGAATCTGTGTGCAGATTCGGGATATGGAAGCATGAATAACTATCAATATCTGGAGCTGCACAAAATCGGTAACTACGTAAAATATCAGTCGTGGGATGGGAATGTCTCTGGGAAACGACCTGATCAATACCATCTGAATGATGACCTGTCAATAACATGCATGAATGGTTATATAGGGAAGCAGGTCGAGCTGAATAATCGTCATTCCAAAAATGCAGGTCGGTCTTTTATATGATTACTGGATGTCTTTCCTGCCCATTCGCTTCATACTGCAAGCGTTTTATGAATAACAAAGATGAAGATTACAAAATATTCGAAGTCAATGCTGAATATCAGAAATACAGAAATCAAGCCACTGAAAATCTGCTTTCTCCAAAAGGAATAGAGATACGAGTTAATCGAAGCATACAGAATGAAGGGGCATTCGGTTCGCTGAAACAGAATATGGAATACATCCGGTTTCGCCGTCGGTCAATGGAAAAAGTTACAGCAGAATATATGCTTACCTTTCTTGGATATAACCTGAGGAAGTTGTTCCGGTTTTACAGTGGAAATCTAAAGCTGTCTTTCTGGACAGCACCGGACAACCTGCAAGCAGAAATGTTTGCCAAGCCTCGTGCAAAGATCCTTGCACACAAAGCTGAAGCAAAAGAAGAGTGTCAATAAAGTGGCTAGATCAGCTAATCGAAAAAAGAAAGGGGGTTGAGAACCTATCAGTTATCCTGTAGGTTTTTCAACGCCCCCTTTTATTATTCATCTTCTTCGTCGTCAATCTTGCCGAGTTCACGAGCATGTCTGCGGCGATCGATAATGGTCAGATATTTCTTGCGCACGCGGATATCTGTCGGCGTAATTTCAACAAGCTCATCATCGTTGATGAACTCAATTGCCTCTTCCAGCGTCAGGATCTTCGGCGGAACAAGCTTCATGGCTTCATCGTTTCCGGTAGAACGGACCGCAGTCATCTTCTTATTCTTGATCGGGTTGACCGTCATGTCCTTATTCTTGCTGGAAACCCCGATAATCATGCCCTCATAAACCGGAGTCTGAGCGCCGATGAACAGCTGGCCGCGCTCCTGGATATTCCAGAGTGCATAGGTCATGGCACTTCCGGTTTCCGTGGAAATCAGCGCACCATTCTCACGCTGCGGGATATCTCCCTTCCATGGTTCATAGCCGGCAAGTCTGCGAACCATCGTTCCTTCGCCATGTGTGGTATTGATGAACGCAGTGCGATAGCCGATCAGTCCTCTGGTCGGAACCAGATAAGTGACGCGGGTATAAGAACCATTGTCCTCCATGTTCTGAAGCATGCCTTTTCTCTTGTTCAGCACGCTGATCACCGTTCCGGAATATTCATTCGGAACATCGCAGACAACTTCTTCGACCGGCTCGCAGGTCTGACCATCAATCTTCTTCAGAATGACTTCCGGTCTGGAAACAGCTACTTCGTATCCTTCCCGGCGCATCTGCTCCAGAAGAACCGTCAGATGAAGCTCACCGCGGCCGGAGACCTTGAAGGTATCGGTCGATCCGGTTTCTTCTACTTTAAGACCGACATTGACTTCGAGTTCCTTTTCAAGACGCTCGCGGATATTGCGGGAAGTCACATATTTGCCAGTCTGTCCGGCGAACGGAGAATCATTGACCATGAAATTCATGGACAGCGTAGGTTCTTCGATCTTGATCATCGGCAGCGGATCCGTCGTCCCATCCGGGCAAAGCGTATCTCCGATTGAAATATCAGGGATACCGGAAATCATGCAGATTTCGCCGCACTGAATTTCATTGACCGGGATTCTGGAAAGGCCTTTGTAGACAAAAATCTGATTTGTTTTCCCTTTTCCGGTTTTTCCTTCAGCGTTGCAGACTTCATACTGGGTAGCAGCTTTGAGTGTGCCGGAGTAAATGCGGCCGATGCCGAGTCTGCCGATATAGTCATCATATGCAAGCGCGCATACCTGCATCTGCAGCGGTTCCTTCGTGAGATCCGGATAAGCCTGGGTATGATGCAGAATGGTCTCGAACAGCGGCGTGATATCGTTGTTCGTATCTGTATCCCAGTTATAGCGCACGACTCCTTCTCTGGCGACCCCATAAAGAATCGGGAAGTCGAGCTGATCATCTGTCGCGTTCAGTTCCAGGAACAGATCGTAGACCTCATCGATCACTTCATTTGCACGTGCATCCGGCTTGTCCATCTTATTGATGAGCAGAATCGGACGCAGGCCGATTTCAAGAGACTTCTGGAGAACGAAACGAGTCTGAGGCATCGGTCCTTCGGCTGAGTCTACCAGCAGGATTACCGTATCTACCGTCTTGATGATACGTTCCACTTCGGAGGAGAAATCCGCATGCCCCGGAGTGTCGACAATATTGATCTTGTAATCCTTGTACTGGACAGAGCAGTTCTTGGAATAGATGGTAATGCCTCTTTCCCGTTCGAGGTCGTTGCTGTCCATGATGCAGTCCACAACCTTCTCGTTATCCTTGAAGACATGGCTCTGCTTCAGGAATGCATTTACAAGCGTAGATTTTCCGGCATCGACATGTGCGATCACCGCAATGTTGATAATCTTCTGATAATCCATATTCATTCTTCCTCGAAACGTTCCCTATTATATGATGCGCGCTTTTTTTCTGCAATAAGAAACCTCTCAGCTATGCGGTCTGCGGGAATTCTGATGCTTCAGGGAAATAATCACTGCAATCGTCAGCACCAGCACCGCCACAATCCCCGGCAGCTCAGGAAGGATCCGTTCCTCGGCAAATGAATAAAGGACTCCTCCTGCCGTTCTCGTTCTGCTCTCTGAAGACACCAGATTCACAGTTCCTGCCAGCGTATCATATGCGTAGATCTCAAGCCTCCCGACCGCTTCTCCTTCCTGTATCGGAGCTGTGACAGATTCCGGAAGAACTGCTCGGTAATGAATATTCTCCTCTTCCGGAAGGTCCAGTATCAGGGAATCAGAGGCAAGAACCCGGATATCTCCTTCTGTGCTTTCACGGACTTTCAGGGTTCCGAAGTCCTGGCCTGCTGCAACTGCTTCTTTCCGCTCATAATGCTCCGAAAACCAGTGATAGAAGGCGGCCGCATCCGAAATCGAAGCCGGATAATGCTCCATATAGTAACCATGCGCATTGACCATCGTCAGAGGAATGCCGCCGATCTTTGCACAGCTTGCCAGCGTATACTGTCCTTCGATCGTATATCCGGACTTTCCTCCGATGAATCCGGGAATGTCAAACTCATATCGGAACGGAGGGTCTTCCTGATTGATGTAAAGAAGCACGTAGTTCTGCATCACCAGACCATGGCGATAGTGAGCGAGCGGTTTGGTTCGATAGATCTCGGTTGTGATCACTGTCCGAAACAATTCATTCTGCATGCAGTAGTTCAGGAGAATCGCCATATCGCGGCAAGTGCTGTAATGAGCATCTTCATGCAGACCGGTGGTATTCACAAAATGCGTATCCCGCATGCCAAGTTCCGCTGCCTTCGCATTCATCTGTTCTACAAAGGCTTCCTCACTCCCAGCCAGATAGAAGGCAAGTGCTCTTGAACAATCTGCTCCGGAAGGAAGCAAATCCCCGTAGAGATAGTCCAGCGCAGTCGGCTCATCACCAGGAACGAATCCAGCCCGGTTTGCGTTGGCTTCTACCAGGCCGGCAAGCATTTCTTCTGTAAACGGGATCACGGTATTCAGAGGATCAGGAATCTGCTCAATCGCGAGAATTGCAGTCATCATCTTTGTCATCGAAGCAGGAAAGATCTGTTCTTCGCTGCGATGATCCAGAATCACCTGCCCTGTTTCAGAATCCTCGAGAAAGTAATAGTCACAGAAAAGATCCGGAAAATCTTCCGGAGCAGCATAGGTTTCTTCCGGTTCGAAGACGGCGGTTTCCTGCCTGCAGGCAGCCATGGAAAGCACCAGCATCCCTGCCGCCAGGATTTTCCATATCATTTTCATCCGAAAAAATTATAGCAATCCTTTGACCTTTTCGTCGACGGTGTATATAATATCTAGGCATGCACCAGTGGTGGAATGGCAGACACGTACGCTTGAGGGGCGTATGGGGAGACCCGTGCAGGTTCAAGTCCTGTCTGGTGCACCATTCATTAGCAATATGGAGCCGCTCAGAAATCACAGAAGCTGATTGGGCGGTTTTTCTTACGCTTCTCTGCAGCGGACCGGTCGATTCCGGTTTCATCTGATCCAGGCAGAATGGTATCTTCCATTAACTCTGCCATGCAGGAAGACCTCCCGAAATCAGGAAGAACATTCCGATCAGAAGGATGCCTGCAGTATGATGTTACAAGACTCAGAGACAGGAAGGAGTTCCAATGGAATTAAGACTTGCAAAACCGGAAGATCTTGGAACAGTCATGAAGATCTATGCCAGTGCCAGAGAATTCATGAAAGAAACCGGGAATCCCCGCCAGTGGGGACTTTCAAACTGGCCTAGCGAAGAACGGATCCGTATGGATATCGCAGCCTCAAAAAGCTATGTATGCATCGAAGGCAGTCAGATTGCTGCAGTCTTTTACTATGACTTCGGAAAAGACATCGATCCGACCTATCGGAACATTGAAGGAGCCTGGCTGTCAGATTCGCCATATGGCGTCGTGCATCGGATCGCTTCCGCAAGGATTATTCCAGGTGCCGGATCCTGGTGTATTCAGCAGATATTCAGAAAATCCGGCCATCTCAGAATGGATACGCATCCGGACAATCTCATCATGCAGAAGACTCTGCTGAAGCTCGGATTTCAGAGAACAGGTCTCATTCACGTAGAAGAAGACGATGATCCTCGGATCGCCTTCGAAAAGATCTAAAATACAGGTATGGCAAAAACACAGGAAACTCTGGATCTGGAAGAAGCACTGGATCAGAGAAGCAGACAAAGACGGGAATACGGCTGCAGAGAGGTCACGATCGGTTTTGCCCATAATTCCCATGGGGACGAAATCGTCGATTACATGTCCATGGACAGTCACAGTATCTTCCGATGCTATGAGCTGAAGGTCAGTGTCTCCGATCTGAAATCGGACGCAAGAAAGAGCTGGTACGGAGATTACAACTATCTGGTCTGCGGGATGGACCTCTGGAATCAGCAGCCTGTATTTGATAATTATATTCCTCCGTATGCAGGGATCCTTGCCGGCCCGGATCTCATCGTAAAACGCAAGGCTCAGAAGCGCGTCATCTCTGATCAGCAGCGTGAGATGCTGAAAGACAGCCTGATCCGCAGCGTGTTCTGGAAGATGGACCAGTATCGCAGCGCTGACAATCTGAATGCCATGCGGGAACTGGAGCATTCTCTCGAAGCACTGCAGCAGGAATATGAAGCGTTCCGTCAGAAAACAGACCGCATGCGATGGACGTATCAGGATTATGAATCCTTCGCAAGGCGCAATCATCAGGATCCTTCCTTCACGATTGAGCGGCAGGCAAAGGCTGAAAGGAATCAGTATGCCGCAAGAAAAGAAGGCAGATTCACCTGGACCGAAACCCCGGATGGAACAACAGTATGTCCTTCCTGCGGCAAGCTTGCCCCTAACATCGATGGGAAGCCGTTTCTGACTGAGTTCTGCCCATTCTGCGGGGCAGATCTTCGCAAGCTGAGCCAATGAGGCGATAGGCATGACAATTTCCAAAACCCGCTTATAATGAGGATGCGAAAAAGAAAGAAGGTAGTTATGACAAAAGTAGATGTAATTTCCGGATTCCTCGGGGCCGGAAAGACAACTCTGATCTCAAAGCTGATCAAAGATGTTTTCCATGGCCAGAAGGTAGTCCTTGTAGAAAATGAATTCGGCGAAATCGGCATTGACGGAGGATTCCTGAAGGAGTCCGGCATTGAGATCCGCGAAATAAACAGCGGCTGCATCTGCTGCACCCTGAAAGGTGATTTTGAGAAGTCTCTGCAGCAGGTCATCGACACCTATCATCCGGACCGGATCATCATTGAGCCTTCCGGAGTCGGAAAGCTTTCCGATATCCTGCGGGCAGTGAAAACAGTCAGCGGGGTTGAACTGGACAGCTACAGCACTGTGGTCGACGCAGCTCGCTGCAAAGTGTATCACCGGAATTTCAAGGAATTCTTTGACGATCAGATCGCAACTGCATCCTGCGTCATTCTTTCCAAAACCCAGAATGTGGACGAGGCAAAGCTTGAGGCGGATACAGAAATCATCCGTGAGCTGAACCCAGATGCGAGAGTCATCACCACCCCATGGGATGAGCTTTCCGGACAGGCAATCTTCGATGCGATGACCGGTGCATCCAGCGGCTTCCCGGAAGATCTCGGAGAAGATGACGAAGATGAAGAACATGAACATGATGAGCATGAACATCATCATGAACATGATGATCACGATGAGCATGAACATCATCATGAACATGAAACCGATCCGAATGAAGGACTCTCTGAAGGAAACCGGATCCATCTGGGAGAGGATGAGCACGAGCATCACCACCATCACCATCATCACGGAGAACATGATGCTGATGAAGTCTTTGATTCCATCGGAATCGAAACCATCAATCATTACTCTGAAGAAGAAATCCGCACTGCGCTCAGCAAGCTAGGCGACAACATTGTCCGCGCAAAGGGAATTGTTCCGGATCATGAGAATGGATGGATCTTCTTCGACTTCGTCCCAGGCGATATCGATGTCCGCAGAGGAAGCCCCGCATATACGGGCCTGATCACCGTCATCGGAGAGCACGTTGATCTTGGCCAGATCAAAGAAATCTTCCAGGTGAAGTAATCCGATGCCGACTCCTGTGT
Source organism: uncultured Erysipelotrichaceae bacterium (assembly GCA_900314905.1). Classification (GTDB taxonomy): domain Bacteria; phylum Bacillota_I; class Bacilli_A; order Erysipelotrichales; family Erysipelotrichaceae; genus Bulleidia. The sequence continues at coordinate 11,290 of OMXA01000016.1, forward strand.
ATCTTTTTACCGGTTTCCTAGACAGCGGAAAAACAACGCTGATCAGACAGACCATGGACGACCCTCAGTTCATGGAAGGCGTCCAGCGTTCTCTGATCCTATGCTTTGAACAGGGAGAAACCGAATATGACGAGCAATTTCTCGATTCTCACAACGCATTCGTAGAGTATTTTGATTCTCCGGATCAGCTCACGAAAGAGCGGATGAGAGAGCTCGACACAATCTACCACCCTTCATTCGTCTTCATCGAATACAACGGCAGCGTCCCGATCAGCGATACTCTGCTTAGTGAGATGCCGGATTTCTGGCCGCTGGTGCAGATCCTGACGACCGTCGATGCAGGGACCTTTGAATCCTATATCAGCAACATGCGTTCCATGATGTTCGAGCAGCTTCGATACAGCGACACGGTGATCGTCAACCGCTGCACGCCCGATACCAACGGCCGCATGCTGAGAGGCAACATCAAAGCAATCAATCGCAGAGCACAGATCTATTATGAAGGAAACTTCGGAGAACCTGTGGAGCTGAAAAGCGGCACTCTTCCATTTGACCTCAATTCAGAAGTCATCGACATCAAAGATGATGACTATGGTCTCTGGTATATGGACTGCACGGAAGACCCAGAAAAGTATGATGGCAAGACTGTCGTCCTGCGCGGAATGTATGCAGAAAACATCCCCGGATATCACCAGTCATTCATCCTCGGCAGAAGAGCAATGGTATGCTGCAATGCAGATACCAGCCTCTGCGGCGTTACGGTTACCGGTGTGAAGATAGAAGAAATGAACCTTGGCGACTGGGTTGAGGTAGAAGGAACCTTCAAGCTCGTCGACATGGAAAACGGCGGCAAGACTGTCGTTCTTTACGCAAAACGAATTCAGCACTGCAAAGAGCCTGAGGATCCCTACGTCTATTTCAGCTGATCCCAAAGCATAAGCACAGCTTGCCCCTGCAGCAGAAGTTACCGCTGCAGAATAGCTGACAATAGGATCTGGAATTTCCGATCAGAGAGAGAAAAAAAGCTGAACCACTTCATCGCTCGAATGAACATTCAGCTTTTTTCGTACCATTGCTTGCTTTCAAAGCCAGTGCTAACCCCAGTACAGATCTTCTTTCTCATCCCTGCAGTTTCCCATGATGAGATTGATCATCAGACCATGCAGTCAGCCGCACAAGCCGAAAATATGTCAATCTTCAATCGGGATCGAAGGATGGCAGCGAGACACCATGCCAGCATGAACAATCTTCACGCCAAGATATTTACGCATCAGATCCTGCAATTCTTCCAGTGCGTTCTGAAGATCGGCAGTACGTTCCGGTTCCACGTTTTCCATCAGGATGATCTCATTGTGCGTATCATCTGTCACTTCGGTCCGGCGGCCATCCCGCCAGTTGAAGCAGCGGCATACTGCTCCAGCTTCGTCGTAATAAGCAATTTCTCCGGGCAGCGGAGGATCCTGTTCTTCCGATCCGATCGGAATGAAATCTTCCCCTCCCTTCATCGCGCCAAGATGAAGATCTCCTCTGATCTGATCAAGATTCTCCACGCCGATCGGAAATGCATATTTCAGAGAAATCGCATTGGTGATGTCAACGGCAGGTGCAATCATCCCGACCGGCTTTCCGTGAAGAATGCGTTTCAGGAGATTCTCAATGGAGCATCTCGCCCCCTTTTTGCCAGGGAACTTCTGATATGCGGCGCGCCATACCGCCGGCACATGATTCTCGCTGATCACATCGCTGGTCAGGAACTTCCGCGCTGCCTGATTTGCCTGTTCAAGGAGAATCCGGATTTCTTCCCTCTGAGCTTCTGAAAGTTCTCTGAATGTCTCAGCATTTTTCACAGAGAGCACAGCAATTTCCACATCCGGGAACAGCTCCCAGAAGCTCTCATCCGCTATGAATTGTTTCATCTTGCTTTCCTTTCTTTTTTGGTTTCAGCCGTTCTGAAGCTTCTGATCCATCCGTTTTCTGAAGGGTTATGGAATTGCGGAACGCAGAAGGAGTCATCTGCTTCAGCTTGTAGAAGTTCAGATTGAATGTCTTGATATTGTTATAGCCCACCCGGATTGCGATATCAAAGATCGGAATATCTGTTTCCGTCAGGAGCTTGCATGCCTCATTGATCCGGATGAACGTCAGCAGGCAATCAAAGTTCCGCTCTGAATAGAACAGCAGTGCTCGGTTCATCTGCGGAATTGACACCCCGACTTTGCTTGCCACTTCATCCGCCGTAAGATGTTCCTGATCAAAATTCTGATATAAATAATCTGTAATGCGGAAAGCCACGTCCTTATCGGTCTTATTGCAGTTCGTTTTCACTTTGCTGTAGATCTTGCGATAGCGGATCGGGGTGACCCCTACTCTTGCCACAAAGTGCTTCGTCAGATGAGACGCATCAACAAAGCCGAGCAGATCAGCAATTTCATTCAGGGTCAAGCTGGTGTAGATCAGGTAATCAGATGCTTTTTCTATGCGGATGCTGCTGAGCAGCTTTGAGAAAGAAGTCCCTGTAAGTTCCTGAAGCTGTTTCGCAACGGATGATTCCGACATGAACAAAGCTTTTGCCGTCTGCTCCAGCGTCAGTTTTTCGGAGGAATGCGCATAGATATAACTCATGATCGGTTCCTGGGTAATCCGATTCACCTCATGACTTTCACCACGCAGCGACATGATATACCGACGATACATAATCATCAGTTCCAGAATCTTGTTAGTGGTAAACAGAAAAGTAAGCGGCTTATTCGGAGGTGTCATTCTGACCGATTCTACGCCAAGCTCTTCCTTCAGCTGATCCATAATTCCGTCAATTGCTTCTGCCTGCACGGAATCAAGGTAGATTACCGGCTCAGCAGTGATGAAGCGCAGCAGTTCTACGCTGTCTTCCTCAAAACCCACCGTAGTCTTGAGCACTGTATTGATATACTGATAGTCATAGACCACTTTAATGAGCTGGAGCGTTTCCTCAACTTCCGTCACATCCGAGATCTTCCATGGTGTGATCGATACAAGCATATTCGGCCGGATCTCATAGGTTTCTCCATCAATCACGATCGTTCCTCTGCCGCGCTTGAAATACAGAAATCTTGCCGCCTGATGCATCAGTGCTTTCGTCGGTCTTTCAATGGCTTCATAGTCGAAGGAACAGACAGAAGTAGGGTCTGCTTCCGAAGTCAGATTATCCTGCAGTGTTACCTGCCTACATGTTTTATTCACGATCCTAGTCCTGAATCCTGCAGATTCATTATAACCGAAATAGGAAGAGGACCGGAGATTTTTCCGGTCCCTTCAGTCAGCTTACTCGTATCATTCAGCCCAGGATTACCATAGCACCAGTAAGAACCACAGCACTGAAGATTGCAATGATCATCAGGAGCTTTCCAGCCCACTTCACCCATGTTTCATAAGGGATTCTTGCAAGTGCAAGGCCGCCCATGATGAATCCGCAGGTCGGTGTGAACAGATTGACCAGTCCATTTGCCGCTACCGTGATCATGATTGAAGTTTCAACCGACCAGTTCATTCCTGCCACAATCGGGGATACGATCGGGGAAGAAAGAGCTGCAAGGCCGGAAGAAGACGGAACCAGGAAACTGAGACCCACATGGAGCAGATAGTCCAGGAAAGCGAATAGACCGCTGGACATGCCGCTGTTGGTAAGCCCGGTAACAGAGATCTGAACAATCCAAGCACCAAGCCCGGTTTCTGCCATGAGAACTGAAGTTGCACGAGCCAGCGCAATGACAACGTTTACGCTGATCATGTCTCCGAAGCCGCTCATGATGACATTGACCATGTGCTTCTTGTCCTTCATTCCAACCAGACCGATGATGATTCCCATCAGAAGGAACCAGGTCGCCGCGTCGTCAAACCACCAGTCACCGAACTGATTCCCGGTGAGGAATGAAGACCATCCGAAGAAGCTGTATGCACCGCCTTCTCCGAAAGAACCCCAAGGAATAAAGCCGAGGATCATTACGATGAAGGCAAGAGCGAATAATCTCAAGCAGACCTTCTGCTTGGAGGAAAGCACCGGATTATCTTCGATCTCAGTTGCGCCGCCATAAGCAGCCTTGCAGACTGCAAGCTGATCTGCAGTCAGGATCGATCCTTTGGTCTTCATGACCTTCTTTGCATACCGCAGAACAAACCAGACCGACAGGCCATAAGTTCCAAGGCAGAGAATCAGGCCTTCCGCATATACGATTCCCATGTTGACAGGAACTCCGGCAGCAGCTACTGCCGCACCTGTCGCAAATGGGTTGATCGTGGAGCCGAGAACTCCGGATCCCGCGCCGAGCAGAACCGTGGCTGCTCCGACAATCGGGTCCATGCCAGCTGCAGTCATGGTTGCAGCAAGAAGAATATAGAATCCAACCGTTTCTTCGCCCATGCCATAGGTTGTTCCGCCGATGCAGAACAAAGCCATCAGAATCGGAATCAGGCGAAGTTCATTTCCATGCATCTTCCGAACCAGAACATGGATTCCGGTTTCCAATGCACCTGTCGAATTGACCAGGCCGAGGAAGGCTCCAAGGCAGAACACGAAGCCGATGACATCACTCGCATCATGGAATCCGGCAATCGGTGCCATGAGAATCTGAGAGAACGAGGCTGCTGCGACGGTTCCTTCATTTCCATCTGCATCAATATATGGCTTTCCAGCTGCGAGCCAGGTCATTGCTGAAACCAGAAGCAGAACGATTAAGAGTATTGTAAATGTGTTCAGTGATCTCTTTTCTTTTTTCTGACTCATAATTATGTTTTCCCCTTTAATCCGAACAGTTATTTCGTTATGACTGTTCCCGTTTTCCCTTCGAGAGCTTCCGCCGCCCGCGCAAGTGAGGTGATCAGAGCAGTTCCTCCGGTCTGATTCTGTTTCACAAACTCAATGCACGACTCAACTTTCGGAAGCATGGATCCTGGAGCAAATTCCTTTTCCCTGATCAGTTCTTCTGCTTCAGATACTGTCATTGCAGAAAGTTCCTTCTGGTCCGGCTGGTTGAAATGGACGCATACACGATCCACAGCCGTGAGGATGATCAGCTTATCCGCATGAATGTCACATGCAAGCAGGGCACTCGAACGATCCTTGTCAATGACTGCAGCGACTCCTTTCAGACCTTCCGGTGTCTCAATCACCGGAATTCCGCCGCCGCCGACCGTGATCACGATATCCCCCGCATTCACAAGCTGCTCTACAACATCAAGCTCCACGATCCGTTTCGGAATCGGAGAAGGAACTACCCTCCGGTATCCCCTTCCCGAATCTTCTACGAATGCAAATCCTTTTTCAGCAGCAATTGCTTCTGCTTCTTCTTTGCTGTAAAAGCTGCCTACCGGTTTTGTCGGGTGTGCAAATCCAGGATCTTTCTCATCAACTACGACCTGGGTAATGATCGTTGCACACTGTTTCCGGATCCCGCGGCGCTTCAGCTCTTCCTGGATTGCCTGCTGCAGGTGATAACCAATATATCCCTGCGACATTGCACCGCATTCCGGAAATGGCATATATGGAGTTTTCCCGCCATGATTTGCTGAAAATTCCATTGCCAGGTTGATCATTCCGACCTGCGGTCCATTGCCATGTCCGACAATCACTTCATAGCCAGCTGCCGCCAGGTCTGCAATGGTTCTGGCAGTATGCTTCACGAGTTCAAGCTGCTCTTCCGGAGTCTTGCCAAGCGCATTTCCTCCCAGAGCAACTACAATCCGCTCCGCCATGGCTTATTTCAGAGTTGCATACATGACCGCTTTGATGGTATGCATGCGGTTCTCTGCCTCCTGGAACTGACGAGCCTGATGACCGAGGAATACATCATCCGTAACTTCCATCGCTTCCAGTCCGTATTTCTGGTAGATATCTTCTCCGATCGTCGTATTGCGGTCATGGAAAGAAGGCAGGCAATGCTCGAAGATTGCTGTTGGCTTAGCCTCTGCCATCAGTTCTTTATTGACCTGATAAGGACGGAGCAGATTGATTCTGTCTGCCCAGAGCTCCTCCGGTTCACCCATGGAAAGCCAGATATCGGTATAGAGGACATCTGCGCCTGCTGCACCGGCTTTCGGATCATCCGTGAATTCCAGCTTTGCTCCGGTCTCTGCAGCGATCTTCTCGCAGCGTTCAATCAGTTTCTGATCCGGCATCAGAGCCTTCGGACCGCAGGCACAGAAATGCATGCCGAGCTTTGCGCTGACCACCATCAGAGAATTTGCAACGTTATTGCGAGCATCACCGAAGAATGTCAGCTTGCGGCCGCGCATATCTCCGAATTCTTCCCGTGCCGTCATGACATCTGCCAGCATCTGAGTCGGATGGAAGTCATCTGTCAGACCATTCCATACCGGAACACCAGAATACTTTGCAAGGTCTTCAACGACTGACTGCTTGTAGCCGCGGTATTCGATACCATCAAACATCTTCCCGAGCACCTTTGCAGTATCTTCCAGCGATTCCTTCTTCCCCATCTGAGAAGATTTGGAATCCAGGAAAGTAACGCCCATGCCAAGGTCCCGCGCGCCCACTTCGAATGCACAGCGAGTGCGAGTAGATGTCTTCTCGAACAGCAGCACTACCTGTTTTCCTTTCAGGAAACTATGATCAACGCCATTTGCTTTCAGCTTCTTGAATTCTGAAGCCAGATCGAGGAGATAATTGATTTCCTCCGGAGTAAAATCCAGGAGTGTCAGAAAGCTTCTTCCTCTGGAAAGCTCAGCCGAGCTCATCTCAATCACGGTGATTCCATGAGCGCGGAGAATATCGTTCGTCACTTCATTCCGCTGATAGACAACGATCTTTCCAGGTGCGATTGCAAGTGTATTGGAGCCGTCATTCCACTGCTCCCGTGCTGCTGCAATCAGATCGTCACCGCCGCACTTGATCAGTTCAACATGGTCTGTCTCCGTATACTTCTCGAGGATGCTTTCCAGGGTTCCATCTACACGGCGGATTCTGAGATTCGCGGGATCTTCTCCCGGAGTGATTTCATATACAGTGAGCGGTCCGAGAATCGCAGGGTGAACCGTATATTTGTTTGTGTCAATCTGTGTGAATACAGTATCCAGATGCATGAATGCGCGGGATACCGGAATGTCAAAAGCAAGTACAGTCCTGATCTTTGCATTCGGATCGGAGAACAGATTGCGTGAAACAGTCTCAATGGCATCCGGTGAAGTACGCTGCGAAATCCCGATTGCAAGAACTGATTCGGTCAGATTCAGCACATCGCCTCCTTCGATATTGCGAGGCATCGTCCGATCATAGTATCTGGTAACCAGACCCTCGAAATCCGGATGATAGCGGAAGATATAATCTGCATAAATCGTTTCGCGATTTCTGGTCGGGAAACGCATCCGATGCAGGAATACGCCATTCCCTACCGAAGCAAACGGATCACGGGTGAAATAGAGATTCGGCATCGGGTCGATGATCAGGCTATCCGGCGGTGTGATCATATCCTGCAGAGAGTAGGAAGAATAATCGGTTCCCAGTTCCTTGAGAGAGATTCCTTCCATGGTCTTGAGAACAAGGTCCTTGCCATGGAAATTGGAAATCATATAATCGTAAAGTTTCTTCTGCCACTTTCTGGTCCGGATATTGCCTTCTTCCAGCCATTGGTAGAGAAATGGCTCTACCAGCTCCGGATGGAGTTTCAGCACTTCCGTCATGAGATCTTCGAGATAGACAACTTCAGCTCCATTTTCCCTTAAGATCTGTGCGAACTCATCATGCTCTGCCTGAGCAACTCTGAGATACGGAATATCATCAAACAGCAATTCCTGCAGACGATCCGGTGTCAGCATCAGGAGCTCATTTCCAGGCCGGTGAAGAAGCACTTTCTTCAGCGGCTTGATTTCGCTCCGGACATTAATTCCCTTCATAAAAACCTCCTGAATGTTATGCAATTGTATGAGGGGATACAGTCCCGCGCGCCAGGCGCTGCATCCGGTTTCATTACACTGTTACTGTAGCTTTTCCAGGAAGATCACTCCGGTAAGAAACTAGATAGGAAATTGTACATTTCGGGATTAATCATCCGGTTTCCCATCATTTGTTTTCTGAAAGAAAAAACTTGTTACGCAAAGAAAAAACCACATGACATAAGGAAATCCACGACATGCATAAAAAAGAGCCATGCATGAAGGAGATGGCTCTTCTTAGAAATATTGTACGTTCTGCGGAAACCTTACATCTTATCCGGGGCACTGACACCAATCAGATCCAATGCATTCTTCAAGGTGATGGAAGCCGCTTTCACCAGGCCGAGGCGCTCATTAGTCAGTTGGGGATCATCAGGATTGTTGACCTTGCAGCTGTTGTAATAGCTGTGATAGATCTTGACGAGATTCAGAATATATTCCGTGATCTTATTTGGCTTGCGGATCGCAGCAGCATTTGCAACTTCAGACGGGAACTCATTGATCAGCTTCATGATCTGAAGTTCCTTCGGATCGGTCAGACGCCCGTAATCATCCGTCGGCGTATATGCAGGAATGTCGGGGTTATGAAGAATCGAATGCATGCGGCTGTATGCATACTGCGCATAATATACCGGATTGTTATTGTCTTTCGTTCTTGCAAGCTTCATATCAAAGTCCATATGCGTCGCAACATCCTTCGAGACAAAGAACCATCTTGCCGCATCCGTTCCGACATCCTCGCAGAGCTCACGCAGGGTGATCGCATTGCCGGTACGCTTGGACATTTTAACTTCTTTTCCGTCTTCTACCATGCGGACCATCTGAATCAGATCCACCTCAAGTGTTCCTTTCGGATAGCCCAGAGCAGTGAGGGCACACTGCATGCGGGTTACATAGCTATGATGATCTGCACCCCAGAGATCTACCAGTTTCGGATATCCGCGCTCCACTTTATAAACATGGTTTGCAATATCCGGAGTCAGATACGACAGGGTTCCGTCGCTCTTGCGGAGTACCCGGTCCTTATCGTCTCCATACTCCGTGCTTCTGAACCAGAGGGCACCATCTTTTTCATAGGTCAGCCCCATATCATTCATCCGCTGGAGCACCTTCCGGATCCGTTCGCTGTCATTCTCATAGAAGAACGTCTCATGCATCCAGGAATCGAAGTGAACCCCATACAGATCCAGGTCCTTCTGGATCTTTGCCAGTTCTCTGCGGACGCCTTCTTTCTTGAAATATTCCAGTCTTTCCTTCGGGTCAGCCTCGAGCCATTTCTCGCCATCATGTTCCGCGATATCGTTTGCAATATCGATGATATCCTGAGCATGATATCCTTCTTCCGGGAGCGGATAGCTCTTCCCGAAATGTTCATAATATCTGGAAATGAGTGATTCCCCAAGCATGACAATCTGGTTGCCGGCATCGTTGATATAGAACTCTCTCAGAGTATCATACCCGCTAGCTTCAAGCAGTCTGCAGATGCTGTCTCCCCATGCCGCATTTCTCGCATGGCCGCAATGCAGATCGCCGGTCGGATTTGCAGAAACCCACTCTACGAGAATTTTCTTTCCCTTGCCGGTTTCATTATGACCATAATGATCTCCTGCCTCGATGACTTTATTGATGCAGTCAGAAAGCGAAGATTCTGCAATCCGGAAGTTGATGAAGCCAGGCTTCACCGCTTCAATGCTCCGAGCTTCCGGCAGCTTTTTTTTCAGTTCTTCCACGAGCGGTTCAGCTATCTGCATCGGGCTCTTATGCAGAGTCTTGGCAAGACGCATCGCAACACTTGTGGAGTAGTCTCCCATCTTCGGATCCTTTGGGGTTTCTACCATCAGCTGTCTGTCATCCGGATCAATCCCGAATGCAGTCCTGACGGCAGCTCTGGAAGCTTCCAGAATCTTGGCAGAAAAGTCACTCATTATTATTCTCCCTTCGCTGACAGATTATGCCAGTCTCTGCAGTCCTCGAAAAAAGCCCTGAGCGGGCTTCTGGGAATGCAATGGTGCGCCGAACAGGAGTCGAACCCGCAACCTTTTGATTCGTAGTCAAATGCTCTATCCAGTTGAGCTATCGGCGCTTCATAGTACGGCTTTGCGGGTATCCGCAGGGTCCGCCACTCTTTTATACAATACTTCTGTTTCTTTTTCAACAAGCCAGTTTTTTCCTGGCAGAAATATACAATTTCAGACTGGCTATTTTTCCATTTCACGATTTCTTTGTCTGAATGAGGTCCTGAAACGAGACCGTCATGAAGTCAACAACCATCTGTTTCGACTCCCTCACGCCAAAGGAAGGATCCTTCCGGAACACGAAGTTCTTCACGTGAAATGCAAGGCACTCTCCGAAGTATCTCGCAACCACGTCATTGTCATATTTTTCCATGACCCCTGGACGCCGCTGCCGATTCAGATAATCTCTGAATACCAGCGTCAGATTCTCACGAACCATATCTTCGAAGCTATTCTGGCCGGTGACATTGTATGCAACGCGATAAAAAGCACGATTCTGGTCCACATTTGTCAGAACAGTTTCCAGATATTTCTGATCATCGAATGCATCCTTATTGTTCTGGTTGGTGCTTTCTACCAGATCATGGTAGACAATGGCATTGAGGCAGTCGTATTTATCCTCAAAATAATTATAAAAAGTTGCCCGGATTACTCCGGTCTGATCGCAGATCTGCTTGATGGTTATTTTTTCAAACACATTCCGCAGCATGAGATCGCGAAGATTCTCAAACAGGAATGTCCGCATCATGCCCTTGCGGTTCTCCATCGCAGGTTCCTCCCACCATCACCTCAGAGCATACATACTCATCAGATAAATGCTGAGTATGATCATCAGGGAACCTCCGCTCATGCCCAGGATCTTGCTGAACCTGCTTCCCAGAGAGTACCCGACGTAAAGTGCCACAAGTATTGTAACAAAACTCACCGAAAATGCATAACATAACCCGGCATAGAGAGAAATATCAAGAAATGAGAAGCCCGCCGCAAGAAACAGCGTATCAATACTGGTGCCTGCTGCCAGGCGGAAACACTGGAGAGCGCCGAAATCCGGATCGCACTTTTCTTCCGCATCGGTCAGACGGTAGGACCGAGTTGTAATAAAGATTCCGATCGCAAACACGATCAGGCACGCAACCGCAAACTCTGCCCGATCATTCATCATGCCCATGAAAATATCGGAAATGCCATAGCCGCATAAAACAGCCACTGCATTAGTCAGAGAAAAGATCAGAGAAAAAAGAATAGATTTTCTGAATGTAAGATTGCGAAGCGTAGCAGCTTTATTCATCATCACCACAAAAGAATCCAGTGACAAGCCGATGAAAAGAAGCACAGCCTGATATCCTCGCATACAGAAATCTCCCTTCGATCCCGTTCATTTTACCTTGTAACTAAAGTGAAGCTACTATACAAATCACCTGTTATGTAAATGCGAGACTGCCACGAACTGAATCCGATTCCGACTCAATATCCGGAGATCCTGCACATTGCGCATCTCCTGAACTGAAAAAGAACCCGCCGCATCGGATTCCTCTTCAGGTAGGGGGAAAGAAATAATGAAGTCAATCATGATCATTGACAGTTTCATCTTATCTTCCACCTGTGTCATTTTCATGCATGACTCGTGAAAACTGCGTGAAAGGCAGGTTTCCTGCATATGCATAGTCATGAATTCATTGCTTGTAAAAAGACACGTGTTTGATATGATTACCTCAGTACATCGATATGGAGGTTGCTATGTCTGCGCAGAATTATTTGATTGTCACCGATGCCTGTTCTGATATCATTCCGGAGTATGCGGACCGGAAGGGGATTCTTGTCATTCCGATGGAAGTCGTCATGACCGACGGCTTCAAGTTCAATGCTACCTATGATTGTTCCGAGCTTCCTCTGGATGAATTCTATAAAAAAGTAGAAGGCGGGCTGATGGCCTCTACTACAGCAATCACCCCTCAGGCTTATCTGGACTTCTTCCGCCCTCTGCTGTCACAGGGAAATGATATTCTCTATTACTGCTTCACTTCTGGCATGTCCTCCACATATAACAATTCTCTGCTTGCTCAGCAGCAGCTCAAGGAAGAATTTCCGGACCGCAAGCTCATTATCGTCGATTCCCTGGGTGCAACCGGAGGCATGGGGTACCATGCATACTTCGCTGCCGAGAACCGCGATAACGGCATGAGCATTGAGGAAAATGCAGAGTGGCTGGAAAACACCAAGCTCCATATCAACTATACCTGGACTGTATCCGACCTCAATCATCTGAGAAGAGGAGGACGCCTATCCAATATTGCTGCATTTGCCGGAACCCTCCTGCAGCTCAAGCCTGTCGGGGATATTGATGATGCCGGGCACCTCGTCGGCCTTGGTACTGTTCATGGCCGCAAGGCATCTATCAAGCGTCTCTTCGACATCATGGCTGCCCGCATTGACAGGAATGCAGACAAACCGGTTCTGATCTGCCCGTGCGGATGCCCGGAAGATGCAGAAATGCTTAAGAAGAAGATCCTGGAATCTGGTCTTGCAAAGGAAGTGATCATGGGCAGAGTCGGTCCGGTAGTCGGAACTCATCTCGGTCCAAGCGGTCTTACTTTGTTCTATTTCTGCGATCATCGCGGCGGCTTGAAGTAAGCTCCTGGCAGCCCCGGAAATTCAGACCGCTCTCTGGCCAGAAAGTGAAAATCAATCCCGAACCGGAAATAATTGTGTATAATAACAAGGCATGCCCCTATAGTAAAACGGATATTACAAACCCCTCCTAAGGGTTAGTTGTAGGTTCGATTCCTACTGGGGGTGCCACTTCGGGATGTAGCGCAGTTTGGTAGCGCACTTCGTTAGGGACGAAGTGGTCGCCTGTTCAAATCAGGTCATCCCGACCATATCTGTGAAAGTCGCATAGCAATGCGGCTTTTCTTTATTCAGCACAGAATCGGGGCTGACTTCAGATCCTTCTCGCAGGATCCGATCCATTTCTTCCGTCTGCAGCTCCTGCGGAAAACCTGGATGAAAGAAACCATACGAAGCTGAATGAAGTGATCATCTCTTCAGGCACGTCTGCTGATTCTGAGTGAGCAGTTCGAAGGACATTTGCAGGAATTACAGCGGACTTTATAATAGGACATATGCAGGAAACAAAACAGAAAATCCTGGATCTCAGGAAGAAACGACCGAAATGGTTTGTGAGCTTTATTACCCGATTCGGCATTGCCCGGGTTCTGGCAATGAGCTTCGCCGGTGTGATTCTGATCGGATCACTGCTGCTTTCGCTGCCGGTCAGCGTCCAGGGTAAAGCCCCATCTTATCTGGACAGCCTGTTCATCTCCACTTCAGCTGTATGCGTAACGGGATTAAGCCCGCTTACCGTAGCAGATACTTATACCTTTTTCGGAAAAACCGTCATGATCCTTCTGATGGAAATCGGCGGTCTGGGACTGATGACGTTCGTCGCTGCTGCAATCATTCTCCAGAAGAAAAGCATGTCTCTGACCGAACGAGTCATGTTTGCTTCAGCAGCAGGCAAAGGAGATGTTTCAAACATTGCCGATTATCTGAAGAAGATCATCAAGTATACCTTTTTCTTCCAGAGTATCGGATTTCTTCTTCTTCTGCCTCATCTGATCCGCGACTTCGGAATCGGAGAAGGAATCTTCAACAGTCTGTTCCTCTGCGTCAGTGCCTTCACGAATGCAGGTTTTGACTGCTTTGCAAGCAACAGTCTCATGAATTACGCTTCTGATCCTCTGGTGTCTCTGACCGTCATGGGACTGATCACCATGGGCGGCCTTGGCTTCATGGTCTGGTTTGACCTCAGCCGGAAACTACATGAAGGAAAACGAAAGCAAAGCCTTCACAGCTTCTGGATCAGTCTCAGCACGCACACAAAAGTAGTGCTTTCAATCTCTCTGATTCTGTTTGTTTCCGGAACCGTTTTCTTCTGCCTGGCTGAGATGGGCAATCCGAGCACTCTGGCAAGCCTTCCGGTTTCTTCCAGAATTCTGATCTCGATGTTTCAGTCCGTCACGCTCCGTACTGCTGGTTTCTATACGGTTAACATCGGCGCCTGCCGCCGGGTGACACTGCTTATCATGTGCGTATTCATGCTGATCGGCGGTTCTCCAGGCGGCACTGCCGGAGGCATGAAAACCACAACTGCTGCAATTCTTGCTGTGGCGGTGAAGAACCTGCTTCATGATGAAGGAAACACGATCCATATCTGGAAACGCAGAATCCAGGATTCTGATTTCATCCATGCATTCATCATTTTCTCGGTATATATCGGATTTCTGTTTGCAGCCACTGCAATCATGCTGTGCACCGATGGCAGGACCATGGATACCCTCGACCTCATCTATGAAGAGGTCTCAGCAATTGCAACCGTCGGTCTTTCAGCAGGACTCACACCGCTGCTTTCTCCGGGCGGAAAAATCGTGATCATTCTGCTGATGTTCATTGGCAGGGTCGGACCGCTCGCAATTATTGAAGTATTCCAGAATCGCCGCAGCGGGCTGGTCCGCAAGCATGTGGAATACCCTGATGCAGATCTGATGATCGGATAGGAGGCATATGAATAGCAAAACTTATGTAGTAATCGGACTCGGTATCTTCGGCAGCGCCGTAGCTAAGACGATCGCCAGATCCGGGGCTGATGTGATTGCCATCGACAGCAGCATGAGCTGCGTCGAGAACGTGGCAGACGTCGTCAGCAATGCCGTGCAGGCAGACTGCTGTGACCTTGATCAGCTGAAAGAAGCCGGGGTGCAGGATGCGGATATCGCGATTGTCGCCATGGGCTCTCATCTGGAAGAAAGCATCATGGCAATCATCCACCTGAGAGAACTTCATGTGAAGGAAATCATTGCGAAAGCAAACAACCACAATTACATGTATGTCCTCGAACGCGTCGGTGCCGACCGCGTGATCCAGCCGGAGAAAGAAGCAGGCCAGCGTCTTGCCGAACGGCTGCTCAATCCGAATATCGTTGATATGTTCAATGTGGATAACGAATATTCCATCCTCGAGATCAAAGCTCCTTCCCTCTGGCAGAATCATTCGCTGATTGAACTGGAACTCCGGAAGAATTATGCAGTCAATATCATTGGCATCCGCAGCGGGGATTCGAAAAAACTCACCATGAGCTTCACACCGGACTATGTGATCAGACCTGATGATTCCCTGATCATTGTCGCCGACAGCAAACGCCTGCAGCAGCTGGACCTGAATTAACCGTTTCTCCCATCATTTCACACAAAATTGTTTAGCACTCTATATCCTTGTGTGCTAAACTGTACATACTGAAGAAAACGAGGTGATCTCAAGTGGACCAGGTTAATAAGCCGAAAAAACCGCTGATTTACTATTATGCAGTTGTGATGCTCGTACTTGCATTGCTCAATCTGCTGTTCGTTCCTGCCTACAACCAGGCAAAGATCGAAGAAGTCAGCTATAGTACATTTATTCAGGAGACGGAAGATAAGGAAATCAAGGAAGTTCAGATCACTTCTGAAGAAATTCTCTTCACGACTAAGACAGGTGGAGATAGCAAAATCTACAAGACCGGTCTCATGGACGATCCGGGGCTGACCGAACGTCTGTATGAAAACGGAGTGGAATTCACAAAGGAGATTCAGGAAAAACAGTCTCCCTGGGTTGATTTTCTGCTGAGCTGGGTAATTCCGATTGCGTTCTTCTATTTCCTCGGGCAGATGCTCATGCGCAGGATCATCAAGAGCGAAGGCGGCGGAAACTCCATGATGTTCAACATGGGAAAGTCCAATGCTCGTGTCTACATCAAGTCTCAGAACGGCATCCGTTTCAAGGATGTTGCGGGTGAAGATGAAGCCAAGGAGTCTCTTCAGGAAATTGTCAATTATCTGCACGATCCGAAAGCATATAGTGAAATCGGTGCCAGCATGCCGAAGGGAATTCTTCTGGTCGGCCCTCCGGGAACCGGAAAAACCATGCTTGCAAAAGCAGTTGCCGGCGAGGCAAATGTTCCATTCTTCTCAATGAGCGGTTCTGAATTCGTTGAGATGTTTGTCGGCATGGGTGCCTCCAAGGTCCGCGATCTCTTCAAGCAGGCCAAGGAAAAAGCACCGTGTATTGTCTTTATCGATGAAATCGATGCAATCGGCGGAAAGCGTGTATCAGGAAATATCGGCGGCAATGATGAACGGGAGCAGACACTGAATCAGCTGCTGACCGAAATGGATGGCTTCGAGTCCAATAATGGTGTCGTGATTCTTGCGGCTACCAACCGTCCGGAATCTCTGGACCCTGCGCTGCTTCGTCCTGGCCGGTTTGACCGCCGTGTACCGGTAGAGCTGCCGGATCTCAAAGGACGTGAGGAAATCCTCAAGGTTCATGCTGCTAAGGTCAGGATGGATCCGAATGTGGATTATAACGCGATCGCAAGAATGGCTTCCGGTGCATCCGGTGCTGAGCTTGCAAACATCATCAATGAAGGTGCCCTCAGAGCCGTGCGTGAAAAGCGCAAGGTCGTCACACAGAGAGATCTTGAGGAAAGCATTGAAGTCGTATTCGCCGGCTATCAGAAAAAGAATGCAATTCTCACGGATGAAGAAAAGCTTACAGTTGCATATCATGAAACCGGACATGCATTAGTCGCAGCTTTGCAGACGCACAGTGCACCAGTTCAGAAGATCACCATCATTCCTCGTACCAGCGGTGCCCTCGGCTATACGATGCAGGTTGAGGAAGGCAATCACTATCTCTACAGCAAAGAAGAGCTGCGCAACAAGATCGCTACCTTCACTGCCGGAAGAGCCGCAGAAGAAGTGAAGTTCGGAACTGTCACAACCGGTGCCAGCAACGATATCGAACAGGCAACAAAGCTTGCCAGAGCGATGATTACACGCTATGGCATGGATGATGACTTCGATATGGTTGCCATGGAAACCGTGCAGAACCAGTATCTCGGCGGAGATACGTCACTGTCCTGCAGCGAAACTACTGCTGCTGATATCGATGCTCGTGTCGTTGCTCTGGTCAAAGCAGAGCATGAGAAAGCAAAGAAACTGCTCATGGAGCATCGTGATGACCTGGATCGTCTGGCAATGTATCTGTATAGAAAAGAGACTATTACCGGCGAAGAATTCATGAACATCCTCGAGCACAAGGATGCGGAAACTCCGGAAGAACCTATTGAATGGACCTGCCCGAAGTGCGGACACGAAAATACCGGAAAGTTCTGCTCAAATTGCGGAGCCCAGCGTCCGGAGCCAGACAAAGCAATTCCGCTTCCTGTCCCCGCGGAAAAGCCTGCAGATACTCCATCTGCTCAGGCATAATCTTTAACTTCTGAAAGGCTGCCAGAGCTGATCAAGCAAGCTCCAGCAGCCTTTTCATTTGTCTTATCCATTCACTGTTTCAGAATAGCCCGGATTATTCTTTCTGTATGCAGGCGTCCCAATGCTCAGATGAAACGATCCAGGCATTCTCATGTCTTGCAAAACGGAAACACCTCATCCGAACACTGCCGAATACAGAAAGAAGACAGTCAGGATTCAGCTGTCTTCTTTCTGTATGAATGCATGTGAGCTTCAGAAACTCGAATTGTCGGAAACCTATTCAATGAAGAGAATACTCAAACAGGATGGTTTCTTCCAGGTTGTCAAACGAACCGACAGATGCTTTCACCTGAACCGGATACGTGCCATCTGACTTTGTATCGCTGAAATTCGTATAATAATTCGTTTCTGAGCCTTCTGCAGACCTGGTGACTACCTTGAAGAAAGCCTCCGCCTTAACCGATACGCCTTCAGAATTCTTCTGTTCTACCGTTGCAGGATTTTCCAGCAGCTGCACATCGATGAGCTTCCGGTCAGGGCCATCGATCACCAATGTCCGCAATATGCTGTAAACACCTTGCTTTGCCATACGTGAGAAGTCATTGTATGCCGGTTCGTTCAGAGCAATTCCATTCTGAATCACAAACCAGCCTTTCTCTTCTGCATCTTCTGCAGAAATGGAGAGATCTGCTTCTGAAATATCTCCGATCGCCCACGCTACTTCGTCATCATCTGTCCATCCTTTGCAGGCATTTCCGGAAACATAGTGGTACTGCACGGAAGAAGGAAAACCGGATGAAGCATCATATCCGCTGAAAGACACATCGTTATCTGCATCATAGTAGTAAGTATTGCCGCGGCAGGTTACTTCTTCATAGGAATGCATGGCATTCGCAGAATCTTTTCCTGCTGCATATGCACTGCGGATGCTTGCGAACGTAAGCGAAGAACCATCATCTGAGACAAACCATGAGGCAAACGGAATCCGCCACTTCCGGCCTTCTCCATCCCTGCTCTCCACAGTGATAAAGGGCATGAAATACAGTGCCGTCATAGCTGCCAGGATGATGCAGATCCATCTGACAGGTTTATTCATTTCTCACGATTTCTGCGCTCGATATCCATGATTTCATTGACTCTGCGTTCATGGCGTCCGCCCTCGAACTCAGTCGTCATGAATTCATCAATGATCATCTTTGCCAATTCGATCCCGATGACTCGATCGCCGAAGCAGAGAATCTGACAGTTATTATGCAGGCGGGAATACTTTGCGGAATACGGCTCGCTGCAGATGCATGCACGGATTCCTGCAACTTTATTGCAGGCAAGGCCGATGCCGACACCAGTCCCGCAGATACCGATCCCGCGGTCAACTTCACCTGCTGCTACTGCATTTGCCAGCTTTTCTCCCCAGATCGGATAGTCTGTAGATTCTGTGCTGTCAGTTCCGTAGTTCACCACTTCATAGCCTTTCGACTTCAGATACTCCACGACTTCATTTTTCATCTCAACACCAGAGTGGTCATTCGCAATTCCGATTTTCATTAGATGATTCTCCTTCCTTCCGGCCGGCAGAGATTTCTTCTACCTGCGCATTGATTGCATCATGAACTTCCTGTTTCTTTTCTTCCGTAACAGACTTATCCAGAGTTCCTTCCATCAGAACCGTCTTCTTCTGATTCTTTGTCCGAGTGCGGCTCATAAGCAGGAGAATGACCCCCGCAGCAGCAGTAAAGATGCTGATGAACTGAGACGTAGAAAGCACTCCGATGAACCCGCGGATCGTATCGCCGCGGAAGAATTCAACCACAAACCTTCCGGCACTATACAGAATCAGATACCACGCTGCAGTTTCATTCCTGCGGCTGCTGTCCTTGTAAATCGTATACAGAATATAGAACAGCACAAAGTCTCCGAAAGAAGAAATCAGCTGCGTCGGAATCAGCCTGACCCCTGCCGGGGCTTCCGAACCAGCCGGAAACACCAGGCTGAATTTCGAATCCGTCACTTTTCCATAGCAGCACCCCGCAAAGAAGCAGCCGATACGGCCGAATGCCTGTGCAAGTGCAACCTCCGGAAACAGAAGATTCACATAGCCCATGAAATCCAGCTTCTTATATCTGCACCAAAGCCATGCGCCGAAAATACCGCCGAGAATGCCGCCGTATACAACCCAGCCGCTGGAACCCAGATAGGTCAGAGGATCCTGGATGAAATCGTTCCAGTTAGTCAGACAGAACAGAAGCTTGGAGAAGAAGTAACCGGAAATCAGACAGACAAATACCAGATTATCCACTTCATTCGGATTCAAACCGTACTTCTTCGCCTGTTTTTCGCCAAGCCAGAATGCCAGCAGGATTCCGATTGCGATCATGACTCCGTATCCGTGAATAGTGAAATTTCCAATCGTTAACCAGTTATTGTACATTCATAACCTCCGTTCTTCATTTTATGATATTTGCCTGCTAAAGCAAAGAAAAACGCCGGCATTCCTGCCGGCATCCAGATCAATCTCTGCGAGAATCCTTTTCTTCGTACTCAGCGTCAATCGTACCGGAATCTGATTCAGAATCGTCAGAAACCGGAATATCTTCCGGCTGGTGAAGAGGAGCACCGGTTTCAGAGTCCATCACATCTCCATTCAGCACCTTAGCTGCCTGCTCTGCTTTGCCGATGAATTTTCTGATCTTGGAAGAAAGTGTAATCGTGAAATAGAGATCAGTAATCCCGCAGTAGATCAGACATGCACCGATGATCTGATAGAGCAAGGTATTCGCAGAAAGCAGGTTGAAGAGAATCACCAGCCCAAGCACGATGGAAATCGATGCCATAATGAGATAGACCCAGCTCTTCGGATACCCCATCCGGATGGCATCAATGCCATCCTGCAGCTTCAGGAAACCGCTGCTGATGATCATGATGCCCATGATGAACGGAATCATCGTCTGGAATATCGTCTTCTCCTTAACGATCAGAATACCAAGCAGAATCCATACAATGCCGAACACGAAATCATTGCGGAACAGCGAATCCTGCAGATCCATCATGAAATAGCTGATCATCAGCACTGCACCATAGACCATCATGCCGATGCCGACCAGATTGCAGACCAGGTCTGCAACATTCTGCGGATAGAACAGCAGAAGAAGACCGGCAATCAGGTAGAGCACAGCAGCAATCATCGACTGCCACTTGAAGTGTTTCAGTTTTCTCATAATAACATCCTCCCTTTGAATCATAAGAGTTTCCGGATAGATTTCAATCAACATATGACGATTTGCGTCTAATCGCCTGTGTTAGAATAATGCCTATGAAAAAGCATACTCTAGTAACCCTTCTGCTTGAGCAGAAAACCATCGATGCCATGAATGGTATTGATGGCTATGAATACCGGTTCAGAAAACCAGAGGAGGTCACTGCGGATGACCTTTCCTGGGCAGAAATCATTGTCGGGGATCCGACCATGGAGCAGATCCGCATGGCTGAGCATCTGGAATGGATCCAGACAGATTCTGCCGGAGTCGACCGCTATCGCAGTCTGGACCCGCAGATCGTCTTGTCGAATGCCTATGGAGCTTATGGTCCAGGCATTGCAGAATTCATGACTGCCTGCATTCTGATGACAGATAAGAAGCTGAATCGCTATGTCAAAGCACAGACAGATCACTCCTGGAAGAATCTCGGCTACGGGATCGGCATCGAGAACATGAAGGTTCTTTCGGTTGGCATGGGCTCAATTGGTTCTGAGTTTCTGAAACGCATGCATGCACTCGGAGCTAAGTGCTATGGCGTCCGCCGATCTGTTCATGAAGTTCCGGAATTTGCGGAAGCCGTATATCAGACCAGCGATCTGAAACAGATTCTTCCGGAAATGGATGCTGTTGCTCTCAGCCTTCCGGAAACACCCGAAACAATTCACCTGTTTGACAGGGAAATGCTTTCCTGCACGAAACGCGGCAGCATCCTCATGAATGTCGGCAGAGGCACTGCAATTGATCAGACTGCTCTTCTCAGCTTCACCCGCCAGCACTGGTTTTCGGCAGTGATTCTCGATGTTACCGAACCGGAACCGCTGCCGAAGAACAACCCGCTCTGGAATGAAGAAGATGTCATCATCACGCCTCACATCAGCGGAAGATATCATAATCCGCTCAATTATGACCGGGTCAGTGCAGTAATTCTCGAGAACCTGAAACACGCAGCGGCCGGTGAGCCTCTGAAGCATGTCATTGACCTTAAGAAGGGCTACTGAAACACAGGAGGGGACAGATGGGAATTGTCGTAATAGGAGCAGTATTCGTGGATATCAAAGGATATCCGCTCGGCAAATACGTACCGGACGGAAGAAACGCCGGCCGGGTTGTCCAGGTTCATGGCGGTGTCAGCCGCAATGTCGCTGAAGACATCGCAAACGTCGAACTCAGGCCGACCTTTCTGAGCGTCGTCGATGATACCGGAACCGGTGAAGACGTCATTCATAAACTTCAGCGGCACAAAGTCGTGACAGATTATATTCAGAAAGTCCCAGGAGGTCTTGGCACCTGGCTTGCAATCTTCGATCAGGATGGCGATGTTGTCGGATCCATCTCTCAGCGTCCGGACCTTTCCGTGCTCAGTGACGTGCTTGCGGAACATGGCGATGAGATCTTCTGCGATTGCGACAGTGTAGTAGTCGAGATCGATATGGCTTCCTCCCTCCTCAAGCAGATCTTCGATCTTGCCGACAGGTATCATAAAGTCGTCTATGCAGTCGTTTCCAATATGTCCATTGCACTGGAGCGCAGAGATCTTATGATGCGCACCGGCTGCGTCGTATGCAATCAGGAAGAAGCCGGGCTCCTGTTTTCCGACGATTTCACCGGCATGACTCCAGAAGAACTTGCTCCGATCATCTACCGTAAAGCATGCACTGCGCAATATCGCAGAGTTGTCGTGACGATGGGAAAAAGCGGAGCAGTCTATGCAGAGCCCGATATCGGATGCGGAGTATGTCCTGCTCAGGAAACAGCTGTCATCGATACTGCCGGATGCGGGGACGCATTCTTTGCCGGAGTCACGATAGGACTCACCTATGGCAAGAAGCTGAAAGAAGCATGTGAGATCGGAACAAGACTTGCTTCCTCCGTCATCGCAACAAAAGAAAATGTCTGTCCGAGATTCCGGCCTGAAGAATTCGGCCTGTTCCCGGGAAGAAACTGCTAGAGGCTGCGGAAGGGCAGGGATTCATAAAACAGTTGCATTCCCGGCAGATGTTTCTGACGGGAATGTTCATGTATATTGTGTATATTTCATCGATTTGATAGAAAAGACTTAACAATTCGACAAGCTTAAATTTGACGAGATAGGGAAATGCTTGAATTATATAAGCCTCATATTGAGGACTTGTGGTTTAAGGAAAAAATGATGAGTGATGAGCAGACGATGGCTTACAACCATGCCTGCGGAGGCACAATTCCATTCCCTAAAGAATATTGGGCAGATTGGCATGACAGATGGATCATAAACCACAATAACAAACGCTTTTACAGATACATTAAAGATAATGGCACTTTTATTGGCGAGGCAGCATATCATTTTGACGAAGAACGGCAGATTTATATTGCTGACGTGATCATTTATGCCCCGTACCGAGGAAAGGGATACGGCCGCAACGGACTATTGCTTTTATGTGAAACGGCAAAAGACAACGGCATCATGGAACTCTATGACGATATTGCTATAGACAATTCTTCTGTTGCACTATTCCTTAAATGTGGGTTTGTGGAAGTTCTGCGAACCACCGAGTACGTTTTAGTAAAAAAGGAATTGTGAGCAGCCAATTCCAATTTGTTGAACAGATAAAGGGTGCACTTCTATACGCCGCCCGGTGTAGTGCGTTGAGTACGATTATGCACTGCGCCGGTGCATAACACGAAAAACCGACCTATGATCGTAATCATAGGTCGATTTACTGTTTTATGGACACCTGCCAAATCTGCAGCCTCTTTTTTTACTTTCCAAGATGGATTTCTGCAGGATAGCCCCACTTCTGCAGTTCCTCTGCAGGAAGCACCTCAGGTTCTTTTCCCTGATTCAGCAGCAGGGCATGTTCATACAATTCTGCAATCTCTTCTACATAGCATGCCTTGAGATATGCCTCTTCAATACTTGCTTCATCGACCGTCACATCACCATGAGCCTGCAGCAGGAACGCATCATGATGCTTCACCGGCTCAATGACCGATTCTGCTAATGCCATAGTCCCCGGTCTTGCATAGGGAGCGACCGGGATGATTTCATCCGCATTGCCAAGATGGAACATCTCATACACCAATGCAGGAATCGGCTTATTCAGCACTGCAAATACCGTAGCAAATTTGGAATGCGTATGCACGATTGCGGTTACATCCTTCCTTGTGCGGTAGATCGCCAGGTGCATCATCGCTTCGCTGGTCGGTTTAAGTCCATTGACCGATTCCACCACTTCTGCATCCATATTCATGACTACCATATCCTGCAGCACCATCTTCTCCCGATCCACTCCGGTCGGCGTGATCACAACCAGGCCGCTCTCCAGGTCTCTGGCAGAGAAATTCCCAGACTTATGCCTGCATAGTCCATCTCTCTGAGCAGTCTTTGCGACCTCCATCACCTGTTCTTTCAGTTCTTCCAGCATCCTGTTACTGTCCTCTCTTTTCTTTCATCATGGCTTCTGCCGCAGCCGCAAAATCCGCTTTGCTGAGTTCGCTTCTTCCGCTTACGATCTTCGGGCTTCCACCTCCTGAACATCCTGTCTTCTGCTTCAGAATTTCCAGAAAGTCACGTGCTTTCTGGTCTGGTGACACGATAGCAAAGTCAATCAGACTACCTGCGGAATAGATCATCGTCGTGCACTTTGCCACCCTTCCATATTCCTGTGAGAACACTCTCAGCTTCTGACTCTGATTCTTTCCGAGGTCAATGATCAGAGGCTCTTTCTCTGCATATTCAGCTGCTTCATATCTGCAGAGACTCCTGGTCAGATCCTGAAGCTCTGCCTTCTGCTTCTTATTGTTTTCAAAGAGCTTCTCCAGTTTCTCTGGCAGCTCACTGATGCCGGTATTCAGAATTCCGGCAAGCTCATGCAGAAGACGGTCTTCCCTGACCAGCATCCAGTCAGCTGCTCTGCTGCAGGCAAAATAGATTCTGGTACCTGAGCTGATATGCTCGCTGTGAAGCAGCACAAAGCTTCCGATCTCTCCCGTATGATTTACATGCGGCGTTCCGCATGGCTGCTGATCCAGCCCTTTGATCGTAACGATCCGCACCAGGTCATATTTCGCATATTCAGGATCCGGATACTCTCTTCCCTTCACATACGAAAAGGTCACCGGCACATCCATTTCGATTGCGTGATTGATATAGCTCTGCACTTCTTCCAGATGAGATGGAGGCAGATCTCTTGTATTGATGTCATAGTAGGAATTCTCCGGATTCACATTTGTGGATGAAATCAGAATTCCTTTCTTTCGGTAATACGTATCCAGAATATGAAGCGCTGTCTGGGGAGCAGTTACCGCCAGCCGGTATTCTGCATCCAATTCCATGACAATCGGATTATGCAGAATTCCATTCACATGATGCCAGAGCTCCTCTCCCTCCCAGTAAAGTCCATCCACGTTCAAGCCATTGATCGTTCCACGATCATCAGGCATCCCGCCTTTTTCGCCATAAAACACCGTATCGGCAAAGCGATACCACCCATCCTTCTCGTCAGCGATTTCCGTTACACAGGAAACACGCTCATAATGATCATACCTTCCCTGCATTCATATCCTCCTTTGCTGATCTTGCAATCTGGATCATCCGAACTCCGCCATCTGCAATCAGAATTGATCCGAGCGAAACCATATATCAGCCGATTCCCCGGTCCATAGCAGCCAGAATATCCCCTCCGGAAACACCGAACAGAATCCCTGCAGCCAGGATCAGAATTGCTCTGCCTGCCATCGTTCATACAGATTCTGACAATCTGATTCTGTTTTTCCCTGCCTAGCATTGCAGAACAGTACAGCACAGCACCAGATTTGCGCCTTCGGAATGTCCTCCGATCAGATATCGCCGTTCCGGTTTCATCACATGTTCTGCATAGCTCAGGGCGTACTGCTGGGAAATGGTCTTTGCAAAGGGAATCATGAAATCTTCCATTCACTCCGCTATAGAAGTATCTGTTCCCCGGAAAGAAAGATAAGGGCACCGCTCATTCAGAACTATTTCAACTGCTCCGAACTGACATGCATGCTTCTCATCAAAATGATCCTCATAGTTTCTGAGAACCAGTCTTCCGGACCTTTCCGTATCAGCTGCAAGCATGAAATGATCAATATCGCTGAATGTATCTTCTGCAAGCGGAATATTCCGGTGCCAGAGCAGGTAATCCTTCAGCGTATCCATAATAGCCCTTCTTTCGCCCAGGACCATCTTAACATGAAAAGGACTGCTTTAAAGTGGCCCCGTTGTCAAGGACAGTTTTCTGACAGTTCGGGTTTCTGAGGGTCACATGCATTGATCAAGACGGAAGACAGCTGAATCATAGCTGTC
>OMXA01000015.1 GCA_900314905.1 uncultured Erysipelotrichaceae bacterium
TCTCCAATGAGATTTTACCGTTACGACCTGGGCGCAGCGACCCTAGGAAAGTCCGCGCACAGTCTGTAATTCCCTTCAACTATCGCTTTTCTTAAGCGACTTCATTATAACCGATAATCCGGCTTACAAGTTGACATCCCATAGTTTTTTCATAATGCCCGCCCATTCAATCTCGAAAAAGGTCTACAGAATACTGTCAGTTCCTTCTGTAGACCTCTTTTCTAACTTAATGACGTTGGGAGCGATCCTCTTTTTTTAACGTCTGTTCAGTTCCATCCGGATTACCCAGCTTCTTGATTCTCCGGCACGGAGAATCGGTTTCGGACTGATCGGAAGATTGATTGCATCCGGAAAAAACTCTGGCTCAAAGCAGACTGCTTCATGATCCTTCATGACTTCCTGATGCTTGCCGATTTCTCCATCCAGATAATTTCCAGTATACATGTGCATTCCTGGCAGATCAGAAGATATTCTCAGATCCAGCCGATCGGTACGGCATTCAGCAAATGGACGGAGGCCTGTTCCAGGTACTGCATAATGATGATCAATTCCTCTGTTTGCCAGAATCTGCGGATCTGCAGAATCAAAAGCCTGTGAAAGAGGATGGAACTCTCTGAAGTCAAAATCAGTTCCTGAAACGGATTTCAGCGGCAGCAGCGCAAGCCCATCCGGATCATCATCGGCATATTCTGATGCATTCAGCTTCACTTCATGATCACAGATGATGCCCGTGCCATTGAGATTGTAGTAATTGTGATTCGTGAAGGCAAAGATCGTATCGGCATCGCAGCATCCGGATACCTTCATCTCAACCCCATGAGGAAGAAGCGTATATGTGACAGTGACATTCAGATTTCCAGGATATCCTTCTTCCTGATCTTTGCTGATGCGATGGAAGGAGATCGACTGATCTGCTGCGCTGACTTCATAAAGTCTGCGATCAAAGCCCCAGCCGCCATGGAGATTATGTTTTCCCTGATTTGCCGGAATATGATATTCCTTACCATTCAGGAGAAATCTTGCATTCCTGGTCCGGTTTGCAGTCCGTCCGATAAAGCCTCCCATATGACTTCCAGAGGAGAGATATCCTTCCGCCTGATCATGGCCGAGCAGAATATCAATTCCTGTGCTTTTCTCGATCAGAGACACCATCGTAGCACCTAAATCAGATACCTTCAGAACCAGATTGTCATTTTCCAGCGTATAAAGAGAAACTGGCTGCTTTTCTGCATCCATACCAAATGAGATTTTATCCATTGCTGTTACCTCGTCAGCTTTATTATACCCATCTCTGCATGATTCCGTCTTCTGTTAAGTGCATGTAATTTTTCCACAATTCCTGCATGATCTTATGAATATGCCTGATTTTCAGCATTGATAATCCTGTTTTCCATGTCTTTTCCAGCAGTTTTCAACATGATATCCGCCATGTTCAAGTTTTAGTTTTCCACAATTGTGGAAAACTGTTACTTTTTAAAAAAATGGCATAACAATAGGCTTATTCAATGTGTATAAGTTGTTGAAATATTTTTAATTTTTCTGACTTTTCAACATTTTCATCAGTTTTCAACACCGTGGATAGATTTTCCACAAAACTTTCCACTGCAAAAGATGTGGAAAAGTGTTGATAACTTCAGAAAAGCCTTATTTATGCCTACTATTTTACCTATATTTGATTGTGGAGAAAAAAGTTATACACATTTTCGCTGTGGATTTTATCCACAGCCGGGACTAAGATAGATCTGCACCAATTCCATTCAATTGATACGCAAGAAGGATTTTTTTATGAGCAGAAGCCGTGATCAGTATCTGAACGATCTCTGGGATCAGACACTGAATGTTCTGATAGCAAACCAGAAAGTCGAACCGGAGATCATCAATGCATTTTATCGTACCGGGCATCTGGCTGAATTGAATGATACGAAGGCAATCATTGTCGTTGCCAATATCATTGCTCAGCAGATTGTCTCGCAGTCTTCCGATCTGATTGGATCTGCATTGATAGAACAGCTGAATCTGGATCATCCTCTGACAGTTGAAATCGTTCAGGAGTCTGATTTCCAGCGTCATTCCCAGGTTACCGATGATGATATCGCTGAGGTTACGAATGATGAAGAATTTGCCTCCATGCCGATTCAGCCGGATCGTACATTTGATAATTTCGTGGTCGGTGACTGCAACCGGGAATCGCAGGCTGCTGCACTTGCCTGTGCCTATAATCCAGGCAAGTATTTCAATCCTCTTTTCATCTATGGAAATTCAGGTCTTGGCAAGACGCATCTGCTGATGGCAATCGGCAATTATGTGAAGAAGAATGATCCGGGAAAAAAGGTCTATTATATTGAATCCCTGAAGTTTGTCGATAAGGTTGTAAAAGCAATTCAGAATAATAAGATCGATGCATTCAAGCAGTACATGAGCAGTATGGATGTGCTTCTGGTCGATGATATCCAGTTTCTGGCAGGCAAAGAGAAGAGCCATGAAGTCTTCTTCTCCATCTATAACGAGCTCGTCAATAACCGCAAGCAGATCTGCATCGCTTCTGATCGGCAGCCGAAAGAAATCAAAGGACTCGAAGATCGTCTGATCAGCCGGTTCTCAAGCGGTCTTTCCGTCGGAATTGATTCACCGGAATTCGAGACAAGCCTGGCGATCCTGAATATGAAGATCAAAAACAGCGGTAATAATATTGAGGAAGTCGATGAACGAGGGCTTGCTTATATTGCCAGCAATTTTTCCGGAAAT
Organism: uncultured Erysipelotrichaceae bacterium; assembly: GCA_900314905.1. Taxonomy (GTDB): domain Bacteria; phylum Bacillota_I; class Bacilli_A; order Erysipelotrichales; family Erysipelotrichaceae; genus Bulleidia. The sequence goes on from OMXA01000015.1 coordinate 2,746, forward strand.
GTCAGAGATCTGGAAGGGGCATGGAACCGGGTTCTGTTCTATGCCATCATGTTTCAGGAAGATAAGAGCTGCATCAAGTTCGAAACAGTCGTCAATGCCCTGAAAAATCAGGCAGTCGTATCAGACAAGACCGGTCTTTCTCCAGGAAAGATCATAAAAGCTGTTGCAGATTACTATGGTCTGACACGGCAACAGATCACCGGCAAGACCAGGACCAAGAATATTTCAAATGCGAGACATATCTCTATCTATCTCTGCCGGAAGCTTCTGGATCTCTCTTATATCAAGATCGGCGAAGAGTTCGGCGGCAGAGACCATAGCACAGTGATCAGCGCCTGTACTAAAGTTGAGAAGCAGATTCGAAAAGACACCGCAATGGCCACGGCAGTAGAAGAAATACGGAAGCAGTTAGGAAGCTGATTCTCCACGTTTCCGTCCACTTTATATCAACTGCCCGGAATGCTAAAATAAGCCCATCGGACCGTCATAATTGCAGCTTTCCCACAATTTCCACAGTCCTAATAATGATGATTTACCAGAAAAGAATATATATAAATACGCGAGACATGGAGGCGAAACTATGAGCGAGATGAATTTCCAGATCAGCAGGGACAAGTTCTACAATGCCCTGACTATTGCATCGAGAGCGATTTCTTCCAATTCACCAGTTCCTGCTTTGAATGGAATTCTGATTTCAGCATCAGATAATCAGCTAGTTCTGATTGCAAGCAATGCAGTGATTTCCATTCAGATGAAGCTGAGCAATGAGATGGATCCGGATCTTAACCTCAGCATTTCCGGAGAAGGATCGATTGTTATTGAATCCAGATTCCTGATGGACATTGTCAAGAAGATTGACAGCGATCAGATCAAGATTGAGATCATCGATGGAACACTGACTCATTTCGAAGGCAATAAAGCAGAATACAAGCTTAACTGCATCCGTCCGGATGATTATCCTTCTATCGATTTCAGCGAGCCTTCTACGAAGTTCGAGATCAATTCCGGAACTCTGAATGAATTCATCACTCAGACGGTCTTCGCTGCTGCTGTCAAGGAGACCAGACCTGTTCTGACTGGTGTGAACTTCAATTCAGATGGAAAGCAGATCATCTGTACCGGTACGGATTCCTATCGTCTTTCCAGAAGAACTGCGCCAATTGTTTCTGATCCGTTCATGGTCACAGTTCCTTCCAGAACCCTGAATGAAGTAAAGAACATTTTCTCGGAAGATCAGACCGTCAAGGTTTCTCTGAATGACAAGAAGATCCAGTTCTCCAATGACAAAGTGATGCTGCAGTCCACGCTCCTGGAAGGAGACTTCCCGGATACCAATCGCCTGATTCCGAGAGAATTCACGCGGACGATGGTAATCAATAAGACGGTCCTGCTGGATGCACTGGATCGGGCTGCGTTCATCAAGACGGATAATATCTCGACGATGTATCTGCAGATGACCGGAGCAGATGATATTTCTCTGTCCAATCGCAGCCAGGAGATCGGCGAATTCCATGAAGTGCTGAATGCTGTGAGCTATGAAGGTGATCCTCTGGATATCAGTTTCTCAGGTCAGTACATGATGGATGCCCTGAGAATCTTCAGAGGAGAGAATGTCAAGGTTTCCTTTACGGGTGTCATGAAGCCGTTTATTATCACGGAAGAAGATGATTCCAGCGTGATTGAGCTGATTCTTCCGGTACGTACTTATATGTGAGAAAGAAGAAGGACTATGAGTGAAGAACTGAAAGAACGTAAAGAGATGGATCCTGAATTTCAGTGGGATCTGTCAAGTTTCTTTAAAAATGATGAAGCATGGGAAACGGAATTTGCTGCATTTGAGAAAGATCTGGATCAGATTTCTTTCTACCGCGGCAAAATGAATTCTGCCGAGAACATTGCAGCTTATCTGAAGATAGATGCAGAATTTGAAACCAGGCTTGAGAATCTGTTTGTCTATGCCAGCTCCAGGCATGATGAAGACACGCGCGACAGCAAGGCGCAGGCGATGTACAGCCGGGCATACGGACTCTATGTGAAGACGATGTCTGCTGCTAGTTTTGCAGAGCCTGAAATTCTGAGTCTCAGCGATGAAGAACTGGAAAAAATCAGAACAGCAGAATGCCTGAAAGACCATGCGTTCTATCTTGAGAATCTGATCCGCCGCAAGAAGCATACGCTTTCTGCAGCAGAAGAACAGCTGCTGGCCGGATTCGGAGAAGCGTTTGCGGCTAGTTCAAATGCGGCTGGTGCGCTGATGGATGCTGATCTTGCATTTGAATCTGCTGAAGATTCTGCCGGCGTGAAACATGAGCTTACCGAGTCCAACTATATTCTGCTGGAAAACAGTCAGGACCGGGTGCTGCGCAGAAATGCATTCCGCAATTTCTATGCTTCCTATAAAGGACATATTCATACGTTCGCTGCTACTTATACAGGAGCAGTGAAGACAGCAACTGCAGAAGCTGCTGCCCGTCATTATTCCAGTTCCCGCGAAATGGCAATGGAAAGCGATCATATTCCAGTATCGGTTTATGATAATCTCGTGGATACGATTCATGCCCGCATGGATTCCATGTATCGTTATGAACGGCTCAGAAAGCGTCTGCTTGGAGTCGATGAGCTTCATTACTATGATCTGTATGCACCGCTGGTAAAGGGGGATACGAAGCATTATACGTATGAAGAAGCTCAGCAGATGGTCCTGGACGCAGTAAAGCCGTTAGGTCAGGATTATTCAGATACGGTTGCTCAGGCATTCAGAGATCACTGGATTGATGTATATCCGAATAAGGGCAAGCGCGGCGGCGCATATTCTTCTGGCAGCTATACGAGCAATCCGATCATTCTGACGAACTTCACAGGTACGCTTGACAGCGTTTCTACCATTGCTCATGAAATGGGTCATTCTATTCATTCCTGGCTTACCAGACATACTCAGCCGGTATGGTATGAAAACTACACGATGTTTGTTGCAGAGGTTGCTTCTACTGTCAATGAAAATCTTCTGATCGAACAGCTGCTTGGCAGAGAAAAGGAACCGATGAAGCGCCTGGCTCTGCTGAATCAGTATCTGGAAGGATTCAAGGGAACTGTATACCGTCAGACTATGTTTGCGGAATTTGAGAAGGAAGCTCATGCGATGGCTGAGAGAGGTGAATCTCTGGATGCTGAGGCACTGAATCATCTTTATCAGAAACTGATCAGTCTCTATTTCGGAGAAGAATTGGTCATGGATGATGAGGTTCAGTATGAATGGGCAAGAATTCCTCATTTCTATTCTCCGTTCTATGTCTATGTCTATGCAACCGGATACAGCACCGCTGCAGCTCTTTCTGAAGGAATCCTGAAGGAAGGAAAGCCGGCTGTGAAAAGATATCTGGAGTTCCTTTCCATGGGCAGCAGCCAGTATCCGATTGATGAGCTGAAACATGCCGGAGTAGATCTGACGACGCCGGCACCGATCAATCAGGCAATTGATAAGTTTGATCGGATTCTGGAAGATGCAGAAGAGACAGCGGATAAAGCTGGCCTGTAACAAGTCCTGAGAAACCGGATGACACCGGTTTCTTTTTTTACCGCTCAGAATATATGCATGCATGGTATTTCTGCGGAGCATTGGAAAAGTGCTTTCAAAGGCAGTTTACAAGGGCTTGAAAACCCCGTAAAAGCGCCAGTTCATGCGGCTTTTGTGATATAATAGGAAAGGTCTTGAATGACCTGGAAATGAGTTCTCTGAAGCATGGCTGAAATACATACAGAATACATCAAGCTGGACCAGTTTCTGAAGCTAGCCGGCGTCATTAAAACGGGCGGAGAGGCTAAGCTTTTTATTGTGTCCAATGATGTTCAGGTGAATGGAGTCTCTGAGGATCGCAGAGGAAGAAAGCTTTATCCTGGAGATGTGGTAACCGTAAATGGACGGAAGTTTTCAGTCGGATGATTGTGACAGATCTTCATCTGCGGAATTTCCGTAATTATGAGTCAGAGCATCTGACTCTGTCTCCTGGACTGAATCTGATTACCGGATGGAATGCACAGGGAAAAACAAATCTTCTGGAGAGTCTGGTTTATCTTTCTCTGACCAGATCACATCGGGTAAGCAGTGAAACCGAGATGATCAGAGATGGCTGCGCGTTTGCGGAGATCGGATGCACGGTTGCAGATGACAATGAGAAGAGGCTCCGGGCAGTGATTCATCATGGCGGTCATACGCTTTCTGTGAACCAGGTTCCGGTGAAGAGAAGCAGTGAGTTTGTAGGGCTTCTGAATGCTGTTCTGTTCAGCCCGGATGATCTTGGCGTTTTCTCTGATGCACCTAGAGAACGACGGAGAATCATGGATCAGGAGATTTCGAAGCTGAATGCATCGTATGTGTATCAGATGAACCGGTATCGGAATCTTCTGAAAGAGCGCAATACGCTTCTGAAGGCGTATCAGCCGGATCTTGCTTATCTGGATGTTCTGGATGAGCAGATGATTCAGGAAGAGATTCCGATTATCAGAGCTAGAAGGGCATTTGCTGCTGCGATCAACGATACGATCCGAGCGCATTATCAGGAATTGTCCATGGATGATGCCGAGGCTTGCATCGTGTATCAGAGCAGTTTCTCGGAAGAAGACCTGGATTCAGAGCTTCGATCGCTCTATCAGGATAATCGCTCCAGAGATCTGGATAATCATGTGACCGGGATCGGGGTTCATCGGGATGATCTGGTTTATATGCTGAATGGAAAGAATGTGATCCTGGCTTCCAGTCAGGGGCAGAAGCGTCTGATGATGCTGGCATTCAAATGTTCCATTCTGGATTATATCCGGAGGGAAACCGGAAAGAGTGCGGTATTTCTGCTGGATGATGTGCTGAGCGAACTTGATGCAAAACGGCAGGTAAGGCTGATTGAGCGGATACAGAAGCCTTATCAGTGTGTGATAACGGCTACAGAGGTTCCGGTGTTTCTGAAAGATGGAACCCAGAAGGAATTCCGGATAGAACATGGCCATGTGCTGGATGGGAGGAATGCGTGATGGATGAACAGGAAAAGAATGTGACAGTTTCCGAGGAAGGGGATAAGGACCATGCGATTCTCGGAGAAGAGCTGAATACCAAGGTGACGCATGAATACAGTGATAGTGATATTCAGGTTCTGGATGGTCTGGAGGCTGTCAGAAAGCGTCCTGGCATGTATATTGCGAGCACTTCTGCTAAAGGTCTTCACCATCTGGTATGGGAGATCGTCGATAACGGAATTGATGAGGCAATGGCCGGTTATGCGGATACGATCCGTGTAACGGTAGATCAGGATAATATCGTGACCGTAGAAGACAATGGCCGAGGCATGCCGACGGGTATCAATGCCAAGACCGGAAAGTCTACGATTGAAACGATCTTTACTGTTCTTCATGCCGGTGGAAAGTTCGGCGGCGGTGCATATAAGGTTTCCGGAGGTCTTCATGGAGTAGGTGCTTCGGTTGTCAATGCGCTGAGCGAATGGATGGAAGTCTATGTGTATCATGAAGGAAAGATCTATTTCATCCGATTTGAGCATGGCGGACATCCGGTGGAACCGCTGAAGGTCATCGGAGAGTGCGATCCTGAAAAGCATGGGTCTACTGTTCGCTTCAAGGCTGATCCTCTGATTTTCAGGGAGACAACAGTTTATGATCATAATACGCTGAGAGATCGTCTGAGACAGCTTGCGTTCCTGAATAAGGGAATCCGCCTCGTATTTATCGATGAGCGGGAAGAGGATCCTGAGAAGAGAAGCCATGAATTCATGTTCAGGGGAGGTCTGAAAGAGTATGTTTCTTTCCTGAATAAGAATCACACGGTGATTCATCCGGATGTGATCTACTGCGAAGGGCATGAGGACGGAATCGAGGCTGAAGTGGCAGTTCAGTACAATGATGGCTATCAGCCTGCAGTCTATACGTTCTGCAACAATATCAACACGGTTGAAGGCGGAACGCATCTCGAGGGATTCAATCTTGCCCTGAATCGCGTGATCAACAAGTATGCCAGGGATAATGGATTTCTGAAAGAAAAAGATGACAATCTTACGACAGATGACTGCAAGGAAGGGATTACTGCTGTCATTTCCGTCAAGCATCCGGATCCGCAGTATGAAGGACAGACAAAGACGAAGCTCGGAAACAGTGAAGTGAGAAAGATTGTTTCTGATATCGTCGGTACTTCTCTGGAACGGTTCCTGATGGAAAATCCGGATCAGGCAAAAGCGATCATGGAGAAGGCTACGCTTGCTTCCCAGGCGCGTATGGCTGCGAAGAAGGCGCGTGAGCTGACCCGCAGAAAGAGTGCGCTGGAAGTAGGGTCTCTGCCTGGAAAGCTGGCAGACTGTTCCAGCAAGGATGCAAGTATCTGTGAGATTTATATCGTCGAGGGTGACTCTGCAGGCGGCTCTGCAAAGCAGGGAAGAGATTCTCATTACCAGGCAATTCTGCCGCTGCGAGGCAAGATTCTGAATGTTGAGAAGGCACGTCAGCATCGGGCATTTGAAAACAACGAAATCCGTTCCATGATCACGGCATTCGGGTGCGGTATTCTGGATGAAGTGGATACGAGCAAACTTCGCTATAACAAGATCGTCATCATGACCGATGCCGATGTCGATGGTGCTCATATCAGAACGCTGCTGCTGACATTCTTCTATCGCTATATGAAGCCGATTGTAGAGCAAGGTTTTGTGTATATTGCGCAGCCGCCTCTGTATAAAGTGCAGAAGGGCAATGCGGTGAAATATGCCTATACGGATCATCAGCTGGAATTGATCAAGGCTCAGATGGGTTCCGGTCTTGGAATTCAGAGATATAAGGGACTTGGTGAAATGAACCCGGAACAGCTCTGGGAGACAACCATGGATCCGAAGAACCGGACGCTGATCCGGGTCACGATTGATGATGCGGAGGCTGCAGATCAGAACTTCAGCATGCTGATGGGAGAAGAAGTGGAACCCAGAAAGAATTTCATCATTGAAAATGCGAATTTCGTAGAGAATCTGGATATCTGAGGAGGGTGAACTATGGCTAGAGACGATTACATGGAGTTTGACGAGTCACAGTTTGACCCGGGTCACATTACTGAAACAGAGCTATCCAAGGAGATCCGGAGAGACTTCCTGGATTATTCAATGTCTGTCATTGTTGCTCGTGCACTTCCGGATGTAAGAGATGGACTGAAGCCGGTACAGAGAAGAATTCTGTATTCGATGAATGAGATGAACAACGGTCCTGATAAGCCATATAAGAAGTGTGCGCGTATCGTAGGCGATACGATGGGAAAATATCATCCTCATGGTGACAGCTCAATTTACGGTGCGCTTGTTTATATGGCTCAGCCATGGAATATGCGTGAGGTGCTCGTAGATGGACATGGCAACTTCGGTTCCATGGATGGCGATGGTGCTGCAGCCATGCGTTATACGGAAGCAAGGATGTCGAAGATTGCAGTAGAAATGCTGCGAGATCTCGAGAAGAATACCGTCGACATGCAGGATAACTATGACGGAGAAGAGAAAGAGCCGACAGTTCTTCCTTCTAGATTTCCGAACATTCTGGTCAATGGTTCTTCCGGTATTGCAGTAGGCATGGCTACGAATATCGCACCGCATAATCTCGGAGAAGTGATTGATGGCATCCTGGCTGTCATGAATAATCCGGAGATCACGGTTACGGACTTGATGAACTATATCAAGGGTCCGGATTTTCCTACCGGTGCGTACATTCTCGGCAGAAATGGAATTCGGAATGCATTTGAGACAGGCCGCGGAACAGTGATCATGCGGGCAAAGACCAGGATTGAAGATATGCCGAATGGCAAGAAGCGGATCGTGGTCTATGAGATTCCTTACATGGTCAATAAAGCTGCCATGGTAGAACGCATTGCTTCGCTGGTCAAAGAGAAGCAGATTGAAGGAATCACTGATCTCCGGGATGAATCCAATATGGATGGTGTCCGTGTGGTCATTGAACTGAGAAAAGATGTGCAGCCAGATGTGCTTTTGAATCAGCTGTATCGGCTAAGTCCTCTTCAGTCCAATTTTGCGGTTAATAATGTTGTTCTGATTCATGGTGCTCCGAAGCAGGCTGGAATCATTGAAATTCTGAAGGAATATATCACATTCCAGGAAGAAGTGATTACCAGAAGAACGCAGTTTGATCTGGATAAGGCATCGGCACGAGCTCATATCCTGGAAGGATTGAGAATTGCAGTAGATAACCTGGATGAGATTATTCATACGATCCGGGATTCCAAGGACGCCAGCGAAGCAATGCCGAGACTGATGAATGGGTTCGGACTGGATGAAATTCAGGCAAAAGCAATTCTTGATATGCAATTCCGCAGACTGACCGGTCTCGAACGGGAGAAGATTGAGAATGAATATCAGGATCTTCTGATCAAGATTGCTGATTATCAGGATATCCTGGCGCACCACGAACGGATTGAGAAAATCCTGAAAGATGAACTGACTGAGATCAAAGGAAGATTTTCTGATCCTCGGAAATCTGAAATCATCAATGCTCCTACTGACATGGAAGATGAGGATCTGATTCCGGTTGAGGATGTCATCGTCACGATTTCAGAAAATGGCTATATCAAGCGACAGACCAGAGACACCTATAAAGTGCAGAATCGCGGCGGCAAGGGAATCAAGGGCATGAGTCTGAATGAAGATGATCTGATTGATCAGTTTGTCGGCATGTCCACGCATGATAATATTCTGTTCTTCACCAGCAAAGGAAGAGTTTATCGGCTGAAAGGCTACAATATCCCGGAATACAGCCGTACCAGCAAAGGAATTCCGGTGATCAATCTGCTTCAGCTTGAGAAGGATGAGAAGGTAAGGGCTCTGGTTCCTTACAGCAAGGATTCTCAAGCGAAGTATCTGTTCTTCGCGACAAAGCTCGGGCTTGTGAAGAGAGTGCCGATTGAGGAATTCTTCAGCATCAACAGAAATGGAAAGATTGCCATCACCTTGAAAGAAGATGATGAGCTTGCCTTCGTGAAAGGAACTAACGGAAATGCAGATATCCTGCTTGCCGGAACGAATGGCAAGGCAGTCCGGTTCCGTGAAAGCGAAATCCGTCCTTCCGGACGTTCTGCAATGGGTGTCAGAGGATTCAATGTGGATGGCGGGTCTGTCATCGGCATGGCTACTTCTGAAGAAGGAAAGAAGATTCTGACCGTTTCGGAACATGGCTATGGCAAGATGTCAGATCTGGACGAATATCGTCTGACAAGCCGTGGTGCAAAAGGCGTGAAGACCATGAACATCACGGAAAAGACCGGAAACCTGGTCTGCATGAAAGCTGTGAATGGCGATGAAGACTGCATGATCATGACTGATGATGGAATTATCATCAGGATTTCCCTAGCTCCTCTTTCTACCACTGGCAGAAATGCAATGGGCGTAAGGTTCATCAAGGTCGCAGATGGATCCAGAGTTTCTACCGTTGCCATTGTTGAACCGGAAGCAGAAGAAACAGAATCGGAGTCTTCATTGAATCACGAATCTGAACATTCTGAAAAATCTGAATAGTTTAATAAAAGACAGAACACTATTTGATCAGGTGTTCTGTCTTTTCAGAAGAGTCTTTCCTGATATGCTCTGATCCGATAGCTTATCTGCTTTCCTTCGATTAGTTCATCACCTTTCTGAAGATGTCCGATCAGCATGGTAGAGTACTGATCATGCATGGATCGATTTCGCATGATCGCATTGCGTGAATGGTTGGCATAGCAGTATCTGCATCCATTCGGGCATGTATCATAGGCACCGATCGCCCGCTGATCAATGCAAGTACAGCCAGTTCCCGGTCTTGCGTTGTGGCAGGGAATCTGTTTCAGAGGAATATCTTCCGCTTCGTTCAGGATTTCTGTGCTGAGGCAGCCGCTTTTCATGATTCCATACTTCGTATAGTCATCCATATCTCCGCAGGTTGAAATTGTCATTCCATAGGAGGCTGCTATTTTCCCGAACCCCTCTGCAAGAATCATCCGGTCTTTCCTGGAGACTGGCTTCAGATCCGGAAAGGTTTCCTTCAGTTTTTCATACAGATAGACAAATGAGAAAATGCATCTGGAAGTGAAAGGCGACAGTGCCGAAGCCAGTTCATTGAACTGCCTCAGATGGGATTCGACAGTATAAGGGCCATAGAGCATGACCGGATCATAACGCCAGGCGGTGCGTTTCTTCCCGACAATCTCTGATAGTCTTCGGAAGGTATTGACTGAAGCTTTTACCGAGGGAACATTCGGTTCGATATCTCTTCCATAAGCAGTTATGGTATAGAAGCAATAAACAGGGTACTGACTCTGTATTTCCGGAAGGAAGGGAAGAATCGGCGTATAGTTTTTGGAACAGAATACGATGGTATCTACAATATCCGGATTGATCTGGTATCGATTTACCCGTTTTGGATAAAAAGGGTTTCGTACATCTACGAAGCCCTCATGAAGACGATTCATGAACCATGGAGTATAGTACTGAACAATATCTGTTCTTTCTCCTGCAGTCAGAATCATTGTAATTACTTTGCTGCTTTTCTGACAGCTGCCTTTTTAGCTTTCTTAGCTTTGGCAGCTTCCATGTCTGCCAGGATCAGATCCGTGATGTAGGCCTTAACCCCCGGCTGCTTCTCAAGCCAGCTGATGATCTTCTTCTCCGAGTCCTTGCTGTAGCGGATGGAGAAAGAACGGTAATTCTCGCGGTTGTACGCATTGTTGTAATCCAGTTTCTTTTCATAAGTGTTCTTTTTTCTTGGCATATTGTTCTCCATCGACGCTTCCCTTAGGGCGTCTTTTTGTGCTGACATTATAGCATGCATTTCTTTTCATCCATGCATCCAGGGAGAAATAAAACCATTTTTTATTATTACGTATATTCAGAAAATGTTATTTTGAAGCCTGTTTCTGCTCAGTATACTTCCGGCAGGCGGAATCCTCCATCTATGCGTGCAAGCTGCACACGGTGGATGATCGGCTGCACTTCCCCGTTTACATCTGCAAGCATGTCCAGCTGTATGATGCCATTGTCCTCTTTTGCGGCAATAATGTAGCTTGGATTGAGGGAATAAGAAGACTTCTGTTCAGAAATAATGGTATCTGCACAGTATAATTTTCCGTTCTGCTCCAGAAAGGTTGAGCTATCACGATCGAATGCGGCTGGATAGTAGTTCTGTTCCAGATAGTCCTGCGTAAATACTTTCTCTGCGATCGCTTTGACATCATCAATCGTTCTCGGGTTATTGTCCCCCATTGCAAGAACTTCATGGTATCCTTCTGCGGGGCCTTCCTCTTCCGAGACCGTTACATTGATTCCCATCAGCCAGCAGAGAACATCATTTTCTTGGGCAAGAAGATCTTTCAGTGCACTACGGTATTCTGAATACTGAGGATCATCTGCCATTACCAGAGAAGGATCTATTTCAAACTGAATTCCTCCGTTGAGCCAGAAGCTTCCGCCGGAAGGATTATAAATCATGAAATATACCTGATATTTATCGTTTACCAGGTACATGCCTGTGTAATAGATGTTGCTGATGGAAGAATCTACCTCTACTTGTGTAAGGTCATTCAGAGAGGTGATTTCAGGAAGCGAGTCGAGCTCGAGGGGAAGATTCGGGAAATGGATTCCCTGGTTTTCCAGGCGTTCTTCTGCGTCTGTGATCGTATCTGCCTGATAATCAGCAATGCAGTTCTGGATCATTTCCAGTTCTTTTTCTTCATCTGTCCTGGTATCCTGACTTACAATCGGGCCATAATAATCGCTCTGGCTATCTGTTTCTGAGGCGCTGATCTGCCTGGAACATCCACTTAGAAATAGAATTACTGCAAGTATGAATTTGAACTGTTTTTTCAATGAGATTACCTGCTTTCTGGTACATGATAGCATCTTTCTCCAGACCTTGACAAACCTGCTTGCCGATGCTTAAATGAAGCCATAAACAATGATGGGAACAAGTAGTTTCCTGGTATTCTTTCAGAAAGTCAGCGGCTGATGTGAGCTGATAAATATCGGAATGAAATCCTTCCCGGAGTGAAACCAATCCTTTCCGGCGGCAGCCGTTATCTGCCAGTTATGAGTGGTTCGAAATGTTTCACGTGAAACATTTCGGGCAAATAGGGTGGTACCGCGATCAACACATCGTCCCTTATCGGATGGTGTTTTTTATTTTTCAGGAGGACTATATGATTGACATCAAGCTTATTCGAGAGAATCCGGAACTCGTGAAAGAAAATATCCGTAAGAAGTTCCAGGATGAAAAACTTCCATTGGTTGATGAAGTTGCTGAATTTGATAAGCAGTTCCGGGATGCAAAGACCAGAGGAGATGCACTTCGCGGCGACAGGAACCGGATCTCCAAGGAAATCGGACTTCTGATGCGTGAAGGAAAGAAAGAAGAAGCTGAAGCAGCTAAGCAGAAAGTTAAGGATCTTGAAAAGGAACTTCAGGATCTGGAAGACAGCGAGGAAAAGCTTCAGGATGAGATCAGAAAGAGAATGATGGTGATCCCGAACATCATCGATCCATCTGTTCCGATCGGAAAAGATGATTCTGAAAATGTAGAAATTGAACGTTTCGGTGATCCTGTCGTACCGGACTTTGAGATTCCTTATCATACGGATATTCTGGAAGCTCTGGATGGACTTGATCTGGATAGCGCAAGAGAAACATCCGGAAATGGCTTCTACTATCTGATGGGTGATGTTGCGCGTCTTCATTCCTCAATTCTGAGCTATGCGCGTGACTTTATGATTAACAGGGGATATACGTATTTTATTCCTCCATTCATGATTCATGGCAATGTGGTCAATGGCGTCATGTCTTTCTCGGAAATGCAGAACATGATGTATAAGATCGAAGGGGAAGATCTTTATCTGATCGGAACTTCCGAGCATTCGATGATCGGGCGTTTCATGAATCGGACTCTGAAGAAAGATCATCTCCCTTATAAACTCACTTCTTACAGTCCGTGCTTCCGAAAGGAAGTTGGTGCACATGGCATCGAAGAAAGAGGGCTGTACCGTGTTCATCAGTTCGAAAAACAGGAAATGGTAATTGTCTGTGAGCCGGAAGATTCCAAGAAATACTATGATGAACTCTGGCATAACAGTGTAGACTTTTTCCGTTCTCTTGATATTCCGGTCCGCACCCTGGAATGCTGCTCAGGTGATCTTGCTGATCTTAAAGTCAAGAGCTGCGATGTTGAAGCATGGTCTCCGCGTCAGAAAAAGTACTTCGAGGTTGGAAGCTGCTCGAATCTCGGAGATGCTCAAGCTAGAAGACTGGGCATCCGTATCAAAGGAGAGAAGGGCAACTACTTCGCTCATACACTGAATAACACAGTTGTCGCTCCGCCTAGAATGCTGATTGCTTTCTTTGAGAATAACCTTCAGGCTGATGGGACTGTCAGAATTCCGGAACCGCTTCGTCCTTACATGGGCGGACAGGAAGTTCTGGTCCCTAAAAAAGACAAGAAGAACACTCTGTAATCTTCAGAGTTCTTCCCTACGAGGACAGGAGAGTCAGACTCCTGTCTTTTTTATTGAAAATGGAAGATATAATAATAAAGAATCAGAACAATTGTTTCACGTGAAACAATCAATTGAAAACTATGAAGATACTGGAAATAGCGAGTCTGTTTGGAATCATGTGGTTTCTATGTACAGAAGGATTAGGATACTGGAATATAGGAACCAATACAGGCCTGATAATTTCAGTTCTGATATTCTGTGTAGTGAAAAACCGTGAAAGAATAAGGAAATGGAACACCAGACATCAGAGCAGAAGGGACTGTGTTCTCCGTTACACCATATATATAGCAATCACAGCGATACTATCCCTGGCAGTCATTACTAGCGGGATGATACTATCCTCCCGAAGCAATTACAGCAATCAGAACCGTACTGTAATAATTCTGGGAAGCGGAGTCAATGATGACGGGAGGCCATCAGATGTGATGAGAGAGAGATTGAACACAGCGCTGAAATACCTCAAAGATCATTCGGATTCATCAATCATTGTTTCAGGGGGTCTGGATGATCAGGGAGGATATACCGAAGCACAGTCCATGCAGGAATATCTGATCGCTCATGGAATCGAACCTGAACGCATCTGGCTGGAAGATCAATCACATTCAACCAGAGAGAATATCGCATACTCAAAGGAGGTTCTTAAGAACAATTTACTGAATCCTTCGGTCCTGATTGTTACTTCCGACTTTCATCTGTATCGTGCAGGATATCTCGCAAGGCGCTATCAGATGGATTATGAATTGCTTGGCTCTCGGACTCCATGGTATGTTCTTCCATCCTACTGGATTCGAGAGATGTATGGAATTCTTCATGAATGGATTACGAACTGAATCCTCGAAGAACTCAGAAGAGGTCTTCAGAAATCTGCATCAGTCAGCAAATCAGGCAAGAAAACATGATCTGAATTGAATGCTGAAATAGCCTCTGAGCGAAAATGAGACAGGCAATGATACGTAAATGATAATTTCAATCGTGGAAAACGTGCATTTCAGCATAGAGCGTCAGAATATGGCTTGATTATGCGGTTTCTGGAGCCAGCAATACAGGGCTTTCTGGAAGTTGATGAATGACAGCGTTTTGGGTATAATCACTTTGGTACAGCAGACATGGTATACAACCTGGTCAGGTCCGGAAGGAAGCAGCCATACCTACTTATGTCTGCGTGTACCGCTTTTTATTTCTATGAAAGATAAAACTCCAGAAGATTATATGAGACTGGCACTCCGGGAAGCGGAGAAAGCCAGAGCAATTGATGAAGTCCCGGTTGGGGCTGTGATAGTCCGTGATGGCAAAGTGATTTCACGCGCTCATAATCTGAGAGAGAAAAATCAGAAGGCTGATGCTCATGCAGAGATGCTTGCAATCAGAAAAGCTTCTGCAAAGCTCAAAACCTGGTGCCTGGATGATTGTGACCTTTACGTGACTCTGGAACCATGCATGATGTGCACCGGTGTCATCGGTCTTTCCAGAATACATGCATTATATTATGGAACTCCGGATCCGAAGGGAGGAACAGTGGATTCGCTTGTGCAGATCAAGATGATCCGGCATATCGGAACTTATCCGAGGGAGATTCATTCCGGCATTCTGCAGGAAGAGTGTTCCACGATTCTCTCTGATTTCTTTCGTGAAAAAAGAAAGAAGAAGAAGAGAGACAGAAATGAATTCAGAAACGCTGAATAACTATATATCCCGTGCCGTTTATGTGTACGGGATTTTGTTATAATTGTATTAGTTTGTGAGGAATTCCATGAGTCGTTTGGCATTGTATCAGAAATATCGTTCTCAGACGTTTGATGAAGTCGTTGGCCAGGAATATGTGGTACGTTCCATCAAGAATGCGCTGAAAGAAAACAAAGTTGGTCATGCGTACCTGTTCTGCGGTCCTCGCGGTACTGGAAAGACAACGATGGCGCGCTTGCTTGCGCGAGCAGTGAACTGCGAGAATCCTGCTGAGGCACCATGCGGACATTGTGAAGACTGCAAAGCGGCAATGGAAGGAACGCACCCTGATATTATTGAAATCAATGCGGCAAATGAAACGCATGTAGAAGATATCAGAGACCTGATTGAACGGTCGCGGCTTGCACCGATGATGGGCAAGCATAAAGTGTATATCATCGATGAGGTTCATCAGCTGAGTACCAGTGCAGCGTCGGCATTGCTGAAAACCCTGGAAGAACCGCCGGAACATGTGATCTTCATTCTGGCTACTACAGATCCTCAGAAGCTGATCAACACAATCATTTCCAGATGTCAGAGGTTTGATTTCTCCAAGGTTGATACGGTTCTGATCAGAGATCATCTGCTTGATATTGCCTCAAAAGAGAAATTTCACCTTGATCAGAATGCTGCAGAAAAGATAGCTGAGCTGTCAGATGGCGGAATGCGTGATGCTCTGAGTATTCTTGAACAGGCAGCATCGTATTCTGCAGATAACATCACCGAAGAATCCATTGATGAAATCTACGGACTTGCCTCTTCCGAGGAAAAGATCGGTCTGCTGGATGATGTCTTTGCAAAGAATCTTGCCGGAGTACTGAATCGGATAACGAATGCAGAACAGCATGGAATAGACCTGAAACGTCTGACTTCTGATCTGATCAGTGCTCTGAAAGACGGCGTAATATGGAACTATACTTCTGACGCATCGCTGCTTCATGTGCTGACGGAACAGCAGGCTCGTCACGTGACGGAAGGGCATTCCTCCAGAGAGCTGCTGGATATGATCCGTACACTGATGGATGCTCAGAATCAGTATCGCAATGCTCAGAATACTGCACAGGTATTTGAGATTGCATGCATGGAACTCATGACTGCTTCTGAAACAGGCATGGAAAAACCTTATGAACCAGCATTGAAGGAAGAGACAAGGCCGGTGAGCATACATGCAAGCATGCATACAGATGCCGTTAAGGAAACTGTCACAATTCAGCCTGAAGAAGAAAAACCAGAACAAGTTTCCAGGAGCGATTCCGGAAAGAAAATTGAATTGCTGGACCTGGATCATCTGACGGCTTTCCTTGTTTCCTGCACGAAGGCAGATAAGAAAGCAGATGATGAGAATCTGAAAAGACTGACAGGCGGGGTCCAGATGAATCGATATATCGGAGTGCTGCGCCAGTGTGAGCTAGGTGCTTCGGGTACGGATCGGATTCTGTTTATCTGCAGAACTCAGGCAGTGGTGAATCAGATTTCTGAATCAGATTTCAATCGCGGGTTCTATGAATATCTGAAATCAAACGGGATTGATAAGATGCCTTTTGCAGCATCATCTGATCTTTATGATGAAGTAAAAAGTCATTTTGCTTCACTGATGAGGAGTGGAGATCTTCCGGAAGCGATGGTGATCCATCGTTATGAAGAACCTGAAAAGACAGAAGAAAAAGAACTGACTCCGGAAGAAAAGACGATCAGATTATTCGGAGCAGAAAATGTGGAAATCATAGAAGGAGAAAAATAAAAATGGATATGCAGAGACTGATGCAGCAGGCGCAGCAGATGCAGCGCAAGCTTGCAAAGATTGAAGAAGAGCTGGACGCAACAATCTATGAAGGAAAAAACAATGGGGTCGAAGTCAGAGTCAATGGGAAGAATGAGGTGACTGAAGTTTCTGTTGATGAAGATCTTCTGGATAAGGAAAACAAAGAGATGCTCCAGGATATGATCATGCTTGCGGTCAATGATGCTCAGGCAAAGGCTAAAGCAGATCGCGAAGCAAAGATGGGCTCTGTAACACAGGGCGTGCGCATGCCGGGGATGTAAGGAATGTATCCGGCTAGTCTGGAAAAACTGATTGAATGTTTCCGGAAACTCCCTGGAGTCGGTGCAAAGACTGCAGAGCGGTACGCGCTGCTGACCAGCGAGATGGATGAGGCACAGGTCAGAGAGTTTGCTGAAGCACTGATTGATGTGAAGGAGAAACTGCATCATTGCAGGATCTGCGGAAATCTTTCAGAAGGAGAAGAATGTTCGATCTGCAGTGATCCGGAACGGAATCACAGTCAGATCTTTGTGGTTCAGTCTCCGAAGGATGTTATCGCCATGGAGAATGCGGGGGAATATCACGGAGTCTATCATGTGCTGAATGGATTGATTTCTTCTACCAAGGGAATCATGCCGGAGGATCTGAACCTGGATTCGCTCGTGGAGCGTGCCATGCATGCAGAGGAAGTGATCATCGCTACCAATGCAACGATGGATGGAGAAACTACGGCAATGTATCTGGATCGTCTTCTGAAGCAGAAGTGCCCGGGTGTACTGGTAACAAGAATTGCCCACGGTCTGCCAGCCGGGGGAATGCTGGATTACGCGGATGAGATGACGCTGAGTCATGCGCTGTCTGATCGCAGAAAAATGTAAGGAAAGAAAGGGAGCTGAGTTATGAACAATGATCTGAAAATTGCACAGGCAGCTGAACTGGAAGATATCTTCACGATTGCAGATCGTGCAGGGATCGACCGGAAGTATCTGGAACCCTATGGAAATGATAAGGCGAAGATCTCTCTGAAGATTCATGAAGAAATCGGCTCCCGTCCTGATGGAAAGCTGATCCTCGTCACTGCAATCACGCCGACGAAAGCTGGTGAAGGAAAATCTACAACTACGATCGGTCTGGCTGATGGTCTTTCGAAAATCGGGAAGAAAGCAATGGCTTGTCTGCGTGAACCATCTCTCGGTCCGGTATTCGGCCTCAAAGGCGGTGCAGCAGGAGGAGGCTATGCACAGGTTGTTCCGATGGAGGAGATCAATCTTCACTTCACCGGAGACATGCATGCAATCACGACGTGCAATAATCTCATTGCAGCGGTGCTGGATAACAGCATCTATCAGGGAAATGAACTGAACATTGATCCCGAGCAGGTGGTATGGAAGAGATGCATGGATATGAATGACCGCACTCTTCGTGATATCACGATTGCGCAGAATAAGAAGACGAATGGAGTTGAACGCCGAGATCATTTCGTGATCACGGTTGCGACCGAAGTCATGGCGGTTCTCTGCCTGTCTGAAAACCTGAAGGATTTTCAGGATCGCATTGGCAGATGCATCGTAGCATACACATATGATCATAAGCCGGTAACAGTAAAGGATCTGAAGGTTGACGGGGCTGCAGCAGTAGTCATGAAAGAAGCAATCAAGCCGAACCTGGTCCAGACGCTGGAGCATACTCCGGTTCTGATTCATGGCGGGCCTTTTGCCAATATTGCTCATGGCTGCAATTCCATCATTGCGACGAAAACGGCTCTGAAACTTGCAGACTATGTGGTCACTGAAGCAGGATTCGGAGCAGATCTGGGTGCAGAGAAGTTTTTCGATATCAAGTGCCGCACAGCTGGTCTCAAGCCAGATGCGGTGGTGATTGTTGCGACGATCAGAGCTCTGAAGATGCATGGCGGGGTTGCTCAGGAAGATCTGGAAAAAGAAAATGTCGAAGCCATGCTTGCAGGTGCTGGGAATCTCGAGAAGCATATCGACAGCATTCGCCAGTATCATGTGCCATTCATTGTAGCAATCAACAAGTTTGCGAAAGACACTCCGGCAGAAGTGGATGCGCTTCTGAACTGGTGCAGGGAAAAGGGTTTCCCGGTCGAAGAGTCTGATGGCTGGGCAGAAGGCGGCGAAGGAACGAAAGAGCTTGCTGCGCATGTGGCGGAACTATGCAAAGAAGAGAATGCGTTTGCTCCGTTGTATGATGTGAATGATTCCATCGAGAATAAGATTGCTCTGATTGCGCAGAAGATCTATGGTGCAGATGGGGCTGAGTTCTCTTCCGAAGCGAAGGAAAAGATTGCATTCTACAAGGAACAGGGATGGGATCATCTGCCGATATGCATGGCCAAGACACAGTCTTCGCTAAGTGATAATCCGGATCTCAAGGGCAGACCATCAGGGTTTGTCATTCATGTCAGAGATCTGTCTATTTCTAAAGGTGCTGGTTTCATAGTTGCTTATACGGGTTCCATTCTGACGATGCCGGGACTCCCGAAAGATCCGGCAGCAGTTCATATGGGAATTGATGAGAACGGAAACAGCTACGGTATTTTCTGAGAATCAGAGGTAAGGAATGAGTTCCATTGCGTATGCGACTGATCAGAAAATGATTGAATACCATCGTCTTTGCGGAAGCCGCAATATCAATTTCTGGCGGCTTTCTGCACGGACCGGTTTTTCAGATTTTCATAAGGGAGATCTGCTGTTTTTCTATGCCCGCGGGTTGCGGGGAAAGAAAAAGGGACTGGTCGGATATGCGCATTTTGACAGCATGCATATGCTGAATCTGAAGCAGATGTGGAACCGTTACGGTACGCTGAATGGATATGACAATCTGCAGGATATGCAGAGGACCATCGAGAAGGCGTCCAGAGATCATAAAGTTCCGGAAAAGATGACCGGTCTTTATCTGACGGATGTCGTGTTCTTTCTGGAACCAGTTTATCCGAAGGACATCGGCATTTCGATCAATGACAAGCTGGAAAGCTTCACGTATCTGGATCAGGATGATCCATCTGTTACCGTCCGGATTCTGCAGGAAGCAGAGAAGATCGGAATTGACGTATGGTCCAGTTCCCAGAGCCGGGAACGGGAAACAATTTTCCGCAAGGATGAACTGCGTCAGCAGATGGCTTTCCTCCATTCCGAGATCCATGATCCGGTTCTGACCAGATCAGAAGAATCGAAAGCCAGGAGTCTTTCGAGAAAGTATCTGGAAGAGCAGAAGGAGTTTGAGCGGATCCGGGGAAGTCATACGGATCTGATCCGCATTGATGAGAAGAAGATGATTGTTGCACTGCCTTTTGTATCACAGGCGAAAGATCACTCTCAGCGGCTGCTCGAATTCCTGGGAAGAGTGACGTATTATAGACTGCGGATCTCAGCTGAGAAGCTGCGGATACCGAAGACGGAGTTCCGGGTTCTGGAAGAAGAGAGCCATCCGGAACTGGAGTCTTTCCTGGAAGAGCTGAACCATGAAGAATGAATATCAGGTAATTGTGATCGGCGGGGGCCATGCGGGAATTGAAGCAGCTCTTGCCTGTGCACGGCTGGGGCATCGGACACTGATGCTGACGCTGAGTATTGAGAATATCGGAAAAATGCCATGCAATCCTTCGGTAGGAGGTCCTGCGAAAGGGATCGTCGTACGCGAGATTGATGCGCTTGGCGGGCAGATGCCGATTACGGCAGACCGTACTGCACTGCAGTTCAAGATGCTGAACAGTGCAAAGGGACCAGGGGTCCGTGCATTGCGGGTGCAGTCGGATAAGATTGCGTATAAAGCGATGATGCAGGACGTGTGCCTTCATCAGAAGAATCTGACCGTGATGGCCGGAATGGCAGTGCGGCTCAATGTGAAGGACAGCCGAGTGACGGGAGTCACGCTGAAAGATGGAAGTATCATCAGTGCTGATATCGTGATTCTGACGACTGGCACGTACATGGCCGGCTTGAATATGATCAGTGCAGAAGTTACGCCAGGCGGTCCGGATCGCGAAGAGACGACCAATGAGCTTTCGCAGTCCCTGCGGGATGCAGGACTGCGCACGTTCCGTCTCAAGACCGGTACTCCTCCGAGAGTGCTGACTGCTTCGATTGATTTTTCGAAGACAAAACTAGAGCCGGGAACAGATGCGTTCCTGGCATTCAGCGAGACGACGGAGCACATCCGGCCATTCAGTGAGCAGGTACCTTGCTACATGACATGGACGACTCCGGAAACTCATGAGATCATTCTGTCGAATCTGAATAAGTCTTCGATGTATTCCGGCGTTGTGAAGGGAGTGGGACCGAGATATTGCCCTTCGATTGAAGACAAGCTGGTCCGTTTCAAAGATAAGCCGCGGCATCTGCTATTCCTGGAACCGGAAAGCATGTCTCTGGATACGACGTATGTGCAGGGTTTTTCTACCTCTCTGCCCAGAGACGTTCAGGAGCGCATGACGCATACACTGCCTGGGTTTGAGCATTGCGTGATCAAAAAATATGCTTATGCGATTGAATATGATGCGGTTGATCCGATTCAGATGAAGCCGTCATTTGAAAATAAGTATATTGAGAATCTGTTTACGGCAGGTCAGGTGAATGGAACTTCCGGTTATGAAGAAGCAGCCGGACAGGGAATTCTTGCAGGTATCAATGCAGCAAGAAAGCTGGAAGGCAAAGAACCTCTGATCCTCGGCAGACAGGAAGCTTATATCGGTGTCCTGGCAGATGATCTGACAACTAAGGGAACGCTGGAACCGTATCGTCTGCTGACTTCAAGAGCAGAATTCCGGCTGCTGCTGCGGCATGACAATGCAGAGCAGCGGCTGATTGAGAAAGGCTATGAGACCGGACTGATCAGTGAAGAACGTCATGATGCGTATCTGCAGAAACAGGCAAAGCTGAAAGAACTGAGAGATCATCTATCAGATCTGACGGTAGAGCTCGATGATCCGAAGGTCATGGAATATCTGAAAGAGAAAGGATATGAGCCTGAAGGTCATGTGGGCGAAAATGCTGAAAAGCTCGTGAAGCGTCCTGGGGTAACCAGCAGAGAATTGCTGGAATGTCTTGGTGAAAGCCCGGATGAGCGGACTGCTCAGAAGGCGGATATCGAGATCAAATATGAAGGCTATATTGCAAAGGCAGAGCGGGAAGCGAAAAAGATTGCAGCGATGGATTCTCAGAAGCTTGGCGTGAATTTCCATTATGAGGAAGTAGAGAATCTTTCCATTGAAGGAAGACAGAAACTGATGAAATACAAGCCGGAGACAATGGGCCAGGCTTCCCGGATCAGCGGAGTGAATCCGGCGGATCTGGCAGTGCTTGCAATTGCGATCCGGCAGGGAAAAGGAGCTGTGAATTCATGAGATATCAGGATGTTGTTTCTTCTGTCTGCATTTATGGGCTGGAAGAGTCTGTGAAGGGAAGTGAAGGCCTGTCAGATCTTCCGGAAAAGTATGATGAAGTTGCAGAACGGAATCTCCGCCTGGCGGATGTCAAAGCCGGCAGAGACAGTTTTCTGAATGGAGTGATCGTTCAGTTTGATCTGACATTGACGAATAAAGCATGGAAGGATGCAGAACGATATCATTTTCTGACACTTGTCAGCAGCCAGTCTTCCCTGCATCGGATCACGAAGTTTGATCTGGATTCTGCTTATATTGAATACGTGGATCCGCGCATCATCGAGATCATGAAGGAAAAGACAAAGGCTTACAATGAGCTGCAGTCAGATATTCAGAAGCTGAGCAAGGAGGGCAAGGATGTGTCCACGCTCAAGGATCTTGCCAATCAGCAGTATCTGGAGATCATGTATTCCAATCCGGATGGATTCAAGATGACTGCCCGCATGACGACGAGCTATCGGCAGCTTCGGACGATCTATGCGCAGCGGCGCAATCATCGTCTTCCGGAATGGCGGGCATTCTGCGACTGGATTGAAACATTGCCGAATGCGGAGCTGATTACCGATGAAGCATAAAGGACCCCTGAGAAAGCTGCTTCTTTGCAGCTTTCTTCTGCTCTCTGGATGCAGTCCGGAGGCTGCAGAAACGGCGAGTGCCTCTCCTTCTGCCTCTCTAGAAAGCACACCGACGCCGATGCCGGCTGTCAGTGCTGCTTATGAACCGCTGAATCATTCGCCGGAATATGGGGTGTGGTGGTCATACATCGAATATCGATCGCTCTGTGCGGATGAGGATGAAACCGCCTTCCGGGCTACCGCTGAAGCAGCGGTCCGGAACATGCAGGATCTTGGCATCAATACCATCTATATTCATGCGGTTGCTTTTACGGATGCTCTGTATGATTCGGAAATCTATCCGCGCAGCAGATATATGCCTGACACTTCCTATGATCCGCTGGCGATCTTTCTGGAGTATGTTCATGAGGCAGGGATGCATGCAGAGGCCTGGATCAACCCGATGCGGTCTGTGGCAGTCGGAGAAGAAGATCTGCTGACGGGAAATAATCCCATCAGGGGGTGGATTGAGGAGAACAATGAACGAGTCCGCCCGGTATCCGGCAGATGGTATCTGAATCCGGCTTATCCGGAAGTCAGACAGCTGATTGTCTCCGTGGTGCAGGAACTGCTGTCGAAGTATGAGCTGGATGGCATCCATATGGATGATTATTTCTATCCTTCCGGAACCGAGAAGAAGTTTGATGCCTATGTGTATTCAGCGGCTCAGAAAGATCATCCGGATCTGACTCTGGAAGCATTCAGGGTTTCGAATGTGGATCAGCTGGTCAAGGAAATACATGATGCAGTGAAAGGAGTTAATCCTTCGATCCGCTTCGGAATTTCTCCGGCAGGAAATAATGAGAACAATCATTCTCTTTATTATGCTTATCCGGAAGACTGGGTGGCACAGGGAACGGTGGATTATCTGATTCCTCAGATCTACTGGGGATTCCTGCATCCGCTGAAGCCTTATGAAGCAACGCTTCAGGAATGGCTGACGATCACGGCAGGAACCAATGTGGTTCTGATGCCGGGACTTGCCGCATACAGTATCGGTGAAAAGTACGATCTTGGCAGCAAGAAGGCAAACCAGGAGTGGGTCGCGAATGATGATATGCTTGAGCGTCAGACAGCGATGGCTCTGGATACGTATGGCTGCAATGGCGTGGTTTATTACAGCTATTCTTCCCTTTGGGCGCCAACCAAGGAAACAGAAGAAATTGTGGAAAATGAAATTGTCCACATAAAAAATTACATTTCGTCCCGCTGATGTCTTTCACCCGGGAAATAATCGTTGTAGAATGTCTGTACTGTGAGGTGAATTCATGACTCTGGAAGAATTGCGTCAGAAGGCAGGAGAGCTCGGGATCTCTCTGACAGAGGAGATGCTTGGACAGCTCAGTCTGGACGCAGTTCTTCTCAGGGAATGGAATGAAAAGATGAATCTGACTGCAATCACTGAGCCGGAAGAGGTTTATCAGAAACATTTTCTGGACTGTCTGATTCCGTTAAGTGAGGCAGAGATCCATGGCACGGTATGCGATGTGGGGAGCGGAGCAGGATTTCCAGGCATCGTCTGGGCGATTGCGCGTCCGGATCTGAAACTGGTTCTGCTGGAACCGACCGGGAAACGAGTTGTCTTTCTGAATGAAGTTATTTCCCGGCTGAAGCTGAGGAATGTCATCACGGCGAATGAACGGGCAGAAGACTATGCCCGAAAGCATCGGGAATCCTTTGATGCCGTTACGGCAAGAGCAGTGGCATCGCTTCCGATCTTAGCGGAATTGTGCATTCCGCTTCTGAAGAAGAATGGTCTTTTCATTGCGATGAAAGGGAGCCGGGGAAGAGAAGAAGCAGAAGAAGCGAAACATGCGATTTCTGTGCTTGGTGCAGAAAATGAGAAGATTGCTGATGCTTCTCTGGAATCAGGGGATCTGCGCACGAATCTGATTTACCGGAAAGTGAAGAGCACCCCGGCAGAGTATCCGCGTCCTTATGCCCGGATTCATAAGAATCCGCTTTGATGGAGAGCAGTTATGGCAAGAAAGAATCTGTTTGACTTCTTCGATAAGAGCCGGACTGGTCAGGTTGTCAGTCTGCCGGTGAGTGAGATTCGTCCATCCCGCTATCAGCCAAGAGTCCGCTTTGATGAAGAAGCGATCAAGGAGCTCAGTGCTTCGATTCAGCAGAATGGTCTGATCACGCCGATCACGGTGAGACAGACCGAAGAAGGATATGAGATTATCGCCGGAGAGAGGAGATGGCGGGCATGCCAGCTTGCTGACATGAAAGAGATTCCGTGCTATATTCTGTCTCCGGATGAAAACCAGGCCGCCGAGATGGCATTGGTGGAGAATATCCAGCGGGAAGATCTGACGGCGGTGGAAGAAGCGAAGGCTTATGTGCAGATCATGCGGCAGGCAGGTCTCACGCAGGAACAGGTTGCCGAGAGGGTCGGGAAATCCCAGTCCTCTGTTGCAAACAAGATCCGGCTTCTGAATCTTCCGCAGGAAGTCCAGGATGCGGTGGCTGACCGGAAGCTTTCAGAGCGCCATGCCAGGGCATTGCTTGCATTGCCCGCAGAGAAGCAGACCAATGCATACCGCTATGTAGAGGAACATGGTCTCAATGTCAGGCAGACAGAAGCTTATGTAGAAAAGGTGGCAGGTCCTTCCAGAACGCACAGGCGTCAGAAGACCAGAGGATTTACGAGAAATATCCAGATCGGGGTCAACTCGGTGAACAAATGCGTGAGCATGATCAGGAAAATGGGAATCGATGTCGTTACGGAGACGGAAGAAACCAGTACGGACGTCCGCATCATCGTGCGGTTCCCCAGGTAATGAATAAGGGGAAAGTGTTATGGGAAAGATTATTGCGGTTGCCAACCAGAAAGGCGGAGTCGGCAAGACCACTACCAGCATCAACGTCAGTGCCGGGATGTCCTATGTGAATAAGAAGGTGCTTCTGGTGGATTTTGACCCGCAGGGCAATGCAAGCAATGGCATCGGCGCAGTCAGGACAGGGTTCGACCGGAACCATTCGGTGTATCAGGTTCTGATGGGCAATGATCGCGTGAGCGATGCCGTAGTGCATCTGGATATGCCGCCGCTGGATCTTCTGCCGGCGACCATTGATCTATCCGGTGCGGATGTGGAGATGGCGAGTTCGGAATATACGGTAGGCAGAGAGAACCTTCTGAAGAAGAAGCTGGATGAGGTGAAAGATCAGTATGATTACATCATCATCGACTGCCCGCCAAGCCTTGGTCTTCTGAATACGAATGCTTTGACGGCAGCAGATTCGGTTATGATTCCGGTGCAGTGCGAATATTTTGCACTGGAAGGACTGACGCAGCTATTGAGCACGATCCGTCTGGTGCAGAAGCTCTGGAATCCGCATCTTTCGATTGAAGGAGTGCTGCTGACGATGTTTGATGTGCGCACGAAGCTGAGCGTGGAAGTGCAGCAGGAAGTCCGGAAATATTTCAAGGAAAAGGTATACCGGACGTATATTCCCCGGAATGTCAGGCTGAGTGAAGCTCCTTCCAGAGGCCAGAGTATTTTTGAGTATGATACGCGTTCAGAAGGTGCGAAAGCATATATCAGCCTGGTTCAGGAAGTGATTGCCCAGAATGAGAAGGGAGGACACTGATGGCGAAAGACAGGAAGAAGGAACCTGCTCTCGGAAGAGGTCTGGACTCGATATTCGGTCATGATGTGGAAAAGTTCCTGGATGATATCCAGAACAATGCGACGGAAGCACCAGGCAGAAAAGAAGTGGAGATTCCGGTCGGAGAAATCCGTCCGAATCCGTATCAGCCGCGGAAGGAATTTGATGAAAAAGCGCTGAATGAACTCGCTGATTCCATCAAGCTCCATGGCATCTTCTCGCCGCTGCTGGTGCGCAAGAGCGTTCAGGGCTATGAGCTGATTGCCGGAGAACGAAGATTGAGAGCAGCAAAGATTGCCGGTCTTGAAACAGTGCCTGCGATCTCAGTGGACTTCACGGAAGATCAGATGATGGAGATTTCTCTGCTGGAAAATATTCAGCGTGAGAACCTTAATCCGATGGAAGAAGCCGCGGCGTTTGATTCACTGATCCGCCGGCTTGGCTATACCCAGGAAAAGCTTGCTGAGCGGGTTGGCAAATCGAGAGAATACTGTGCCAATATGCTGAGACTGCTGAAACTGCCCCAGCCAGTGCAGGAGATGGTGACTGCCCGCAAGCTGACGATGGGGCATGTAAGACCGCTATTGAGCCTTGGCTCGGAGGATCAGATGTATGAAGCTGCTCAGGTCATTCTGAAAAAGAAGATGAGTGTCCGGGAAGCAGAGGCTTATGTGAAGCAGCTGCAGGGTGATCAAGCTAAGGTTCATAAGAAAAAGGAACCGGATAAGGATCCGATGATTCTGGATCTGGAAAGCCGCATGAGCAGCAGGCTGGGAACGAAGGTCATTGTCAGCGGAAAGAATCTGAGCATTCATTTCACGGATACCGATGATCTGAATCGGATCCTGGAGCAGCTCGGAATGCTGGAAGAATCGAGGCAGGAGTAATTCCTGCCTTTTCTGTCTGAGCAAACTTCTGATTCTTTGCCGGGAAAGTGCTATAACGACAATGGATCAGGAGGTGTGAATCCGTATGAATGAGAAACAGCTGAATCGTATGCATAGCGGCCTCGGATTTGTTGCCGCACTGGATCAGTCCGGAGGATCAACGCCGAAAGCATTGAAGGCATATGGTCTGAAGGGAGACGAATGGCATAATGACGAGGAGATGTTTGATCTGGTTCACCAGATGAGAACCAGAATCATCACGAGTCCTGTCTTTACCAGCGAGCATATTCTTGCAGCAATTCTGTTCGAGAACACCATGGACCGTAAGGTGGAAGGAATGTATACCGGTGACTATCTCTGGGAAGTAAAGGGAATTGTCCCGATCCTGAAGATCGATAAAGGGCTTGGCGAAGAAGCAGATCATGTGAAGATGATGAAACCTATTCCAGGCCTGGATGATACCCTGAAACGTGCTCATGCAGAGAGGCATATTTTCGGGACGAAAGAACGCTCCGTGATCTATGACTATGATGAAGCCGGAATCCGGAGCGTTGTGAATCAGCAGTTCGAGATTGCGGAGACGGTGTGCAGCCATGATATGGTGCCGTTTATTGAGCCGGAGGTAGACATTCATAATCCTCATAAGGAGGAGTCAGAGAAGCTTCTGAAGCAGTGCTTCTTTGAGCATCTTGCCAAGCTTCCGGATTCTGCAAAGGTGATTTTCAAGCTCACTATCCCGACGATCCCGGATTTCTATCAGGATCTGATGCAGGAGAAACATGTTGTGAGGGTCGTCGCATTATCCGGCGGCTATACACAGGCGCATGCATGTGAGCTGCTTGCCGAGAATCATGGCATGATTGCCTCGTTCTCGAGAGCACTTGCGCAGGATCTGCGCCTGCAGCAGACAGATGAGGAATTCAATCAGACCCTGAAGACAGCCATCGAGAAAATCTATCAGGCTTCAGCTGCCTGAGATGTTTCAGAGCAGAGAGAACTCATGACGGGTTCTCTCTTTTTCAGTTTTCAGCGATGTGTTTCTGATAAGATGAAGCTATGCTGAAAGGAATCGGAACAGACCTGGTATATATTCCGAGAATCCAGAAGATTCTGGATCAGGGAGGAGAAGAAGATCCTTTCTTCCTGCATACCTTCACAGAGAAGGAGCGTATGGAGGCATCTCTGCAGGCAAGGAAGGCGGAATTCTATGCCTCGAGGTTTGCAGTCAAGGAAGCAGTGTTCAAAGTGCTTGCACCGATTCTGAAGGATCAGTCTCCCGATCTGCGGAAGATCGAATCGCTGCATCGGGAAGATGGTTCTCCGTATGTAAATACGGAAGGGTATCTGAGACCATACCTGGAACAGGCAGGAATCAGAATGATTCTGATCTCAGTATCCGCAGATCATGAATATGCCTCAGCGATTGCGGCGGGTGAAAGCGTACACTGATGCATTCCCGGAAACAAGGTGACATAATGGGGGTAATGTTGATTGATGGATTCCGGATTGCCAGTTAAACTCAGATTATTCACGGTTGTGAACACTCACACTTGTGAAAAATGCTGAAACTTTGAAAATACAGATTGTGTAAACGCTTTACGATGGGTAAAATGGATTTTGGTTATGAGTGACCGCAGCTGGAAACTTTGCTGGATTCTGACCGGGATCGGGATCCTGACAGGGCTCCTGGATCGGACATATGCGTTCGGATTTCTTCTGGGAGAAGCAGTCTCCATCCTGCTTTATCGGCATAATGAGTCTTTCTGGACAGAGATTCTTCATCAGGGAAAGACCGGGAGATGGACTGGTATGGGGACGTTTGCAATTCACTATGCCATCATGGCTGCAGTGCTGATACTATGTGCGAAGCTGCCGGGCATATTCAATATCTTTGCGTGTGCCCTGGGATTGCTGATCATCAAGTTCAGCATTCTGCTGGATGCAGCAGCAGGCAGAAAGAAGGAGCAGTAGAAATGGAACTGACAGTGCAGACAGATGTATATGTCATTATTCTGGAGACCATTCTTCTCGGAATTGCATTTGTTGTGATCGGGAAGAAGATTGATAAGCTGGATCCGATGCAGAAACCGAAAGGATTCCTGGGAGCGGTAATCCTGGGCTGCAATTCCGTATTCCATTCCGTGGAGCAGAATGTCGGAACCAGAACTTCAAAGAGACTGACTCCTTATATCCTGGTATTGTGGATTTATATCTTCTTTTCCAATATCATCTCGCTATTCGGGCTGGAGTCGCCGACGGCGAATCTGAGCGTCACGCTGCTGCTGGCGTTCATCACGTGGGTGCTGATCCAGATTACGGAGTTCAGATACGGCGGGGTGAAGGCTTATTTTCATTCGTTCATTGAGCCTCTGCCGGTGATGCTGCCGATGAATATTATAGGAAAGTTCTCTACGATGATTTCCATGTCGCTGCGTCTATTCGGAAATATCACGTGCGGCGGCATTATGATGCAGCTCATCTATGTTGGTGCGCAGCTGCTCAGCAATCAGATTGCATCGTGGTTCGGAGCATCTGGTTCCGTGTTCAATTTCATGGCGCCGGTGCTGACACCGCTGCTGCATGCTTATTTTGATCTGTTTTCTGGTTTCATACAGACGCTGGTATTTGTTACGCTTACGATGGTGCTGATCGGCAATGATATGCCGGATGAAGCAAAAGCAATCGATAGATAAAACTGAAGGAGGAAAAATCTATGGATGGAAAGACAGTAGGAGATGGACTTGTTGCAATCGGTGCAGGAATTGCCGTTCTGACAGGTTTCATGACCGGCCGAGGCGAAGGTGAAGTTGCAGCGCATGCCTGCGATGCAATCGGAAAGAATCCGGAAGCGGAGTCCAAGATCCGTTCTACGATGATTCTCGGTATTGCTCTTTCTGAGACTTGTGCAATTTACGGACTGCTGGTCGCTATTCTTCTGATCTTCGTCTACTGATCGGAGTGAGTGACCGATGCTAAATGTAGACATCATCGGCAAGCTTTTGCCGAATGTCCTGACGATGATCGTACAGTTATGCAGCACTCTGGTCCTGTTTCTGCTCGCAAAGAAGTTCTTATGGAAGTCGGTATCCGGATTTCTGGATAAGCGCACGGAGAAGATGCAGGCAGACCTGAATGCATCTGAAACGGCGCGCAGAGAAGCTGAGAGTGACCGCGAAGCTGCGGCAAAGCAGCTCAGCGATGCTTCCGGGAAAGCGGAAGATATTGTCAATGCGGCTGTGAAAGAAGCGCAGAGTGAGAAAGATCAGATTCTTGCTCAGGCTGCGAAAGAAGCAGATGCAGAGAAGCAGAAGGCTCATGAGCAGATTGAGCTGGAACGCACACAGATGTATGCAGGCATGCGGAAGGAAATGGTTGATGTGGCCATGGCTGCTGCCAGCAAGCTGATCAGTGAGAAGAGCGGTGCGGATCTGGATCGTCAGGCAATTGACGAATTTGTAAAGGAAGCTTCCGGCCATGACGAGTGAACTTGCGAATCGTTATGCCCAGGGGCTGTTCAGCCTGGCAGAGGATGAGGGAACTGTTAAGGAAAAGAAGGAAGCCTGCGAAGCACTTCTGGGGGTTCTGGAGCAGTGTCCGGATTTTCTTATGTTCCTGCAGGCGGTTCGCGTGACGGAAGAAGAGAAGAAGGCTCTGATCCGCAAGATATTCCAGGATTATCTGGATCAGGATATGGTCCATTTTCTGGAGCTGCTTGTGGATCGAGGAAGAACCTATTATCTTCATGAGATGCTGCAGGCTTATATCTCTCTTGCCAACGAAAAGCTTGGGATTGAAACCGCAGTGGTTTCTTCCGCAAGAAAGCTGAGCGAAGAAGATCTGATGCGCATCCGCAAAGCTCTTGAGACGAAGACCGGAAAGCAGGTTGTGCTGAAGAATCAGGTAGATCCGAAGCTGATTGCCGGAATCAAAGTCCGGATCGGAAATCAGGTTACGGATGCAACAATGAAAACAAGAATTGAAGGACTCAGAGAGTCCCTGCTGAAAGGAGGACTGGCATGAAGCAGATCAGACCGGAAGAGATCAGCTCCCTGATCAAACAGCAGATCAGGGATTATGATGAAAAGCTTCATTCGGATGATGTGGGCTACGTCATCAGTGTCGGTGACGGAATTGCCATGGTCCAGGGCATTGATCAGGCAATGTCCTCAGAACTTCTGGAATTCCCGCATGGTGTCATGGGTATGGTCATGAATCTCGAAGAAGATCATATCGGTGCCGTATTGCTTGGAAGTGATGTGGGAATCAGAGAAGGTGATGAAGTAAGACGTACCGGCCGCATTGTCGAGGTGCCGGTCGGAGATGCGATGCTGGGCAGAGTGGTGAATGCCCTCGGACAGCCGATTGATGACAAGGGAGAAATCCGCACCGAGAAGACACGCCCGATTGAGCGGGTTGCGCCGGGTGTCATGACGAGACGTTCGGTTTATCAGCCGCTGATGACGGGTCTCAAAGTCATTGACTCCATGATCCCGATCGGCAAAGGCCAGCGTGAGCTGATTATCGGCGATCGTGAAACCGGCAAGACGGCGATTGCGATTGATACGATCATCAATCAGAAGGGTAAGAATGTTTACTGCATTTATGTTGCCATTGGCCAGAAGGAATCTACCGTTGCACGGCTGGTGCAGAAACTGAAGGAAAATGATGCAATGAGCTACACGGTTGTCGTGGATGCCAGCGCATCTGAGACCGCTCCGCTGCAGTACATTGCACCTTATGCAGGGTGCGCAATCGGTGAGGAATGGATGGAGCAGGGCAAAGATGTCCTCATTGTTTATGATGATCTGTCCAAGCATGCAGTTGCTTATCGTACGATGTCCTTGCTGCTGCGCAGGCCTCCGGGACGCGAAGCGTATCCGGGCGATGTATTCTATCTGCATTCCAGATTGCTGGAGCGGGCTGCGAAGCTGAATGATGAGCTGGGCGGCGGTTCTCTGACGGCTTTGCCGATTATTGAGACGCAGGCTGGCGATATCTCTGCATATATTCCGACCAATGTCATTTCCATTACGGATGGTCAGATCTTCCTGCAGACAGATCTGTTTGCAAGCGGTGTCCGGCCGGCAGTGGATTCTGGTCTTTCGGTTTCCCGTGTCGGTTCGAATGCGCAGACCAAGGCGATGAAGAAGGTTTCTTCTTCCCTGAAACTGGAGCTTGCTCAGTACAATGAAATGCTCAGCTTTGCCCAGTTCGGTTCAGATCTTGATGCAAGCACGAAGAAGATCATCGGACATGGCGCAAGAATCACCGAGCTGCTGAAGCAGCCTCAGTATCAGCCGATGTCCCTGGCTGAGCAGGTGCTTTCGCTGTTTGCTGCGAAGAACGGGTATCTTGATCAGGTGAAGACAGAGGAAGTTTCTTCGTTTGAACGCAAGATGCATGCATATTTCAAGGCGAATCATCCGGAGATCATCGATGAGATCGAGAAGACTGGTCAGCTCAGCGATGAGCTGAGTGCGAAGATCTCAGAGGGAATGAAGGAAATCACGGAACAGTTCAATCTTGCCAGAGGAGTGAACTGATATGGCTACCTCGAAGCAGGCGCTGCGTTCCCGCATCAAATCCGTCAACAGCACGCGCAAGATCACGAAGGCAATGGAGATGATTGCCAATGCCAAGCTGTTCAAGCAGCGCAATGCGATGGAAGCGAACCGGGAATATTCAGAGAGGCTTCAGGAAACCGTGAATGAGATTGTCGCAAGAAATCCGGACGTTGATGAGGTATTCATCACCCGGAAATCAGAGAATCCGAAGAAGTTCACGATCGTATTCTGCTCGGATCTGGGTCTTTGCGGAGGATATAACTCGGCAGTGCTGAAGATGGCAAGAGAGACGCTGAACCCAGAGGATCCGATGATCCTGGTAGGCACTTCGCTGTTCCGGCAGTTTCAGGAACAGGGATTCCATCTGCTGAATGAAGCCCCGATCAGCTCTGATCGCCTGGACTTTGCAAAGCTCAAGGATCAGGTGAAGATCGGTGTTCAGATGTATCTGAACGAAGAAGTCGGCACAGTTCAGGTTCTGTATACGAAGTTCGTCAACACGATGAAGTTCGAGCCTGCTGAAGACGTGCTGCTTCCGTGCGAAGCGAAGCTTGATGAGAAAGAACCGGCTGGCGAACATCAGGAGACATTGTTTGAACCGGATCCGATCACGATTCTGGATCAGCTGATTCCGATGATGATTGAAGATGTTGCCTATGCAGACTGGATGGAGTCCACGACGTCAGAACAGGGCAGCCGCAGAGTAGCGATGAAGAATGCGACAGACAACGCAGATGATCTCAGCGAATCGCTGATGCTGGAATACAACAAGGCTAGACAGGCTGCGATCACGCAGGAAATCACGGAGATTGTCAGTGGTTCCAATGCAGTGTAAGGAGGGAATCGAATGAGTGAAACAGGGAAAATCGTACAGGTGATCGGGCCTGTCGTAGATATCCGCTTCCGGCCGGAGAACTTGCCTTCCATCCGGAATGCAATCAAGATCGAGGCTGGAGACCACGAGATGACCGCCGAGGTTGCACAGCATATCGGAGATGACATTATCCGCTGCATCGCAATGTCCTCGACCGACGGACTGGTCCGCGGCATGACCTGCATCGATACCGGAGCGCCGATTGAAGTCCCGGTCGGTGATGAAGTGCTCGGGCGTATGTTCAATGTGCTCGGTGAGCCGATTGATGGCTTAGGTCCGGTCAGTGCGAAGAAGTTTATGCCGATTCACCGCGAGGCTCCTGCATTTGCAGATCAGACCACTGGCTCTGAGATTCTGGAAACAGGTATCAAGGTCATCGATCTGCTCTGCCCTTATTCCAAGGGCGGCAAGATCGGCCTGTTCGGAGGTGCCGGAGTCGGCAAGACCGTCCTGATGCAGGAACTGATTCATAATATTGCCATTGAGCATGGCGGCCGTTCCGTTGTTGCGGGTGTCGGAGAACGTACTCGCGAAGGCAACGACATGTATTATGAAATGAAGAATTCCGGTGTCCTGAAGAATACCGTTCTGACTTACGGCCAGATGAATGAGTCTCCGGGCGCAAGAATGCGTGTCGCGCTTTCGGCATTGACGATGGCAGAATACTTCCGTGATGAAGAGCATCAGGATGTGCTGCTATTCATTGATAACATCTTCCGTTTTACCCAGGCTGGTTCGGAAGTTTCCGCACTCCTCGGACGTATGCCGAGTGCAGTCGGATATCAGCCGACTCTGGCTACGGAAATGGGCCAGCTTCAGGAACGCATCACTTCAACCAGACAGGGATCCATCACTTCCGTGCAGGCAATCTACGTGCCTGCAGATGACCTGACCGATCCTGCACCAGCAACGACCTTCACGCATCTTGACGCACGTCTGGTTCTGGATCGTTCGATCGCCGCATTAGGAATTTATCCTGCCGTTGATCCGCTTGGCTCTTCGTCTAGAATGCTGGATCCGCTTGTGATCGGTGAGGAACATTATGAGGTTGCCCGCCAGGTACAGCAGATTCTGCAGCGCTATAAAGAACTTCAGGACATTATCGCGATTCTCGGCATGGAAGAACTTGGAGAAGATGACCGCAAGGTGGTCAATCGTGCCCGCCGGATCCGAAACTTCCTGTCACAGCCGTTCTCAGTGGCAGAACAGTTCTCCGGTATTCCGGGCGTCTATGTGCCGGTCAAGGACACGGTACGTTCCTTCCGCGAAATTCTGGATGGCAAGTATGATGATCTTCCGGAACAGGCATTCCTGTCTGTCGGAACGATTGAAGACGTTGTCAGGAAAGCAGAGACTCTGAAATGAGTACGATCCGCTGCCGCATCATGACTCCGAAAGGAGTTTACAAGGAAATGGACGCTTCGATCGTCAACATTGAGACGGAAGCGGGCCAGCAGGGTATCCTGCCGGAACATATGCCGTTAGTCACAATGCTGAAAATCGGCAGGATGACTACGGATGAAGAAGGTAAACGCCAGGAATATGCCATTGCGGGCGGGCTGTTCTATTTCCGCGGCAACAAAGCGGAAATACTGACTGACGCCATTGAAGAAAAGAACGAGATTGATGTAGAGCGGGCTAAAGCCGCAAAAGACAGAGCAGAAAAACGCCTGGCTTCTGATGACCCGAATATTGATCAGAAACGGGCCCGGGTGGCTCTCTTAAGAGCGATCAACCGTATTTCCGTGGCGGAAAGAAAATGAGCAAGGAAAAGAAAGAACCATTTCTGACCGCTGCAGCTGCAGTGATTCTGATGACTGCGGCTGGGTGGCTCGCTGGAAAACTTCAGAAGAATTCCGATCAGAAAGGAAAATAGCAATCAGAAAGACCGATGCAGACAGGTATCGGTCTTTTTCATCTTCCGGAAGCTGCTTTGATAAACTCCATTCCGATTGCAAACCAGGCTTCCCTTCGTTCATTTTCAGCATTTTTTCCTCCATTTCTGCATTTTTCGATTTTCGGGAATTAGCAGAAAACATTTGCATCTGCTATAAAATAATCACTATGAATGATGTGCAATTTTCGTGAATAGGTACTTTGATAATCGTGAAAAGTGGCTATATAAAGCCATAAAACTCACACGATAAATTTTCGAAAAGAATTAGCACTTTACTATTGACAGTGCTAATAAAATGAATATAACAATAAGTGTAAGGTGAAAGACCTCGGGAGGCAATGATATGAGATATTTACCAAGAAAAAATGTATTCGATGATTTCTTCGATGACAGCTTCTATGGAAACGGAAATCTGATGAAGACAGATATCCGTGAGAAGGATGGCATTTATTCCCTGGATGTCGAACTGCCGGGGTACAAGAAAGAGGATATCAAGATCTCTCTGTACAATGGCAATCTGACCATCAATGCGGAGCATAACGAGACCAAGGAAGAGAAGGATGCCAAGGGCAATATTCTTCGTCAGGAACGTTATGCAGGCAGTGAGAGCAGAACCTTCTACGTCGGTGATGGAGTGAAGGAGTCTGATATCCACGCCAGCTACAATAATGGCATTCTGACCGTTACGGTGCCTTCTGCAGAGAAGAAGGAAGAGGAAGAAAAGAAGTTCATCAGCATTCAGTAATCAGCGCATTTCATTGATTGATGCAGATTGAAAAAGGAGATGACTCATGATGATGTTTATGCCTGATGTCAGAAATGATTTTGATCTGTTCGATGATGTATTCCGTTCTCCGGTGTTTGATCTGGAGCCGGCAATGAAGACTGATATTTCCGAGAAAGACGGAAAGTATCTGATGAAGACGGATCTTCCGGGATTCAGCAAGGAAGATATCAAGGTTTCGCTGAAGAATGGTACCTTGACCATTCATGCACAGCATGATTCGAGCAAGGATACCAAGGATCACAAGGGCAGGCTGATCCGTCAGGAGCGCTACAGCGGTGCTTATACCAGAAGCTTCTATGTGGGCAGTCAGGTAAAGGATACCGATGTGCATGCGTCCTATAAAGACGGTACGCTGAGCCTGGAGTTCCCGGCTTATGATGAAACGAAGAAGCTCGAGAACAAGTCTGAACCGATCGCAATTGAATAACTGAGATCTGCTCAGAGTGCGGCAGAATAGTCCATGCGTCCTGATAGGACGGGGTTTTTCCGGAAGAGTTCCGGTACCTGTGAAAACAGGGATATGAGCAGAAACAGCATCGTCTGAGATGATCAGACGCATCGTGCAAGCCAGGTGAAAGCAGCCTGGCTTTTTTTCGTTCCCGCTTTAAGATTGTTCATAGGCCCATCTTCTTCTGGTACAGTTCTGAGAGATCAATGCCGGAGAAATGATCGGATTCGGTATCCTCTTTGAATCATGTCATGGAAAAAAAAACATATCTACTGTTTATACTCTGGTGTAGATAGCTATGTTGAAGTGGTTCATTTCAATCAGAAGAACAGCATCACTGTATATCATGCTATTGCAGAAGAATTCTATAACGAAAGATATGAAAAATATGATAAAAGCAGAGGCACTGATTCATTCAGAAGAAGTGTTTTTGAAGAAGATCAGGATAGATTCGTTAGAAAGGTGCAGATCATGCAGAAAATAAAAGAAACAGAGAGAAAGCCAGGAGGGTAGTGAATTATACTGAGGAAAGTTATGCTGATGTGCTGCCGGAATTGAAGTGAGAAAGATTGGCAAAGCTGGTGATAATCACTTCTGACAGAATAACATGAGAAAGGAAAAGGAAAAGAAAATGGATAATCAAACAGAAATCATGTTTCAGATGTTTGCGAAAAACCATAAGATTGCTGACAAGAGAACAGAGCATAAAGCTAAGATTCATGATGTCCTGCTTGCATGTTTTCCTTCAGAGACACGTATCTTTACGAAAGAAATCATGAATTATCCAAGAGCGATTGAAGAAAGCGAAAAGAGCTTTCAGATGATACGGCTCAGGTATGATGATGTTCTGGAAATGAATGATCATCTTGCACGGGCAGATAAAAAGCGCAGCTATGCTCATAATGCTGCGATTGATGCGGCAGGGCAATTAAATGCGTTGTGCGATCAGCTTGACATTGATCATCTGTTCTTTTCTGAAATATCAAAGCAACCAGGAAAGCGCATCCTGATAGGGGAAGAAATGCTTTCTTTTGCGGGACAGATCAGGGCGGAAGCATCCGGTGGTCTAGAAGAAAAGAATAGTGCAAATCCGGAAGCGTGGATTACGCTGTTCAATTCCAGAAAGCTGGATGCAGTTGAAAGGGCCTGCAAGAATAATGATCTGACGATTGTTTATACGTACTGCGAGAAGCCTGTGGATAATGACCTTACCGAAGAGATCCATGCATTCAACCAGTATTCTGTCGAGAGAATTGGAAAGAATGTTTATGATGAAACAGTACATCCTCTTCAAAGCGGGGTTGAAGAAATCGATCAATATCTGATCGACAGGGGAAGATCAAGGTGGTACCAATGATGGGGTTTGCAAAAACCATATTTCGTCAGAGGTTTAACAGCTCAGATTCAGTACTTTCTCCATATCCTCAAAACGTTCAATTTTATTGATTGACGATGTCCATTGATCAGAGGTAAATAGTTTGATCCCATCCTGAAACAATGTTCTGAACTTAGATTTTTCACCTTTTGCTGCGGAAAGCAGCAATACAGTGTTTACTTTATTACCATCTCTTAGCAGAGGCTTTTTCAGGGCTCAGTGGAATTCCAGGAATCGTCAGACTGGCAGTGTTTCACTGCGACGCATGGTTCTGATGAAATTCAGATATAATGGACATGCCGGAGGGGTTATGACCAGACGTTATATTCAGTCTTTTATTTCGATGAAATATGCAAGAATCCTGCCATTGCTTTCATTTGTGATCTTTGCCTGTGCGTTTATCTATTTCCGAAGAGGAACCAGTTCTGCTAAGATTGGTGCGCTGATTGCAGCTGTGATTCTATTGGCAGTCATGTTTTTCTACTATCGTGCGAAATTCACCGTAAACCGGGAATGGAAGAAGATTCCGGATGCGAAGGAGTTTGATGATTCCGTGATGCTCGGCTATGCGTTCTTCCTGGAAAAGCGGATGCTCGTATTTGACCGGAATCATCTTCATCTGTATTCCTATGAGAATCTGAAGAAGGTTTCTCTGCAGGAAGAAAGTCATGGAAAACTGATGATGCATGTTACAGATGGAAGCGATGATTCCGCGTTTGAGCTTTCCGCAAAAGAGCAGGCGGGAAGAGTTGCCGCCTTTCTGAAGTCGCATCACGCAGATCTGAAACTGGAAGGGGTAGAGGCTGCGGGAGATGGTAGTCTTCACAGCATTGACCCTTACCGGAATGAGAAGTGAAGGCATGCATATGAATGAGACCATTGCAGCAATTTCCACTGCTCCGGGAACCGGGGCAGTATCCATGATCCGGATCAGCGGACCGGAGGCAATTGCGATTGCTTCTGCATTGAGCGGACAGGACTTCAGCAGCGTTCCGGGTTATACCATCAGACATGGAGAAGCAAGAGAAAACGGCAGGATCGTGGATGAAGTGCTTTACAGTTTCTTCCGGGCCCCGAAATCCTATACGGGCGAGGATGTTGTTGAGATCAGCTGCCATGGCGGAGTGTATATCACGCGCCGTGTGCTTTCGCTTGTTTATGGGGCAGGGGCAAAGCCTGCCCGCAGGGGAGAGTTCACGGAACGGGCTTATCTGAATGGCAAGATGGATCTGACCGAAGCAGAAGGAATCAATGATCTGATCAATGCCAGGGATTCTTTGAATGCCGTTTCCGCAGTTCATTCGATGAAGGGAAGCGTGAAGCGGATTCTGGACCCGCTGGTGGAATCGCTGACGCAGATCCTTGCGCAGATTGAAGTGAATATTGATTATCCGGAGTATGAGGATGTGGAGCAGCTGAGGGATGAAGAAATTCTTCCGGAAGCAGAGAAGTGGCTGGAGGAAATCAATCGGCTGATCGATACGGCAGAAAAAGCAGTGAGGATCCGTTCCGGTATCAATACGGTGATTCTGGGCAGACCGAATGTCGGCAAGTCTTCGCTGCTCAATGCATTGCTGGAAGAAGATAAGGCAATCGTCACAGAAGTTGCAGGGACGACGAGAGACCTGGTCGAAGGCTCTGTCCGGGTCGGAAATGTGACGCTGAATCTGATTGATACAGCCGGCATTCATGAAAGCAGCGACCGGATTGAACAGATGGGAATTGAGCGTTCTCTGAAGGCATTGAAAGAAGCAGATCTCGTGATCCTGGTCCTGGACAGCAGCCAGGGAATCACCGAAGAAGACCGGAAGCTGATGAAGCTTGTGTCAGATCAGGAGTATATTCAGATTTATAACAAAGCAGATCTGAACAGGATTCCCGGAACGCTTTCCATCTCGGCGAAGAATCATGAGATCCAGCCTCTGATTGAGGAGATCGAAAAGCGGTTTGCGGAGGGAATTGCGGCCGCTGGCAGCGATACGCTGAATAATGAGAGGCAGATCGGGCTTGCGATTCAGGCCAGGGAATCCATGAGTGCAGCGGTCAGAGAACTGGAGGAAGGAGCAGAACCGGATCTTGTTACAATGGATCTTCAGAATGCCTGGGAATCGCTGAAGGAGATCACAGGGGAAGCAGGCAGAGAGAATTTTCTCGATGAGATCTTCAGCCGGTTCTGCCTCGGAAAATAGCTATGAGATATGTGGACAGTCATGCTCATATCATGAGCACAGAGTTTCAGGAAGACTTTGGTGAAGTGATTTCGCGCATTGAGGAAAAGCATATCGATCGTGTGATGATCATCACGCTGAAGCCGGAGGAGACAGAACAAGCAATCGATTTTGCAAAGAAGGATCCTGTCCGGTATCAGGTTGCGGCGGGCATCTTCATGGATGATGTGCTGAACGTGGATGAAGAAGTATGGAACCGGTTTGTTTCCATTGCAGAAAAACCGGAAGTAACTGCCATCGGTGAAATCGGACTGGATTATCACTGGGAGAAGGATCCGGGAATTCATGAGCTTCAGAAAGAATTGTTTGTCCGTCAGATCGAGCTTGCCAATCGTCTGAAGAAGCCGATCCTCGTGCATAGCAGGGATGCGATGCAGGATACGTATGACCTTATGAAGTCACATCGGTCCAGAGGACTTCTGCATTGCTTTTCGGGGACGAAGGAGATGGCGGCTGAGTTCACGAAGCTCGGTTATTATATTGCGCTGGGCGGAGCTCTGACGTTCCATAACAGCAGGCATGCCAAGGAGGTATGCAGAGCAGTCGATGGGAAGTATCTGCTGACGGAGACGGATTGCCCGTATATGGCACCAGAGCCAGTCAGAGGTACCAGGAATGAGCCATCGAATATTCCGT
The DNA here is from genome assembly GCA_900314905.1 of uncultured Erysipelotrichaceae bacterium. Taxonomy (GTDB): domain Bacteria; phylum Bacillota_I; class Bacilli_A; order Erysipelotrichales; family Erysipelotrichaceae; genus Bulleidia. The sequence continues at coordinate 44,108 of OMXA01000015.1, forward strand.
ATATTCTTGCATGCATGGCGGAGCAGCGAGGCGTGGATGCAGAGACGATGAGCGAACAGGTCTTTGCGAACTATGAACGGTTCCTGGGAGGTCAGGATGAAGAAGATTGAACAGGTGATTGTGGTGGAAGGCAGGCATGATACGGAGAATCTGAAGAAGTATTATGAATGCGAGACGATCGAGACGCATGGGACCTGCCTGTCTGAATTCACGATCCGCCTGATCCAGAGAGCTCAGAGGGCAAGAGGCGTGATTGTGTTCACGGATCCTGATAGTCCGGGCAATCGGATCCGGCATGCGGTCAATGAGGCGGTACCGGGCTGCCTGAATGCGTATATCGATAAGGAGCTTGCAAAGACGGAACATAAAGTCGGTGTGGAACATGCTGGTCAGCAGGCATTGGAGGATGCGCTTGAGCATCTGGTTACAGAACGAAGAGATTCAGAAGGGAAACTCACGATGCAGGATCTGTATGAACTCGGCCTCAGCGGAAAAGAGAACAGCAGTCAGCTGAGAGAACAGGTCGGAAGAACGCTGCATCTGGGCAATGGCAATGCCAGGACGATGTGCTCAAGACTGAACAGTCTTGGCATCACGAGAGAAATGGTTCAGGAGGTTCTGAATGGGTGACCGTTATATTTCAGCTCCATCCAGGACGAAAGAGATCCTGGAGAAGTATCAGCTGCGCGCAAAGAAAGGATTCGGTCAGAATTTTCTGGTTGATCCGGTGATCGTGGAGCGGTGTGCCATGATGAGTCATTGCGAAGGTGCGGTGATCGAAATTGGCCCAGGCATCGGTTCTCTGACGGAACAGCTGGCCAGATACAGCAGACACGTTACAGCGTATGAAGTGGACCAGGACCTGATTCCTGTTCTGGAGGATACGCTGTCCGCGTATGACAATGTGGAGATCATCCTCCAGGATTTTCTGACAGCGGATCTGGATGCCAAAGTGGAAGAGCTGAAAAATAAATATGGCAGTGTCTCCATCTGTGCCAATCTTCCGTATTACATCACGACACCTGTGCTGTTCCGGATCTTTGCGAACGGACAGATTCCGTATATCACCGTTATGGTGCAGAAAGAAGTCGGAGAGCGCTTTGCGGCAAAGCCGAATTCTGCGGAGTATTCTGCCTTGAGTGCGGAGGGCCAGTATCTTTATGAGATCCGCAAGCTGTTCACGGTACCAGGCAGGTCCTTCAATCCTTCTCCTTCCGTGGATTCGGTGATTATCCAGTTTTCCAGAAAAGAGATCAGTGATACTCCGGAACAGCTGAATGCATATTTCGATCTTCTGAATTCAGAGAAGTGTGCTGAGTCTCTGAAGAAAGCGGGCATCGATCCATCGAGAAGAGCGCAGTCATTAAGCGGAGAAGAACTGCGGAGAATATACGAGGTGCTGCAATGAAAGAACGTTGTTATGCAAAGATCAATCTATGCCTGGATGTCGTGCGAAGAAGAGAAGATGGATATCATGATCTGAAGATGGTCATGGTACCGATCGATTTCTATGATGTGCTTGAAATGGTTCCCGCAGAGGAAACAACGATTTCCCTGAATCGGTACTATCTTCCGGTGAATGACAAGAATACCGTAATCAAGGCAATTCATGTGATGCAGAATCGATTCGGGATCACGCAGCAGTATGCATGCGTGCTTCAGAAGCATATTCCGACCCAGGCAGGTCTTGCGGGAGGAAGTGCTGATGCAGCGGCGGCAATCCGCATGATTGCACGCATGGAACATCTGTCGGCGACACGGGAAGAACTGATTGATTGTGCCAGAGAAGTCGGAGCGGATGTCCCGTTCTGCCTGATCTCGAAACCAGCTTTGGTAGAAGGAATCGGCGAGAAGATCGAGCCATTCTCCTGTCATCCGGATTTCGGGATTCTGCTTGTGAAGCCGAAACGAGGCGTCAGCACGAAGACTGCGTTTGAGAAGCTGGATTTCAATACGATCGTGCATCCGGATGTGGATGCGATGAAGCGGGCATTGGAAGAGAATGACTATGATGGCGTCATTGCAGCGCTTGGCAACAGCCTGGAAGAAGTATCTCTGACTCTCGTCAAAGAGATCCGGGAAGTGAAGGAAGCGATGGTGGATCTCGGATTTGATGGCGTGCTGATGTCCGGAAGCGGTTCAGCGGTATTCGGCATCACGAAGAGCCCGAGGCTGCTGAGAGATGCTTCAGAAACACTCAGGGCAGATAACTGGTTTGTGCGAACAACCCGGATTCTTTCATCGGGTGCCGGCGTATAATAGGTCGGGGGACACAAGATGAAGAATGCAATTATTCTGGCAGCAGGAAAAGGAACCCGGATGAAGTCGGATCTTCCGAAAGTGCTGCATCAGGTACTGAAGGTTCCGATGGTTCAGCTGATTCTGAACAGCCTGAAAGAAGCAGGGGCAGAGCGGATCATCACGGTGACCGGCTATCGGCATGAGCTTGTCGAGCAGGCACTGGCTGGACAGTGCGAGTTTGCGCTGCAGGATTCGCAGCTTGGAACGGGGCACGCCGTCATGCAGGCCCGCCAGCTGGAACATGAGACAGGAACCGTGCTGGTCGTCAATGGCGATGCGGCAGTGATTCAGCCGGAAACTCTGAAAAAGCTGTACGAAGCAGTGGAACAGGCTGATATGGCTGTGCTGACCGTATCTCTGAAGAATCCTTCTGCATATGGACGAGTGATCCGGGAAGCGGATGGTTCTGTAGAGAAAATTGTGGAATACAAGGACTGCACGGAAGAAGAGAAGCAGGTTCATGAGATCAATACCGGCATCTATGCATTCCGGACGGAGAAGCTTGAGGCTGGTCTGAAAGAGATCCGCAATGACAATGCCCAGCATGAGTATTACATCACGGATCTGGTTGAGATTTTCCGCCATCATGGCTGGAAGGTAACTGCCGTCGCAGCTGAGAATGCCGAAGAAGTGCAGGGAGTAAATGATTGCGCGGAGCTGGCGGCTGCATCAGAATGGCTCAGAAAGCAGATCAATGCGAAGTGGATGAAGGCAGGAGTTCAGATGATGGATCCGGATACTGCATATATCGGACCGGAGGTTGAATTCGGGCATGATGTGATCCTTCATCCGTGTGTGGAACTCTATGGGAAAACCAGGATTGGAAACGGTGTGGAAATCGGGATGGGTACCTCGCTGACGGATGCGGAAATCCCGGATTTCACGAAGTTTCCGCCGGTAGACAAGAAGGCGTTTTAAGGGTAAACTACAAGACGCGGACGAAAGACTGGCATCTTCTGGTTCCGGCCTTTCCGATAGGGTAAAAAGGGAGACTAACATGGTTAAGGAAACGGTCATCTTCGCTCTTACATCCAGCACTGATCTTGCGGCATCGATTGCAAAAGATCTGGGCTTGCCGCTTGGCAGAATCAAGGTCGAACATTTCGCAGATGGGGAGATCATGGTAACGCCGCAGGAGACTGTGCGCGGACGCTCTGTATTCATCATTCAGAGCACCTGCCCGCCGGTGACCGAACACCTGATGGAAGTACTTGTCTGCATTGATGCGCTCAAGCGTGCCAGTGCCGGAGAAATCAATGTCATCATGCCGTATTACGGTTATGCCCGTCAGGATCGCAAGGCAGATGCGCATCAGCCGATCACATCGAAGCTGGTTGCAGACCTTCTGCAGACAGCTGGTGCAGACCGGATTGTCACGGTTGATCTGCATGCCGCCCAGATCCAGGGATTCTTCAATATTCCGATTGATGATCTGACGGCAATGCCGCTGCTTGGAAGACATTTCCGCAACAAGAATCTGGATCCTGAAAAAGTGGTTGTGGTATCTCCGGACCATGGCGGAGTGGTCAGAGCACGCAGAATGGCAAACATCCTGCATGCGCCGATTGCAATTGTCGATAAGCGCAGACCGCGTCCGAATGAAGTGGAAGCACAGAGCATCATCGGCGATGTGAATGGCAAGGACTGCGTGATCGTGGATGATATCTGCGATACGGCAGGTTCCCTGTGTGCAGCTTGCGATATGCTGAAGAAGAATGGTGCCGAGCATATCTATGTCGGCATCACACATGGCGTGTTCTCCAGAGATGCAATCGAGAAGATCGAGCGCTCTCCGATTGATGAGCTGGTCATTTCGGATACGATTCCGCTGAGCCCTGAAAAGAAGGCGAAGACGACCAAGATTGTTCAGCTTTCCATGGCAGATGTGCTGGCTGAGACGATTGATGCAATTCAGAATCATACGTCTGTGTCTCGCGTCTACGACATGTACGAAGATCAGAACTGAGACTGATAGAGGTGCGATCCCTGAAAGAAGGAATGCACCTTTTTTGTCTGGAATCCTGCTCTCAGAAGGGCTCTGATTCTCTGCAGGTCTGCAATTGAAAATGATGCGGGTGCCAAACCATGTCCATGATATACTGAAACAGACAAGAGAAAGTAGAAGGATCAGTCCGATGAGCGAAACACAGGCACAGGAACAGAAAATCACGCTTACCCTGACTCCGGAAGAAGTGAAGGAAGACCAGCAGGCCCAGCTTCAGAATCTGGAAGAAGAAAAACAGGGAGAACAGAAAAAGGGAAAGACACTGGAAGAAATGTACCAGGATGCACATCTTTCCGATGCTGAGCGGAAAACCGTAGAGGATTTCTCTGAGAAGATCAATATCAAAGATACGAATACGATTCTGGAATATGGCAGTGCAGCGCAGAAGAAGGTACAGGATTTCTCGGATTCTGCCTTGAAGAATGTGCGCACCAAAGATCTCGGAGAAATCGGCGATCTGATGACGACACTGGTCCAGGAGCTGAAGAGCACTGCTCCGGAAGAAGAGAAGAACAAAGGATTCTTCGGCGGACTGTTCAGAAAGAGCAGTGATAAAGTATCGCAGTACAAGGCAAAGTATGACAAGGCTGAGGTCAATGTCGATAAAATCGCTTCGATTCTGGAGGATCATCAGATTCAGCTGCTGAAAGATATTGCTCTTCTGGATCAGCTGTATGACAAGAATGCGCAGAATACCAAAGAGCTGTCCATGTATATTCTGGCTGGCAAGAAGAAGCTTGCTGAAATCCGCGAGAAGGAACTGCCCCAGCTGGTGGCAAAGGCAAATCAGAGCGGTCTTCCGGAAGATGCACAGGCAGCGAATGATCTTGCCCAGGCTTGTGATCGGTTCGAGAAGAAGCTCTATGATCTGGAACTGACCAGGCAGATCAGCGTTCAGATGGCCCCGCAGATCCGTCTGCTGCAGAATAATGACACGCTGATGACAGAGAAGATCCAGTCTACGCTGGTCAATACGATTCCGCTCTGGAAGAATCAGATCGTGCTTGCTCTTGGCATCGATCACAGCAAGGAAGCCATGGAGGCGGAGCGTGCGGTTACGAATATGACCAACGATCTGCTGAAGAAGAATGCGGAAACGCTGCATCAGGCAACCGTAGATGTTGCAAAGGAATCCGAAAGAGGCATTGTCGATATCGAGACGCTTCAGCATACGAATGAGGAGCTGATCAAGACGCTGGATGAGGTTCTGGAGATCCAGAAAGAAGGGCATCAGAAACGTCAGGCTGCAGAAGAAGAGCTGCAGCGGATTGAGGGAGAACTCAATGCAAAGCTGCTCGAGATCAATGTACAGAAAGATGTCACGAAGAACGGAAGCGCAGAAGCCCGGAAGCAGCAGTAGCAATCGTCTGCGGAGAGAGAACTCTCCGCTTTTCTTAAAAAGAAAGGTAAGGTCAGAAGCATATGAAGTACGATTTCACGAGCATAATGGATCGGCATGGCAGAGACAGTATCGCGGTAGATGTTCCATCAGGAGCAGGACCTCAGGGCGAAACCAGAGAAGGATTCGACCGGATTCCGATGTGGGTGGCAGATATGAATTTCCCGACGGTTCCGACGATTCAGGAAGAGATGCAGAAGCGGATTGCACATCCTGCGTTCGGATATTTCAGCCCGACAGAGGAATACTACCATTCGATTATCCGCTGGCATTCTGTCCGCAATCATATGGATGGCATCAGACCGGAGAATATCGGCTATGAGAATGGCGTGCTGGGCGGTGTCGTGAGTGCGCTGAATGTACTCTGTTCCAGAGGTGACAAGGTTCTGCTGCATAGTCCGACCTATATCGGCTTCACGCATGCGCTGACGAATAACGGCTATGATATGGTGCTCTCTCCGCTGGTGAAAGATCAGAACGGGGTCTGGCGCATGGATTATGAGGACATGGAAAAGAAGATTGCCGAGCAGCATATCCATGCGGCAATTCTCTGCAATCCGCATAACCCGTGCGGAAGAGTATGGACGAAGGAAGAATTAGTCAGGGCAATGGAGATCTTCGAGAAATACCAGGTCTGGGTGATTTCTGATGAGATCTGGAGCGATCTGATGCTGAATGGGCATGTTCATACACCGACCCAGTCAGTCAATGACTATGCGAAGATGCATACTGCAGCAGAATATGCGCCGAGCAAGACGTTCAATCTTGCCGGGTTAGTGGGTTCTTATGACATCATCTATAACCCATGGCTCAGAGATCGGGTCAATAAAGAGTCTTCGCTCTGTCATTATGATTCGATGAATGTTCTCTGGATGCATGCTCTGATCGGTGCTTATAAAGATGAGGGCATGGAATGGACGGATGAACTGAAGTCGGTGCTCAGCGACAATGTCAATTTCGCATATGACTTCATCAGAGAGAAGTTCAAGGGAGTGACGCTTGCCAAGCCGGAAGGAACGTATATGCTGTTTCTTCATTGCGAGGACTGGTGCAGGGAACATCATATGACCATTGACCAGCTGCAGCGAAAGGGTGTCGAATATGGGGTTCTATGGCAGGATGGCAGACCATTCCATGATCCTTATGGAATCCGCATGAACCTTGCCCTGCCGACCAGCCGCGTGAAAGAAGCATTTGATCGTCTGGATCGTTACGTCTTCAACGCAGAATAATAGGCAGGAAAGATTCTCTCTATGAAAGAAATGAAAATATCTTCCGAACTGAGAGAATATGAAATAAGTTTCACATAATGCGATGTTGCGCGCTTACATTGCTTTATGTTAAAACTACTGTTGTATGAAAAAGCTTCTGAAGACAATGATGGCGGCAGGAATTTCATTATTCCTCCTGGCAGGTACACAGCCTTCCTTTGCATTCATCAATGCAGAAGAAGGGGATGGAATCACTACTTATACAGCAGGCAATCCATACTATGGCGGATGGTCCAACTGCACATGGTCCGCATGGCAGCTGGTATATCAGTCTGCAGGATATGCGCTTCCTTCTCTGGGCAATGCGGGAGAATGGTTCTACAACGCAATGATGATGGGCTATGAAGTCTCTCAGACGCCGCGTGCCAACAGCGTCGGTGTCTGGACGAACCACGTGGTTTATGTTACGCAGTATGATCCTGAAACCAATATGCTGTATATGCAGGAAGGCGGATTTCTCGGCGGCTATAACGAGGGATGGATTCCAGCAAACAGCTCCAGAAGCGGTCAGGGATTCTTGGGATACATCTATATTCCGACGGATGGCTATACGCCGGTCGCAATCAGCTGGGATGATCAGGAAGCTATTGCCAGGGCATATCAGCAGGCGACGCAGCCGCAGGAACAGTCCGCAGTTTCAGTTACGGAAGATGAAGTGACGGAGATTGAAAAGGATGTTGTCCGTGTGGATGATGCGCAGTCTGATGAAACAGCCAAGAAAGAAGATCAGCAGGCGGCGGCAGAAGTCAAGGCAGAAGACAAGCAGCAGACTTCTTCCGAAAAGCTGAAGCTGTACTGATCGGCATTCTGATGAATGAAAAAGGGCGGTGGATCCTGTATCCATCGCTCTTTTAAGATTGTCAGTTTCCAGGGTTATGATCGAGGACGTCCGGTATTACATTCTTTTCGAGATCATCAATCGTCTCTTTGAACGCTTCCGGGATCACGACTGCAAGCGTCTGATCCTCCACTCGGTAAGTAATCATGATCGGATCTCCGTGATATTCCATGATTGCAGTGATGCAGGAAAGATCCATACCGGAATAGCGGGAAATGAATGTATCCCGCAAAGGCAGCACAGGAATTTCCATCGGGTGGTAGTGATTTCTCAGAAAGAGGATCACGCCATGGCTGCTGATATCATCATCCGTCAGAATATCATAGACACAGCCAAGCATGTCTGCGTGAGAAAGTCCTCTTGCGGGATACAGATACGTATAGGAATCGTCTGTCTGAATGATTGATGCCTTTTTCATGGCAAGTAATCCTCCTGAATCTCATCCACATTGTAGCACGAGGAGTTCCTGGTTCCGTGGTATGATGGAACCATGAAGCAGATACTTGTCCTGGATCTTGGGGGATCATCCATCAAGCATGCGCTGCTGAGTGAGTCTGGCAGTTTTCTTTCAGAATACGGAAGATATGAGACGGATACGGAAAGCGCTGAAGGCCTGAAGGAGAAGCTGAAGGAACTTCGCAATCAGTACGCCGGGCAGTACGAGGGACTGGCCGTTTCCATGCCTGGAAAGATCAATACCGCAGAAGGATACTGTGTGACAGCCGGTGCATATCGCATGCTGAATCATACAGATATGAAGGTGTTTCTGGAAGAGATCTTCGAGGTTCCTGCGGTGGTTGCGAATGATGGCAAATGCGCAGCCTATGCAGAAGCAGAATCCGGTGCATTGAAAGATACGGCAAATGGTGCTGTGATCGTATTCGGAACCGGGATCGGCGGAGGGATTGTTCTGAATCATAAGGTCTGGATGGGAACCAGCTTCGGGGCTGGAGAACTGAGCTGGATGCCGACAGATTTCAGAAGCGTCTTCCGGAAAGAAGGGGATGTGTATTCCAGCATGTGGGGAGGCAATTGTTCCACGCATGCGCTTACCATGCATTTTGCGGAAAAGAAGGGAATTCCGGATACGGAGATGGACGGCGAAAGGTTTTTCAGGGATCTCAGAGCTGGAGATGCAGATGCGTCGGAAGTCTTCAGCGACTTTGCGCGGCAGTGTGCGTCCGGGATCTTCGCGATGCAGTCGATGCTGGAGCTGGAACGGTTTGCGATCGGCGGCGGCATCAGTGCAGAACCGGAAGTGACCGAAGCGATCCGGACTGATCTGAATGAACTCTTTGCGGGGCGTCCCTGGATTCCTTTCCTGAAGCCGGAGGTTACGGTATGCAGATATGGCAATCAGGCAAACCTGATCGGGGCACTTCATTTCTATCTTGATCAGCAGTGAGGGGGCTATGAAAACTAGGCAGAACATCATCACGGCAGCAGCGTGCATCATGCTTGCTGGCTGCACTTCTGCGCCATCGCAGCGCGCAGAAGAAACCGAACAGCCGGTACTGACATCAGCACCGGTCGTGACGGTAGAGAAGACTTACAGTGATCTTGGCTATGATGAGACGGTCCAGGAAGGCCTGGATATCGATCATTCGCATTCCGTAAGTGATCTGGCACTGTCAGAGATCCGTTCATGGTCCGTGAGCGGCGGGCAGTCATCTGAGAATGAAACCTGGTATGTGAAGAGCGAAGGCAATACGCAGACCTGGGTGAGCGAAAGCGGATATCTCACAAAGCTCATCTTTGATGAGCAGGGGAGGATCTTATGCTGGTACAGCCAGATCGGCGAAGAGGAGAGTGAATCTCAGTATTATTACGCAGAAGATAAGCAGGTTCAGGTCTTTCTCGGAGCTGGCCCTGCTGTGGTAACGCTGAGCCAGGATTATGATTATCCGATTGTCTTTCCAATCAATTCCACGGATCGCAATGTTTCTTATACGAAGACGGCAGATGGTCTGATCATCGAAGCGGATTCCGAATCGAATCCGGCGTTCGGAAATTCGAAAAGCAGGGATGTGTATGAGTATTATCCGGATGGAACGGTGTACCGGCAGCTGACGTATGGTCAGGATGATCAGCTGGTATCGGTGGCAGTCTATATCTATGCAGATCAGGCGGAAGCGGAGTCTGATTATCTCGAACATGCGGACGCTGACGCGGTAAAGAAAGCGGAAGATCTCGGAGACAATCGCCCGGATCAGCTGCAGTATCTGGAAGTGCTGCTGAATGATACGCCGGTACGCTATCAGCCTTCTGATGAGGGCAGAATCTATATGCAGTTCAATGCCGGAATCTATGTCTATGTTGCGGATACAGAAGACACCGATGGCACGACCTGGTATACCGATGGTACGTACTGGATCAAAGGAGATCAGCACGTACTGCTCAGGACTGCTGAGAAATGAATCAGGACAGACCTCTTCATGAGGTCTTTTTCATTCCTCTGGGTCTCGTGTGATATGATTCTTGCGTGACACATGAACAGAGCAGATAACCTGAGAATGGCGTTTGAGACCATTCAGAAATATAAGATTTCAGAAACGATCCGCAAAGCAGAGATACTCAGCAGGCTGGAAAAGCCGGATGATATATTTGACGAAGAAGGACAGATGAGCTATCACGGCTGGGGGATCATTGCAGTGTTTTCCTCAAAGCCGGAGCTGGAAAAAACGATGGGTGCTGATGCAGTTCCGGTTTCTGAAGAAGAACAGATGATTTCAGCATGCAGAAGCATTCAGGAAGAGACTTCTGAGGTCTCATTTGATGATGCAAAGCAGCAGTATCAGACTGCGGCAGAAGAGTTCCGGAAGTGCGCCAGAAAGCAGGAGGAGAGCAGAAAGCTTGTTCATCGGCTGAAGGCGGCTCGCCGCAGCGTAAAACTGCAGAATGACTGGCTCGGCAGAGAGAATGCATTGCGGAAGCGCCGGGCAGAATCCAGTACCAGGATGCTGGAAGACTATGAACGGGCAAAGCAGGAAAATGCAGAAAAACAGAAAGAGCTGATTCGCCAGCTGAGGGAACTTGGAGAAGAAAAGTCCCGCAATCAGAGAAAGATCAGTGAGTGCGGTTTTTCTTCGAAAGCATATTCTGAGCAGCTGGATCAATATAAAGATGCGGTCCGTTTCCGCGACCATCTGTTTCATCGGGAGTATGTTTCTGAGATTGAACAGCGCCGCAGAGAATTGAAAGAGGCGATGGCGGAACAGGAGCGGATCCGCGCTTTGCTGGAAGCAGAACAGCAGCAGCTGATCCGGCAGGAAGAAGATCAGAAACAGAAACAGGAAGCGCTGAAAACTGAGCAGGAAAACCTGAATCAGGAGCAGATCCAGGCCCAGGCAGCTCTGAAGTCAGCAGAAAGCGATCTGGCATCCGGAACGGTCATGCTGCAGCAGAGCAGCGTGCAGACGGATTCGATGGAAGAGAAGATCATACGAGCACAGAAGAAGGAAGAAGCGGCAGAAAAAGCACTTGCCTGCTCGCAGCAGAACCAGTATGCTGCGGCGGCGAGGCTGCTGAAGGCATGGCGGGATGAGTCAAAGACGCTGAAGTATCAGTTTTCCGGCATGCTTGCAACGGCAGAGATGACGGATTCGCTTTTCTTTGCTTCAGAAGTTCTCTGTGTTTCCGGAACGGCAGCTCTGAAATGGCTGAGGGGGATGGATTCCCAGGCAAAGTATGGAATTCTATGCACTTCTCTGTTCAGCGCTCCGGAAGAGTGTTTCCGGAAGATCATCCAGATCTGATTCTCAGAAATACAGAAAAGAGACTGCGTGATACAGTCTCTTTTTTCTTCTGCGCGATGTTTTTCTTATTACAGTTTCACAACGTTGGAAGCCTGAGGGCCGCGGTCGCTCTGCGTGATGTCGAACTGAACAGACTGTCCTTCATCGAGAGTCTTGAAGCCTTCGCCCTGGATTGCAGAATAATGAACGAATACGTCCTTGCCATCATCAGTTGTGATGAAGCCGTATCCCTTCTCTGCGTTGAACCACTTTACCTTGCCTGTAGCCATTACTTTAATAAATCTCCTTTTCAATTGTACTCGGCTTCTAAACAAAAATTTCATGCTTCAATCGAACTTCGATTTCTGCATGAAATCTTGGTTGAGCTTGAATACAGTTATTAATTTAACATTTCTTTGAAAGACATACAAGTGTTTTTTCAGAGCGTGAAAGTGAAAGAAATTACATTCCTATGCGGTTTTCGGCGTCTCGTGTCTTTTCAAAGAGCTGTTTCTTTACTATAATATTTTCACGAAAAGCGACGAAAAGAAGAGTAGTCCGGACGAGAGTCTCATAGAGAGCAGAATTGCGGTGAAAATCTGCGGCAGGAATCCGGATGAAGATGGCCTTGGAGCTGATTCTGTGAAGAGCAGAGTCCGGGGATTGCCCGTTAACGCGAATGGAGTGGTCTGAGCAATCAGGCAAGACAAAGGTGGTACCGCGTGCAAGGCGTCCTTTCGCAGGGCGTTTTTCTTTTTGAAATTCCAGGGAGGTGGAAACCATGGAGAATAAGGGACCTTATTACATTACTACTGCGATTGCCTATACGTCTGGCAAGCCGCATATCGGAAATGTCTACGAAATCGTGCTGGCAGATTCCATTGCCCGCTATAAGCGGCAGATCGGCTATGATGTCCGTTTCCAGACCGGAACGGATGAACATGGTCAGAAAGTGGAAGAGAAGGCAAAGCAGGCAGGAGTCTCTCCGAAGGAGTTCGTGGACAAAGTGTCCGGAGAGATCCGCCAGCAGTTTGATGTCATGAATCTTTCCTATGATAAGTTCATCCGCACCACGGATGAAGATCATGAGCGGTCAGTGCAGCATATCTTCAAGAAGCTGTATGACCAGGGAGATATCTATAAGGGCAAGTACAAGGGAATGTACTGCCAGGAGTGCGAGGCATTCTACACGAAGAGCCAGCTGACAGAAGATGGCAAGTGCCCGGTCTGCGGTTCTGATGTCAAGCCGATGGAAGAAGAGGCATACTTCTTCCGCATGAGCAAGTACGCTCCGAAACTGATTCAGTATATAGAAGACCATCCGGAATTCATTCAGCCTGAGAGCCGCAAGAACGAGATGATCAACAACTTCCTGAAGCCGGGTCTGCAGGATCTGTGCGTTTCGAGAACCAGTTTCACGTGGGGAATCCCGGTGTCATTTGATCCGAAGCACGTGATTTATGTATGGATCGATGCACTTTCCAACTATATTACCGGCCTTGGCTATGATCCGGAGGAGCCGTATACCGATCTTTATAAGAAATACTGGCCGGCGGATCTGCATCTGGTCGGAAAGGATATCATCCGTTTCCATACCATCTACTGGCCGATCATGTTAATGGCACTTGGCGAACCGCTCCCGAAGCAGGTGTTCGGTCATCCGTGGCTTCTGACTGGCTCGGATAAGATGTCGAAGTCCAAGGGGAATGTCATCTATGCGGATGATCTCGTGAATCTCTTCGGAGTTGATGCAGTGAGATACATCATGCTGCATGAGATGCCGTTTGCCCAGGATGGCCATGTATCCTATGAGCTGATGATTGACCGCATCAATTCCAATCTGGCGAACAATCTGGGCAATCTTGTCAACCGCACGATTTCCATGCAGAACAAGTATTTCAATGGCAAGGTGACGAATCCTGGGGTCTATGAGCCGGTGGATGAGGAACTGAAGCAGAAGGCCATGGAAACTGTGAAGGCAGTCGATGCCAAGATGAGCGAGCTGCGTGTGGCAGATTCCATTGATGCGATTTTCGAACTGCTGGATCGCAGCAACAAGTATATCGATGAAACGATGCCATGGAGTCTGGCAAAGGATTCCGAGAAGGTTTCCCGCCTTGCCACGGTACTCTACAATCTGCTCGAGGCGATTCGTATTTCTGCAGTTCTGCTGCGCCCGTATCTTCCTGAGACCAGTGAAAAGATTCTGAATCAGCTGAATACGCAGAAGCGCGATTATGATTCCGTCCAGGCATGGGGTCAGATGGAGACACTGATTTCCGTGACTCCGACTCCGGAAATTCTCTTCCGGAGACTGGATGAGAAAGAAGTCATGGCAAAGGTTGCGGTCATTGAAGAGAAGCAGCAGGAAGCAATGCGCAAGCTGAAGGCTGAGACTGAAAAGAAGCCGGAAATTGCCATGGAAGACTTCGGCAAGCTCGATTTAAGAGTAGGCAAGGTGCTCTCCTGTGAGAAGCATCCGAAGGCAGACTCTCTTCTGATCGAGAAAGTAGATCTTGGCAATGGCGATATCCGTCAGATCGTATCCGGTCTTGCCGGAAGCTATACTCCAGGTCAGATGATCGGCAAGAGCATCGTTGTGATTGCCAATCTGAAGCCTGCAGTCATCCGCGGGGTAGAAAGCCAGGGCATGCTGCTGGCAGGAAAGAATGGCGACGAGATTGCTGTCGTTGAGGTGAATGGTCTGAAACCGGGAACCAGAATTCAGTGAAGGTTCTGAACCTGGGGGCTGAATCAGGTGCCATCAAGCTGATGAAATCAGCCGTATCTGCAGGAATCAGGATTCCTGCGGATGCGGCTTTTTCTGTTGACATCAGATCATACAGATGATACAGTTCAATCAGATAGTACAGATAAGACAAATGATCGAAGGGAGGCTGCATGTTCTTATTGAATATTCAGAGCAAAGTTCCGATCTTTGAACAGATTGAGACGCAGATCATGCGTTTCATTGAAACGGGTGTGCTGGCACCGGGGGATCGGCTGCCGTCAGTGAGGCAGATGGCAATTGATAATGGGATTAATCCCAATACTGTTGCCAAGGCTTATGCAAAACTTGAACAGGATGGCTATGTCAATAACATTCCGAAGAAAGGAGTTTATGTGGCAGAAGTGAAGCAGAGGCAGAGGATTGATGAACGGGTAATGACTGTCATGAAACAGTGGAAGAGTGAAGGAATCACGAGAGATATGATTCTGATATGTGCAGATGCTGCGTATGGGGAGAAGACAGATGCTGAAAATTGAGCATGTATATAAAAACTTCGGCACGACCGAGGTTCTGAAGGGATTGAATCTGGTCGTTCAGGAAGGTTCCGTCTTTGGCCTTGTCGGGGTCAACGGAGCCGGGAAAAGCACGCTGCTGAGACTGATATCCGGTGTCTATGAAGCAGATCAGGGAACCGTTTCCTTCGATGAGCAGGATACATTCCGTGATCCGAGTATCCGTCAATCCATTTCCTTTGTCAGTGATGAGCCGTATTATCCGATTGGTTCAACGATTGCATCGATGAAGAATTTCTATGCGTCGCTCTATCCGTTTGATGAGGCTGCGTTTGGAAAATACTGCGAGATCTTCGGACTGGCTCCATCGATGCGGATTCTGAACCTGTCCAAAGGGATGAAGCGAAGAGCAGCCTTGCTGTTTGCGCTGTGCACACATCCGAAACTGCTGCTTCTGGATGAGGCTTACGATGGCCTGGAGCCGATTGCCCGGCTGCATTTCAAGCAGATTCTTGCCGACCTGGTGGAAGAGGAGAAGATTACAGTCATCATCTCGTCGCACAATCTGCGTGAGCTGGAAGATATCTGCGACAGCTATGGCATCCTGGAAGATGGTGTGATGCTGACATACGGGGATCTGATCGCTTCCCGGGAGAATATCAACAAATATCAGGCTGCCTTTGCAGGCAATGTATCGGCAGATGCGTTCAGGGATCTGGATGTGCTCCATCTGGAGATTGAAGGGCGCGTCGTCAAGGCAGTAATCCGGGGAAGTCAGAGTGAGGTTCAGAAGAAGATTGAAGCGATGAAGCCGGTGCTGATCGATGTGCTTCCGGTGAGCTTTGAAGAACTATTCATCTATGAAGTGGAAAAGAAGGGAGGGCATCATGAGTAAGAGCTATTTCCGATTCCTTGTGCGGTATCATCGGGTGCCGCTGGTGTTCTTCTTGATCTTCTACATGACGATTGCACTCTCTTCCTTCATGACCACTTCGTCTCTTTATGCACCGGATCGCGGAATGTATTCGATTCTGTCAAATACGTTCACGGTCTGCATGGTCATGAGCATTCTGCTGACGTTCGGAATTCCGATTTATCTTTTCACCTGGATGCATGCCAAGAAGAGCTGTGATGTTTATGGGGCTCTTCCCTATACGCGGAAAGAAGAACTGGTTACCTCAATGGCCGCGGGCTTCCTTGTATGCTTCGGATTCTTCTTCCTTGGCACCATCATCCCGGCAGCCATCGGCCTGGCCCGCGGGGAACTGTATCTGTCTGGCTATCTGATTGCATTAGCAGAGATGGCACTGGGAAGTACAGTCCTGCTATTGTTCAATGCCGGGTTATATCTGGTTGCCAACAATGCGCTCGATGGCGCGGTCATGCTGGGAGCATATCATTTTCTGCCGGTGATGATCATGCTGACGGCAGGCAATGTGTTTTCGAGCCTTGTGGCAGGCCTCAGCACGCCTGACTTGGATAAGATCAGCTGGCTTTCACCAGTCTATACGACAGGCAGTCTGGTGAGCACTGCTGTTTCAATGGCGCTGCCGGAAAATCTGAATATGCTGGGAACGGATCCCTTATTGCCAAGGACTCTGATCCTGATCGGGTTCCTGGTGGTTTCCATCCTTCTTCTGAAGACGAACTTTATCGATCGCAAGCTGGAGCGTGCGGAGCAGCTTTCAGATAACGCGCTGGCGTATCCGCTGGTGATCCGGATTTATACGGCCCTTTGTCTTCTGATCCTGGCAGCAGGCTCCTTCAAGGGCGATGTGGAATTCCTGCTGTTCGTCCTGATCTTTGCAGCATTTCTGGTATCGCAGTTTGTCTATCGTAGAACAATTCGGCCGAATTGGAAGATGGTCATTCAGTTTCTGATTCTGACTGCAGCTGCCTTCCTGGTTGCGGGCATTGGCTGGTGGACGAAGGGATTCTCCATAGCAGAGCGCCCGATTGACTATGAGCATGCACAGTCTATTTCCTACAGCGCATGGAATGACAATGATACGTCGAGTATCAATCTGCATCTCGACTTGAAGGTAACGGCAGAAGATACAGAAGCGCTCAGACTTCTGGAACAGATGAGGCAGAAGAGTGTTGATTCATTCTACAGCCGGAGACAGGAAGGAAAAGAGCTTCCTTCTGCGGATGCGTTCAGCAGCAGCGGAAACCTGGCAATTGAAACCGATCATGCAAGCTATTCCTATAGCCTGGATTCATCAGAAGTGCTTTCGCCGGATGATCTGCGTACGCTGGAGAAGTATGGAGAACTGACAATTGATCAGTATTCCTATGGTTATGGAACCGACAAGCAGCTGACGCTGGATGAATATTGCAAACTGATTGGGCAGTAAGTGTCAACTACCCCGCCTAAGTCCTAGCGGACTATAGACAGGGCTTGGAAAGGCTACTACAGCTTTTCGAGCCTGGTTGATTAGCCTAAGTGCTTCGGGCACTACGTTGCTGCTGTGCTACGTCTGGATGCTCCACAAG
>OMXA01000014.1 GCA_900314905.1 uncultured Erysipelotrichaceae bacterium
GAGTATGAATATCTTTTACCATGATCCTTCTCCTTAGCCTCTCTCTAGGATAGGGTCTTCGGCAGCCTTCAACAAGTTGCAGTCCTATTGACGCTTACAGTTCGTCATTGATATGAGCCATTGTCTGAATGTAATAGTCCTCTTCTTCCGGACTCAGTTCGCTCTCATCGACTGCATCAAGTTTATCCATCATATCAGCATACTGACTCATGAATTCCGCGTACTTCGTCATCATCGTCAGATCTGAACTGTCATAGCTCCGCATGAACTCCCAGTAGGAATCAAAGAATGCTTCATAGCTGTCCATCGCTTCCTTGAACTCGGGACGGATTCCGGAAGCAGCGGCTGATGACGCCTCCGGGGCAGAAGTCACTGCCGGAATCTGGGTCCTTTCCTGAACAGGCGACGCTTCTGCAGAAGGTTCTGAAGTCGACGTTGAGGCTGCTTCGTGCACTTCCAGAAGCAGATCCATCACATTTCCTGTTTTTCTGCGCAGAGTGACTTGTGCACCGCCTGCGGAAGTGCCGCTGAAGAAATTCTCATCGCTCATATAGTCCTGATCAAAGCCTGCGTTTTTCACTTCTGAAGCATAGGAACGGAGCACTTCGCGGTCTATATCCGGAATCAGAATATGCAGGGTGTCTGAGGTATCTCTCTCAATGCATCCTCTGCTTACCGGAGGCGCCGGCAGCAACGACGCCAGATCGCTGATCGGCCAGGTGAAATCGCTGTAGTCAGCAGGAGCTTGCAGACTGATCACCATTTCATCTGTGAAACAAGTTAGTTCCAGAACATATCCTTCGCTGTCAGCAGCAGAATAATAATCTGTTTCATTGTCGGCATCGACGGTAAACCCGTTCTCCTTGCAGGCGAGTGTATATTCCTGAGCCTTGCGTTCATCATAATCTTCCGCCGTAATGAATAATTCTTCATCCGTGCTTAAGAAAACGGTTCCGAACTTCGTGTCAGCTTCCGGAATGCGGGCGGCCAGATCCGTTTCTGGCCAGACCAGCTGATTCCGCGCTTTCGCATTAAGCATTCTGAGATAGGGAACTGAAAGCACTGCGGACACCGCAAGGAAGATCGTCGCCGGCACCCTGCTAAGAGCCGGACTCCGTTTCGTGCCGGAAAGAATTCCCATCACGAGCAATGCGGTCTGTACCAGTGCAATCAGGACTACGATCGGCTTTTTCTCGAAGAATCCTATGATCATGCCGAGAATCGCCAGAATCATCAGAATGATGATCCAGCGGCAGATCTTCGAATGATGGAACACCATAGTCACTTCTTTCTCATTTTCTTTCAGCCTGTCTTTGTATTCCTGTTTCTTCGGTTCTGCTTCTTCTATATGATCTGTTAAGGTTTTCATCTTCATTTCCTCCATAACAGGACTTGTTCATTCTGCGAACCTGCTGGACGATTACCCATGCCAGGGAAAATCACAGATTATGAAAAAGATGCTATGATAAGAACAGTCACCAGTTCTCAGCTGCCCTAACGGCAGAAATACCGCAATCAAATTTCAGATCACACGGGAATTTATGCTATTGAAAGACAGGAGGAACGAATATGTACCCGGATCCGAAGCTAGACCAGAAAAATGTGATCACAAAGAATGAAGCGTTCCAGAAAGAATATGACTCCGGAAGAAATCAGAAATCGGAAACGAATCATGCTGACTTCAGACAAGGACAGAGAGACCGGAAAGTACTGGCAATTGTTCTTGCGGTGATTGCAGTTCTGATGATTCTTTCACGGATTTTCTGATCCAGAAAGAAAAACCGAGGGGAGGGGGGACAGACCTTTAAGAAGAATAGCAGAAATAGCCTAGCTTCGAACCAATGGACAAAGCTTACCCACGATGTTCATCGGATTTCATCATGCAGAATACTTCGAATTCTCAGAAAACAGTAGGTAATAGGCAACATCTGCTGCAACGAACCGGAATAGGAGAAGAACGAGTCTGATATTTTAGTGATTTTTTTCACATATATGATTCCAGGAAAATCACTGAAACGATCCGGAGAAATGATCTGAAGGTTCGAGTCCAGGGATCTGATTGAAAGAAGTTCAGCGGAACCGAATTCCCTCGAAGCAGATTAGAAGCGTCAGAGAGGATCAAGAAATCAAAACATCCGAAATAACGTTAAGCGATCTCAGCAAAATGATACGATGGCCAGAAATCGGATCCGGAATTATTACAGCTGAAAAGCTGAACGTGAGCTCGCAATGATCAAAATAGCCGAAGGCATTGCAGGACCCTTAAGGCAGATTCAGACCCCATCTGATTCCAGAATCGCCGTATAAAAAAAGAGCCGGTGAACGATACCTCTTCGTCCCGAAATATGATGGAAAGTTCAGGATCCTGAATCATCTGCGATATTCCCAAAATAGTAGTGTCTCAATAACGGCTGTCTATTGACGGGCTGAATCTTTGATTGATAATGAAATTATGATTTTTCGCATAATGTATATTATGCAATCTTTTTATAAGAGTTCTCTTTGATATTTCAATCATATTTGTCAGTTTCCAACCTTACCCTTAATCTTCCAACTTTATCCTTAATGAAAAGAATCACCCAAAAATTTTCTTTCCAAGTTTATCGTTAATCTGCGTCAAATAAAAAAGCCTTCACCGGGCTAAAGTAACGGAAATTACTATTTGACCACCATTCTATTCTTCGGATAAATTTAAAGCACATCTGATATCAGCCGGCAATTCAGAGACAAGCGATCCGGATGCTGATCACTGCTTGGATAAACAAGCCGGTTTCCATACCAGAACCACGCAAGTCGGGTTATAATATCATTCGGCTGGAGGAAACGTGATGGATAGGAAAACAGCGTGGAAAACAAGACGTGCGGTATTCTATGGAGCATATTGTCTGATCATTGCGCTGCTCACGTTCCTCGCATCTCTTTATCTGCGCAGCAATCCGGCTGCAGCTGCCGATCGATCTGATTTCTTTTATCGGATGTTCCGCTACTGCTTGATTATCTTTGCGGTGACCGTCCCGTTTCTTAGCATCATCGGGTTCATCAATGGTCTTCAGGGAATGCATCGTCATCAGGGGAAGCTGAAATACCGCATTTTCGGGATTGCTTCGTGCGGAATCTTTGCTGCTCTGACCATATATATGTTCTGCTGCATTGCGGTTCCTCTTCTGACGGATTACAAGCATGTTCTGAAGCTGGATCTTGTCAGTCTCCTGATGGAATGGCTCTTATGAAAAACGAGATGCGGGAATGCATCTCATTTTTGTTTTTTCTGTTTCTTCCATGGTCTGACTTCAATATTCCCGAGATCTTCATTCAATTCGCCAGGATGATATGCATCATAGCTTTTCCGGAGTGTCTCATTGCCAGTATGGGTATAGATCTGCGTTGTTGAGATGGAGCTATGTCCGAGCATCTCCTGAATCGAGCGCAGGTCTGCACCTCCTTCCAGCATATGCGTGGCATAGCTGTGACGCAGCTTATGCGGAGTGAGTTTCTTTTTCATGCCAAGTTCTGCTTTTTTTCTTCGCATGACTTCTTCGACCGACTGGGTCGTGACTCTTCTGCCGAGCCGGTTCACGAAAAAAAGATTGGACTTCTTCTTTTCATTCAGAGGCCTTACCACATCACGGTAATGCTTCAGAATCGGGATGCTGCCATAGGGGATCGGAACAATCCGTTCTTTATTCCCCTTTCCTTCCACCCTCACAAAGCCGGTTTCCAGATCTACCCGATTCAGTGTCAAGCCGACAGCTTCAGATACTCTTAACCCGCAGGAATAGATGATTTCGAGAATGGCATGATACAGACATTGACGCGGATCGGAATCATCAAAGCTGCCAAGCAGGTTTCTGATTTCTTCAACAGTTCCATAAACCGGAAGCCTGGAAGGTCCGCGATGAACTTCCAGGCTGATGGTAGGATCCGGAATCTCATAAAGAAATGAAAGAAAATGATGAAACGAGCGGATGCTCGATGCCATCCGGGCAATGGAAGAAGGAGCTTTGTGCTCTGACTGCATTGTGATAAATGTTTCGACATCAGATGGTCTGATATCATCCGTATCACAGATTCCCTGCTCTTTCAGATAGTTCAGATACAGTCCCAGATCCTGCAGGTAAGAACTGACCGTGCGCGGACTCTTGCCTTCATTCATCGTAAGCTGTACTCGATAGCGCTCCAGAGCCTGTTCAGTCTTCATGGTGCTCCTTCAGGAGGGCACTTGCCCGCTTCAGCCGCAGACCGCCCAGTTCTTCATTCAGATCGCTGAGGATGCTGGCAGTTTCTTCTTTTTCAGATTCTTCCAGATTGAAAAGATTGCGGTCTTCCTGCTCTGAATGGAATTCGCTTACCGTAAGTCCCAGCAGCCGGACCGGATCCTGTTCCCAGTTCTCATTGAACAGACGGATTCCCTGTTCAAACAGATCATCTGCTTTCCAGATCGGATGATCTGCATGCATGGAACGATCTGCATTGGAAAAATCAGCATAGCGGATCCGGATCGATACGAGAGATCCCCTCTTTCTTGCTTCTGCAAGTCTTTTCGACAGTCTTCTGGAAAGCGTGCGCAGCATTCCGCGCAGTTCATCATAGTCTGTAACATCCTCGAGGAACGTCTCGCTCACTCCCATGGATTTCGGATCAGTCTCCAGTTCAATCTGCCGGTCATCATGCCCATTCGCACGGGCAATCATCTGTTCGGTATTCTTCCCGAAAATCATCCGAAGCTGTTCCGGATCCTTCCATTGTGCCAGGTCTCCGATCGTGCGGATGCCGAGTTCTTCCAGATATGGCAGTGTCTTCTTTCCGACCCCGCGCATATCTCCGATCGTCAATGGCCAGAGCTTCTGCGGCACTTCGCGGATCCGGAGTACCGTAATCCCCATCGGCTTCTTCATATCAGAAGCCATCTTAGCAAGGAAAAGATTCGGACCGATGCCGATGGAGCACGGCAGGCCAAGCTCGTCTCTCACCCGATGCTGAAGCTGAAACGCAAGATCCAGAGGACGCGGAAAATGAAGGATGGCATCGGTCATATCTGCATAGCATTCATCAATGCTCGCCTGCTCCACGATCTGCGTATAGCTTCTGACAATTGCCATGAATTCATTGCTCAGCTCTTCATAATAATTGAAATGAGGTGCCACGACAGCAAGATCACGGCAGAGATTCCTTGCCTCTGCAATCGGCATTGCACTGTGCACCCCATAAGCTCTTGCTTCATAGCTTGCGGTAGAAACCACGCTGCGGCGTGTCTGTCCTGACACTGCCAGCGGCTTCCCTCTCAGTGTCGGGTCCAGCAGACATTCGGCATTTGCAAAGAAAGCATTCAGATCAATATGAAAATAAACCCTCGACATGCCTTACTCCTGACTGGATCGATACAGTTC
This sequence comes from uncultured Erysipelotrichaceae bacterium, assembly GCA_900314905.1. Lineage (GTDB taxonomy): Bacteria > Bacillota_I > Bacilli_A > Erysipelotrichales > Erysipelotrichaceae > Bulleidia. Next base: position 5,388 of record OMXA01000014.1, read on the forward strand.
TCTTGCGGCTGCCCTGGAAGCGTCTGTGACCTTGCCGCTGGAAATCAGTGCAAGCTGCTCGACGAATTCTTTCTGCTTCAGCACGGTCACATGCGTATGCGTACGCCCGGAAGATTCTTCCTTGGACACCAGATAGGCATGCTTTGCACAGGCAGCGACCGGTGCGAGATGGGTTACGCTGAATACCTGGCAGTCCTGTGAGATCGCCTTCATCTTCTTTCCGATCGCTCCGGCGACTGGTCCGCTGACACCGGTATCGATTTCATCAAATATCACCGTCTGGATCCCCTGGAGCTTAGAGAAGATCTGTTTCAGCCCAAGCATCAGCCGGCTCAGTTCTCCGCCGCTGGCTGTTCTCGATAGCGGCTTGAGATCCTCGCCCTGATTCATGGAAATCAGAAATTCTACCCGGTCTATTCCGGATGCAGATGGCTTAGCAGAAACAATTTCCGTATGGAAACGCGCATTCGGCAACACAAGATCCTTCAGATTGTCTGCAACTGCAGAATCCAGAGAAGGAGCTCCTTTCCTCCGCAATTCAGAAAGCTGCTTTGCTGATTTCTCATAGACCGCATACGCATCATGGATCTTTTCATCCATCCGCTCCAGATACTCTTTCCGATGGGAAATCCGCTCGACCTGTTCTTCCAGTTCTTTCTTCTTCTCCAGGATATCCTGGATCGTACGTCCGTATTTCCGCTTCATCTTCTGGATCGTAAACAGGCGTTCTTCCATCTCGTTGACATCATCTTCGGAAAGATCCATATCTTCCAGAGTCTTCCTGAGCGTGTCCACCGCATCATTCAGATTGTAATAGCTGTCGCTGATCTCTGTCTTTGCCTCAGCAAGCACATCACTGTCTTCCAGTGCCTGAACGGAACGATTGAGTTCATACAGCGGTTCGCTGATCGAATGATCAAACAGATCCAGTATCCCGTTCAGCTTATCAAACGAAGCTTTGACTGTCTTGTACTGCTTTTCTTTCGCAAGAAGTTCTTCTTCCTCTTCTTCCGAAAGCCCTGCTTCCTCAATCTCGGAGATCTCGAAATTGAAATACTCCAGGTCATTCTCATTATAGGTTTCTGTCAGCGCCGCATCCCGTTCCTTCACGAGCCTGTCATAGACCGAAAAAGAATCAGACACCTGCTTCAGCAAAGCAGAATCATTCAGGTACTGATCCAAGAGATGGATATGCGAGCCCGCATTCAGCAGATACTGACTGTCCCGCTGTCCGTGAATGTCAATCTCATTCTGAAGAACATCCTTCAGAAGCGACAGCGTTGCAATGCGATGATCAATCCGGACAGTGCTCTTGCCGCCTGCAGTAATCTCCCTCGTGAATGTCACTTCATCCGGCTCTGCTTCAAAGCCGGCATCCGCAAGAACAGCACATGCATGCGGATTCCGGGTCAGATCGAACGTCCCTTCGACAATTGCTTTTTCAGCACCTCTGGAAACCAGTGAAGCACTTGCACGGTCGGCTTTCAATAGACTGATCGCATCGATCAGGATTGATTTTCCAGCCCCGGTCTCACCGATAAACGCACTGAATCCGTCATCAAAATCCAGATTCAGTTCATCAATCAGGACAAAATTCCGAATATAAAGGTGTCTGATCATAACAACTCCATCAATTTCTCATAGAGCGAATTCAGGTCGATTCCTTCATCTCTGCGCAGCAGATTCACTGCTCCCTGCTGCACGTATTCATCCCCGATCCCCATCCGGGTAAGATTCATCGTCTGATGGCTGTCGCACAGATACTCAAGAATGGAAGCCGCAAGACCGGATTCCTTGAGATCAGTCTCAAACACGATGACCGGAATCCTGCGCTTTGCAAACTGATCAATGCAGCCAGTATCAATCGGCTTGAAGAACCGGCAGTTCACCACAGTGACCGGAAGATCATTGACCTGGATCTTGCTCAGAATCCGATCCACATCCGGGCCATAGGCAAATACTGCTGCCTTGTTTCCCGGAGCATCATGGAAGACACTCCAGCTTCCTACCTGGATCAATTCCGCAGCAGGGAGCTGCCTGCAGCTGATCTCCCCGCGCGGATAGCGGATCGCAAACGGATGTCTGGAGGCAAATGCAGTCTTCAGGAGAGACCTCGCCTCAGCAGCATCTTTCGGCTGCGAAAGAATCAGGTTCGGAATCGGTTTCAGGAAACCGATATCAAAAACGCCATGGTGAGTTTCGCCGTCCTCGCCGACCAGGCCTGCCCGGTCGATGCCGATCACTACCGGCAGATCCTGCCGGCAGATATCATGGTTGATTTCATCATAAGCACGCTGCAGGAAAGAACTGTAGACCGCCATGAACGGATGCATGCCGGAAATGGAAAGCCCGGCCGCAAAGGTTGCAGTATGTTCTTCCGCAATGCCGCAGTCAAAAGAACGCTCCGGATATTTCGCAAAGAATTCATTCAGTGCGCTGCCATTGATCATTGCCGGAGTGAGTGCGACAATCGACTGATCCTGCTCCGCAAGTTCTGTTACAGTGTCCGCGATCAGAGCAGACCAGGAACGGAAGCCTGCCGGAGTTTCATGAAGCTGCTTGCCGGTATTGATATCAAACGGACCGACTCCATGCCATACGCCTTTGCGGTCTTTCTCACATGGAGCATATCCTCTGCCTTTCTGGGTGATCACATGAACCACCACCGGTCCTCCATGTTCTCTTGCCACCGTCAGCACCCGGATCAGATCCCGGATATTATGACCGTCAACCGGTCCCATGTATTCCAGATTGAATTCCCCGAAAATTCCCTGATCCACCAGGGAATTCTTGACGGAATCCTTGAAGTTCTTCATGCCATGATACATGACTTTGCCGAACTCGCTCTGATTCAGGCCGACTTTCATATTGTTCTTGAATTCATTATAGCTTCGGCCTGCCCGGAGTCTTGCAAAGCCTCTCGTCATAGCTCCGACATTGCGGGAAATAGACATGTTATTGTCATTGAAGACAATCACCATATCGCGATGTTCCGAGCCGATCTCGTTCAGGGCCTCCATGGCCAGACCAGACCCGAGCGCACCATCGCCGATGACTGGAACAATGCTGTAATGATCATGGTGAAGATCTCTGGCAACCGCCATGCCCAGGGCCGCGCTGAGACTCGTGCTGGAATGTCCTGCTTCCCAGACATCATGCTCGCTTTCCCGGCATTTCTCAAACCCGGAGATGCCGCCGTACTGACGAAGCGTCGGAAACTCGGCTGCTCTGCCTGTCAGGATCTTATGCGTATAGCACTGGTGACCGACATCAAAGAAGATCTTGTCTACCGGAGAATGAAACACATAATGGAGCGCAATGGTCAGCTCGATGACTCCGAGATTGCTGGCCAGATGCCCTCCTGTTTTTGAAATATTCTCGATAAGAAAAGTCCTGATCTGTGCAGCAAGTTCGTTCAGTTCGCTGACACTCATGTCTTTCAGGAATTCAGGATTCTGAATCTTCGTAAGATCCATAGAAAAAGCACTCCTACTTTCTGCGCTTCTGCATCCCCTCTAGACGTCTGATCAGCGCATCGGACTCAAATTCTGTCATCTGACGGATCTGCTCCATACTGCTTGCATAGAGCTGATTCATCAGACTTTCAGCCTGCTCCATCCCCAGAAGAGAGACTGATGTAACTTTCTCATTGCGGGCATCAGAATTGCTCTTGCCAAGTTCTTCTGCAGTTTCCGTAGCATCCATGATGTCATCCTGCACCTGGAATGCAAGGCCAATGGTATCACCGACCTTATGCCATGCCTCTATTGTAGCATCATCCCGGCCGGATATCACGGCAGCGATCATGAATGGCGCTGAAAACAGGCATCCGGTCTTATAGCGATGGACTTTTCTGAGATCTTCCCAGGCAGTGATCTGATCTTCTTCTGTCGTATCCAGGCACTGTCCGTAAACCATTCCGGAAGGACCAGCCATCCTGCTCAGAATGCCGATGGAACGCACAACCCGCTCTGCTGGCTCCCTGCTTTCGGAAGCAATCTCAAAGGCATACGTCAGAAGACCATCTCCAGCCAGAATTGCAGTTGCTTCATCAAATTGCTTGTGGCAGCTCGGCTTGCCTCTGCGTAAGTCATCATTATCCATGGCCGGAAGATCATCATGAATCAGCGAATACGTCTGAATCAGTTCCAGGGCGACAGCAAACTCATTGCCGCGCTCCATCTCCAGCCCATAGCCGGCAAGCACATCATACAGAAACATCGGGCGAAGACGCTTTCCTCCGCTCATCAGAGAATACTCCATCGCATCTCTGGTCCGGCTCTCCGTCACTCGCCGGATCGTCTGCTGCAGCAGGTCTTCAAAGTTCATTGTGCTTCCTCTGCGTTCTTTCCGCTGAGTTCTTCCACCTTTTTTTCAAAGGCGGACAGCTGGGTCTGACAGCTCTTCACGAGATTCAGTCCTTCTTCAAACAGTGCGATGGTTTCTTCCAGAGGTTTCTCATTAGATTCCAGCTGGCTGACAATTTCCTCCAGTCTGGCCATCGATTGCTCAAATGTCATTTCTTTCTTTGCCATGATCAGTCTCCTTTTCTGATACAGCTTCCACGGTTCCCCGGAAACTGCCTGTTCCAAGCAACACCATGACCTCTTCTCCCGGCGATAATTCCTCTGCAGAGCGGACTGCTTTCTGATCTTTCATCGTGATGCTGTAGCCTCGGCTCAGCACTTTCAGCGGACTGTATGCATCCAACAGCGACGCATTGCGGTTCAGGCGTTCTCTGCTCATGACTGCATCCGCCCTGGCGGCAGAATTCAGATTCTGAGATGTTTCCTGAAGCTTCAGCCGGGCATCTGAAATCCTTTCCCCTGCTGAGAGCACCAAGGCATGACGGCTCTCTTCGAGCGATTGATTCAGCCGGTAAGAAACGGTGCCGAGAAGTCTTCGGAATTCAACCGCCAGCGTATTCAATCTAAGCTGAGGCTCGGAATACAGACGCATCGGATTCCGGAAGAGCGGAGATTCTGAAAGCGTATCAAGCGCTTTCTGCTCCTTTTCCATACGATGATTCATATCCACGATCAGCCTGGAGCGCAGCGAGGAAAGAGATGCCTCAACCTCCCGGATATCCGGACTGCAGCGTTCTGCGGCCCCAGTCGGGGTCGGTGCTCTCAGATCAGCAACAAAGTCTGCAATCGTGAAATCAACTTCATGACCGACTCCGGTGATGATCGGAGTATTCAGCTGATAGATGGTTCTGGCAAGCTGTTCGTCATTGAACGACCAGAGATCTTCAATGGAACCTCCTCCTCTTACGAGCAGAATCACATCAAATCCCATCAGATCTGCCTTCTTCAGAGCATTGATGATCTGAGCAGCACTCTCAGTGCCCTGAACAAGCACCGGGAACTCGGTGATCGAAGCGATCGGCCATCTTCGCCCGAGCGTATTCAGCACATCTGCACGGGCAGCGGTATTCTTCCCGGTCACCAGCGCAATGCGCATCGGATAAGGCGGAATCGGCTTCTTATGAGAATCCTCAAACAATCCTTCTTCCGCAAGCTTTGCCTTGAGCGCTTCATACTGCAGAAACAGATCACCGATCCCTGCAGGCTTCATGCCGGTGACAAGCAGCTGCATTTCGCCTCTGCCTTCATAGACTGAGACATCTGCCTGGACAATAACCTTGTCACCGTCTTTCGGCATCCAGGTCATCCTCCGGTTGGAGCCGGCAAACATCACGCAGCGCATCTGCGCACCGGCATCCTTGATCGAAAAATACCAGTGCCCGCTGCGATAGGCACTGAAGTTGGAGATTTCGCCTTCGACCAGGATCCCCTGGATCAGCGCATCACTTTCAAGCTTGCCTTTCAGGTAGCGGACCAGGGCGGTGACTGTTACCGTCCGCTGGCTCATATGCGGTCAAGCACTCCGTTGATCAGCTTGAATGAATCCGGATCGCAGTATTTCTTGGCAAGCCGGACATATTCATCGATGATCACGGCAGCCTCGATCTGCTTGAGATCAAATTCCGCACAGCCGCAGAGCAGGATTGCCTGCTCCAGGTATCCGAGTCGATCAAACGTCCATCCTTCCAGCACGCGGTCGATATAGCCGTGATACCGGTCGGTATTGGCAATGGCAGTATGGATCACCTCAGAAATATATGGATCTTCAGAAAGGGCTCCCTCGGGAAAGTTATCCTGGATCAGCTCTTCCGGGTCTCTTTGAACGACAAGGTTCTGATAGACCGTGATCATTGCTTTTTCTCTGTTTTCGTGACGGTTCATGGATTCCTCCGGGGTTTATTCTATCATAATGACCGCTGTTTCTGTGAGGTTCTGAACCATTTGAACGATTCGATTTGCAAGTGATTCAGAGAAAGAATTACAATAACCGCTGTATGAGCGAAGCGAAGAAGAACATGTCTTTCTGGCAGAGATTTTCCGGCCACCTGAAAACCGTGCATCACCACCGTTCCCTGGTACGGAAATACTGTTTTGCCTGCGGTCTTTACTGGCAGGGACTGATCCATGATCTCTCCAAGTACAGCCCGGCGGAATTCATTCCTTCCGTGCACTACTACCAGGGATGGAGAAGTCCTTATCCTGCCGAGAAGAAGGAAAAAGGATACTCTATGGGCTGGCTCCATCATAAAGGCAGAAACCCGCATCATTGGGAATACTGGTATGACACGATCGGCGGAGTATGGCAGCCGATCAGGATGCCGTACCGCTATCTGATCGAAAGCATCTGCGATCGGATCGCCGCAAGCCGTACCTATCATAAAGCATCCTATCAGAGTTCTGATGCGCTGAATTACTTCCTCAAGCACCATGGCGATCAGTACATGCATCCGGAAACTGCGAAGGAAATGGAGAAGATCCTCCGCATGATTGCAGAAAACGGAGAAGAAGATACCTTCCGGAAAATCCGCCAGTCAATAAAAGAACACCGCCAGATCTAGCGATGTTCTTTTTCTTCTTCCAGAAAACATGCGGTCCAGTGTCCTGGTTCATGTTCGATCAGATCCGGTTCTTCCTTCCGGCAGCGATCTGATGCAAATGGACAGCGGCCGGCAAACCGGCAGTGCTTCGGAGGATCAATCGGGCTCGGCACTTCTCCTTCAAGACGGATGCGCTTCTTTCTCCGCTGGGCTTCGGCTTCCGGATCAGGAACGGGAACGGCTGACATCAGGGCTTTCGTATACGGATGCCGCGGATCAGAATACAGTTCTTCCGAGCTTGCAAGTTCCACGATCCGGCCCAGATACATGACTGCAACGCGATCAGAGATATGGCGGACCATTGAAAGATCATGCGCCACGAACAGGTAGCTGAGATGCAGTTCCTTCTGCAGCCTCTGCAGCATGTTCACAACCTGCGCCTGGATGCTCACATCCAGAGCCGAAATCGGTTCATCCAGAATCAGCACCTTCGGATTGAGTGCAAGTGCTCTGGCAATGCCGATCCGCTGACGCTGACCGCCGGAAAACTCATGGATGAAGCGATTGGCATGCTCTGCATTCAGATCCACCATTTCCAGCAGTTCATAAATGCGCTGCGTGCGTTCTGCTTTCGAAGAGACCATGTGGTGGATATCAAGCCCCTCCGCAATGATATCTCCGACTGTCATGCGAGGGTCAAGCGAAGCATACGGATCCTGAAAGACCATCTGTGCTTCTTTGCGGAACTGCATCAGTTCCTTGCCTTTCAGCTCTGCAGTATCCCTTCCATGGTAAAGCACCTGGCCTGCGGTAGGCTGATACATCCCGATCAGCGTCCTGGCGCAGGTAGTCTTGCCGCAGCCGCTTTCTCCAACCAGTCCTAATGTTTCGCCTGCGTGAATCTGAAAGGATACCTCATCCACCGCATGAAGCACATGCCCCTTGCCGGCAGGAAAATACTTCTTCAGACTCTTCGCTTCCAGCACGACTTCTTCAGACATGGAAATCCTCCTTCATAAACGGAGCATCAGCCGGTGCATGTTCCAGTGCATACAGCCAGCAGGATGCTTCATGGTCTGCCTCGAACCGATAAGCCGGAGGCTGTCTGTTCAGACATGCCTGCATGCAGTACTGGCAGCGGGTGCAGAAGCCGCACCCTGCCGGCGGATTCAGAAGATCAGGCGGAGTACCCGCAATCGCCGTAAGTTCCTCCCCGCGATCCTGATCCAGGCGAGGCACTGCCCTCAACAGAGCATTCGTATACGGATGGCGCGGATGATGGAAAATCTCGTGTGCAGAGCCATGTTCAGCAATCTGGCCGGCATACATGACCGCAATACGATCCGCAATGCTGGCAACCACGCCGAGATCATGGGTGATCAGAATCACGCTTGTCCCGTTTTCTTTCTGCAGATTGCGGATCAGATCAATGATCTGCGACTGAATCGTCACGTCCAGTGCAGTCGTCGGCTCATCGGCAACCAGGAGTTTCGGCTTGTTGGCAAATGCAATCGCAATCATGACCCGCTGACGCATGCCGCCGGAAAGCTGATGAGGATACTGCCGGATCCGTTCCTCAGGCTGAGAGATCCCTACTTTCCGCAGCAGCTCAATGGCCTCTGCTTCCGCTGCCTGCTTTGAAATCCGGTTATGATGAACCAGCGTTTCAATGATCTGCCTGCCGATGGTCATAGTCGGATTCAGCGAGACCATCGCATCCTGGAATACGATAGCCGCATCGCCGCCATGGTAAGCCTGCATGCGCTTTTCCGAGAATTTCAGGATATCCTGTCCTTCAAAGAAGATATGACTCTCCGGATCGATGATCCCAGGCCGGTGCGTCAGTCCCATGACAGTTCTTGCGGTAACAGATTTCCCGCACCCGGATTCTCCGACGATGGCAAGGGTCTCTCCCTGTTTCAGATCAAAACTGACCCCGCGGACCGCCTGCACGATTCCGGCCGGCGTGCGGAAGCTGACCTTCAGATTCTGAACCTGAAGCAGAATCGGATTCTCACTCATGACTCATCCCTGCCTTTCTTCGGTCCGCGGATCCAGCGCATCGCGCAGACCATCGCCGAGCAGATTGAAGGCCAGGACGATAATGCACAGCACCAGACACGGAAAAATCAGCTGCCATGGATAGAACTGCATCTTGGTCTTGCCATCGGAAATCAGAACGCCAAGCGAAATCACATCTCCGGACAGCCCCATGCCGAGAAACGACAGCGAGGCTTCGGTGAAAATATAGCTCGGAATACTCGAGCAGAGATCCAGAATCAGGATGCCGATCGTATTCGGAAGCAGATGCTGGCGGATGACTCTGCCTGCAGAAGCACCGAGCAGCTGAGCAGCCTGAACATATTCCGATTCCCTCAGCTGCATGATCTGCCCTCTGACAGTTCTTGCGGTAGCACACCAGGAAGTGACGCACATCGCGACAAGCAGTCCGCCGATATTCTTGCCGATGACCATCATGATCAGCAGCGTGATCAGAAGATACGGGAACGAATCGATGACTTCGATGATGCGCATCATCACTGCATCGACCTTGCCGCCGAAGTAAGCCATAATGCCGCCATATGCGCTGCCGACCAGAAGCTGGATCGCAGAACAGACCAGGGCAACCAGGATCGAAAGACGAGCCCCGATCCATACTCTGCTCCAGAGGTCTCTGCCAAGTCCGTCAGTTCCGAACCAGTAGGTTCCATCAGGTGCAATGTTCTTCGCTTTTGCATTGATGCTGAGATACTCGGCATTGCTCATGCGCGGTCCGAAGAGAACCAGCACCAGCATGACAAGAAGCAGGATCATCGAGAAGACTGCTACCGGATTATGAAACAGACGGCGCCTTGCCCCCTGCCAGAAGGTCTGCACTGGTCTTGCGATCTGTTCCCGGTTCTTCTGTGCCGAAACAGTCCGGACGGATTCTTCCTGAGAAAGGACAGGTGCTGTTCCATCTGCTGCTATCATCAGTGCTTTCCTCCTTCCAGACGGATTCTCGGGTCAACCACCGTATAGAGAATATCGGTGATGAACACCACAAAGATGTAAAGAGCGGCGATGATCACGGTCTCCCCCATGACAATCGGAACATCCTGGGCAGCGACCGCATTGACATAATAGAGACCGAGCCCGGGAATCGAAAAGACACTCTCAATGAAGAAGCTTCCGGTGATGCACATGGCAACGCTCATCGGAAGACGGGTGATGATCGGAATCATCGAATTCCGCAGCACATGATGCAGGATGACTTCTCTCCGGCTGAGGCCTTTTGATTCTGCGGTAAGCACGTATTCCTGATTCATGACATCGAGCATCGAAGTCTTGAGCAGTCTCGAATAGCTGGCAATATAGCCGAAGCAGCCAGCCAGGGTCGGCAGGACCGTATACTTCCATCCGGAAGTCCAGACATGGGTGCTTGGCCAGCCGATCACCGGAAACCATTTCAGCTTTGCCGCAAAGACTGCCTGCAGCAGCAGCGCAAATACGAGGCTCGGCACGGAAATCAGGAGAATCGACAGGACCACGACAAAGTAATCCCAGAAGGTCCCTTTCTTCACTGCCGCAAGGATGCCGAGCAGAATCCCGACAGAAACCCCGAGAATCATCTGCTGCAGACCTAACCTTGCGCTGACCGGTCCTTTTTCAGCAATGATGGACTGAACTGTTTCTCCCTGGTAGATGATCGACTCTCCGAAGTCGCCGTGCGCAAGTCCTTTCATCGTGATGACGTAGCGTTCCATGACTGGCTTATCGAGTCCGTATTTCGCATACATGCGTTCCGCAACCTGTTCCGGAAGCTTGTCAACCCGGGCGCTCAGCGCATCTCCAGGAGTCAGGGCAAGCAGGAAGAATGTCGCAGTCGCAATCAGAAACAGCGTCAGGATCGAGGTCAGAAACCGCTTGAGTATATATTTTGCAAATTTCATGAATTCTCCCGAAAAGAATGAAGGAAGACAGAAACCCCTGTTCCTGTCTTCCGGCAAAAGACTCAGTGCTTGACAATATAAGCTCTTGAGAACTCAACATCTGCGCCGAACAGCGGGAAGCTGAGTCCCTTCACATAGCTCTGCGCATAGATCTGCGCATTCTCGAAATACAGCGGGCATACCCCTGCCTGATCCATCAGAATCGTTTCTGCCTGCGTGAACAGATCCGCTCGTTCGCTCTCATCCAGACTGGAATCAGCCTGTTCCATCAGCGCATCATAGTCTGCGTTGCTGAAGCCGCCCATGAACTTTCCATAAGGACTAGTGGAAGTGAACAGATCCAGGAAATTAGCCGGATCGTCATAGTCTGCAAACCAGCCCATGACATAGAAGTCATACTGATAGCTGTCACGCGCTGCCTTCCAGGTCGAGACATCCGGATAAACCTCAACGTCCAGAGTAACGCCAAGCTTATCAGCAAGCTGCTGCTTATACCATTCATTCTCGTTTGCAGTGAGGGTCGAGCTGTCATAGATGATAGTCGTCAGCGTGACATCCTCCGGAGTTCCGGAAACACCAGCTTCTTTCATTCCTTCCTGGAACAGCGCCTTCAGCGCATCCGGATCCTCGGCAAGCTTTTTGTCTTCATCGCTCAGCAGAAGATCCCCGGCAACGGAACGGTATTCCTCGCCATTGACCGTGATGCCATTCGGAACGAGTCCGTAAGCAGGCGTGGAAAGACCGCTCTGGAACATCTCATTGAATTCCTCACGATCAAACGCAAGCATGATGGCCTTGCGTACTTTTGCATTCAGCATCAGTCCGGAAGGACCGCCTTTTCCTTCTTCATGCATGTCAAACGAGATATACGTAGAAGATGGAGAATTGCTTACCACATGTTCAAACGTTCCATCATCCACGAGCGGCTGCCACTGATCAACATACTCAAGATCCGTCAGCTTCAGCACGTCTACCTGCTGGGATTCCATCAGCTGTGCCTGAGTAGCAGTTTCATCCACCACGCGGAGGTTGACCTGAGTCAGCTTCACATTGTCTTTGTCCCAGTACTGATCATTCTTCGTCAGCGTCATCGAGTTTTCCAGAACCCGATCGGAGATCACGAACGGTCCGTTAAAGACATGCAGCGTATAATCATTCGTCCAGTCTTTGCCAGCCGCCTCTGCCGCATCAATCAGATCCTTCCAGATCGGATACATCGGCACCATGCCTGCTTTCTTGATGAAAGAAGGATCCGGGGCAGCAAGCACCGCAACCAGCGTATCATCATCCGGAGCAGAAACCTGAACATCCTCGGCCGAACCAGTTCCGTCATAGTATGCTTCTGCCCCAGCAATTCCGGACGCAAGGAAGTAATACGGGAACGCATTTTCAGCCGTCAGAAGGCGGATCCAGGAATCAACGTAGTTCTGAGCAGTGACTGGCTGGCCATCGCTCCATTTTGCGTCTTTCCGCAGATGGAACGTATAGGTAAGATTGTCGTCACTGATTTCATAGCTCGTGCAGCCAGCATTCTCGTTCTGGTCCACTCCGTTTTCATCGGTGAAGGTGCGGAACAGTCCTTCCTGCACTTCCGTAAGAACCTGCATCTCATTCGAATTGCGGGCATCATTGACATCGAGCAGGCTGAGATCCGTATATACGAGATTCAGAACCTGATCATCAGCGAGTTCTTCACTGCCGCCTGCGGCCGATGCTGCACCAGCAGTCGAGGCAGTTTCCGCCGCGGAAGAATCTCCGCATGCGGCAAGGCTTAATACCATGGCCGTGACCAGCACGGCGCCGAAAACCTTTTTCATATTTCTTCTTTTCCTTCCCTGTCTCTGAAACGATGTAGATACATAAAAAAAGGAAGTATCATCAGACTTCCTGACAGAATGCCGGCACAGATGAAAAAACCAGAGCAGATTCCGTCAGTATTCCAGCTCACCCCTGCAACAGCACTTCATGACACTTCCTCCTTTATGCTTGCAAGGATTCTACTTCTGCATTGATCTGATGTCAACTGAAACTATCAGATGTCTCTTGGAGCAGATTCTATCTGATGCACGGCATTTTCAGGCACATGCAGATCGCGGAAGGAAAGGAGGCCAGACGGAACAGCCATCCGAAGAAATGAACCATCAGGTCAAAGAGGATCAGCGAGAAGTCATAGCAGCAAACCGGAGATCCCCGTATGATAAATCATGCCGGCAGAATCATGCAAGCATGGTTCTGATCTGCTCTATCGCTTCTGCCGCCGTATCGAGGATTCAGCGGCTGAGGATCAGAGACCGACTGGAGCCTGGCAGCTTTGCAGCACGTCCTTTGACCGGCTGGCGAAAAGACAGAACCGAACCAGGAGGCTGACATGATTCCTCCTGTCCCATTCCAGAAAAGAAAAAACGCACAGACATCTGCCTGCGCGCCTTTCCGCTTACTTATTGAATGAAGTATCCTTGTGCTTGACCATGACGTCGTGGGCTCCGCCTTCCACAATCGAAGTAGCAGAGACGAGCGTGAGTCTTGCCTTGTGCTGCAGCTCCGGAATATCGAGTGCCCCGCAGTTGCACATCGTGGACTTGATCTTGGAGGTGGTCATCAGCACGTTATCATGCAGGAAGCCCGCATAAGGAACATAGGAATCAACGCCTTCCTCAAAGGAAAGCTTCTTGCCCTGGCCGAGATCGTATCTTCCCCAGTTGCGGGCTCGGTTGGAACCTTCCCCCCAGTATTCCTTGACATAGGAACCATTGATCATCAGCTTTTCGCCAGGTGCTTCTTCAAAGCGGGAGAAATAGCGTCCCAGCATGACGAAGTCCGCGCCCATCGCAAGGGCAAGAATAATATGGTAGTCATAGACGATGCCGCCGTCAGAGCAGATCGGGATATAAGTTCCGGTCTTCTCGAAGTATGCATCTCTTGCCTTGGCGACTTCCTGAACTGCGGTTGCCTGGCCTCTGCCGATGCCTTTGGTCTCACGGGTGATGCAGATACTGCCGCCGCCGATGCCGATCTTGATGAAATCCGCACCTGCATCGGCAAGGTAATTGAAGCCATCCGGATCGACGACATTGCCTGCCCCGATCTTCACGGAATCCCCATAGTGCTCTCTGATCCAGTGAATCGTCTTTGCCTGCCAGCAGGTATAGCCATCGGAAGAATCAATGACCAGAATATCTACGCCCGCATCGAGAAGTGCAGGAACCCGTTCTTCATAATCACGGGTATTGATGCCTGCCCCGACCATGAAGCGTTTTTCATGATCGAGCAGTTCATTCGGATGAGCTTTGTGACTCTCATAGTCCTTGCGGAATACGAGATAGACCAGATGATCATTTTCATCAACCAGCGGAAGCGTGTTGAGCTTGTGTTCCCAGATCAGATCATTGCAGGTGCTGAGATTATCCGTGGAACGGCCGACAATCAGTTTCTCGCGCGGAGTCATGAACTCTTTCACCTTCGCATCAAGGTCGGCATGTCCGATCCGGTAGTCACGGCTGGTGATCATGCCCAGTAGCTTGCCATTCGCAGTGCCGTCTTCGGTGACTGCCATGGTGCTGTGTCCGGTCTTATCGAGCAGTTCCAGCATCTCGCCGATGGTAGTATCAGGGGTTACGTTGGAATCAGATGGAACATAGCCTGCTTTATAATTCTTGACTCTCGCAACCATCGCTGCCTGTTCGGCAATCGGCTGAGAACCGAAGATGAAGGAGATGCCGCCTTCCTTGGCTAAGGCAATGGCAAGACGGTCGCCGGAAACGGACTGCATGACCGCAGATACCATCGGGATGTTCAGCGAGATGGAAGGTTCCTCCCCTTTTCTGAATTTCACCAATGGGGTTTTCAGAGATACATTCTGAGGAATATTCTGTTCTTCGGTCAGACCTGGTACCAGAAGATATTCACTGAATGTATGAGATGCTTCCTGATAATAAGTTGCCATGCAGTTTCTTTTTCCTCCCTAGTTATTTGGTACATTATAACTCACAACTTCATTCTGTAAATGGTATAATCAGACCCGATAAAGAGGACATTTTATGAGATTGAAGAACAGTTTCTTCTACACCCTGAGGGAGGATGTGAAAGACGAAGATTCCATCAGCGGGAATCTTCTGGTAAGGGCAGGATATATCCGCAAAAGCTCGGCTGGCGTATATATGCAGATGCCGCTTGGTTTCCGGGTCATCAGCAAAATCGAGGCAATTATCCGCGATGAGATGGATCGCACCGGCTGCCAGGAGCTTCTGATGCCGGCACTGATCCCGGAGGAAGTCTATGTAGCTTCCGGCAGACGGGCTGGCTTCGGCAAAGATATGTTCACGCTGAAAGACCGCAAGGGGATGCCTTACTGCTTAGGCCCGACCCATGAAGAACTGTTTGCCGCAGCTGCGAAGATGCAGATCCGTTCCTATAAGGATATGCCGTTCTCGCTGTATCAGATTGAAACGAAGTTCCGCGATGAGCCGCGGCCGCGCTATGGTCTGGTCCGGGTCAGAGAATTTGCGATGAAAGATGCGTATACGTTTGATAAAGACGAGGCAGGACTCGATGCTGCTTATGCAAAGCAGTTCCAGGCTTACAAGAATATCATGGACCGCCTGCATCTGAACTATAAGATCGTCCGGGCAGATACCGGAGTGATGGGCGGATTGCTCTCCGAGGAATTCCAGGCAGTTACCCCGCTTGGGGAAGATATCCTCGTGCTCTGCGACAGCTGCGATTTTTCCAGCAATATCGAGGTCGCTCCCTGTGTTCCGGAGAAGCCCGCAGAAGAAGAAGCGGAACTTGAGAAAGAACTCATTGAGACCCCGAACAGCAGAACAATCGAAGAAGTTGTCAGCTTCCTGCATAAGGATGTCAGGAAGTTCGTGAAGACGCTGATCTACAATGTCGACGGAAAGCCGGTCGCAGTCATGGTGCGCGGGGATCGTGATGTGAATGAAGTCAAGCTCCGCAAGCTCTATCAGGCAGACAGCGTGGAACTGGCAGATCCGGAAATGGTCCGGGAAGCAACCGGCGCAGAGATCGGCTTTGCCGGTCCGATCGGCATCCGCTGCGAACTGGTTGCGGATCCGGAAGTCACCTATATGCAGAACTTTGTCGTCGGCGCAAACAAGACCGGATATCACTACACGAATGTGAACCAGAAAGACTTCAGGCCAGACAAGGTAGCTGATGTGAGGAATATCATGGAAGGTGATATCTGCCCGAAGTGCGGCGGCAGGATTCACTTTGCCCATGGCATTGAATGCGGCAATACCTTCAAGCTCGGCACGAAGTATTCCAAAGCTATGGATCTGCAGTATCTCGATGCAGAGAACAAGCTTCAGTATGTCTGGATGGGAAGCTATGGCATCGGTCCTGGCCGCTGCATGGCTGCGCTGGTAGAACAGAATCATGATGACAATGGCATCGCCTGGCCGGCAGACATCGCTCCGTATGCGGCATCGATCGTCATCATCTCTACGAAAGATGAGGTGCAGAATCAGACCGCCGAAAAGCTTTACCAGGAACTGCAGGATCTCGGAGTTGATACGATTCTGGATGATCGTGATGCCCGTCCTGGTGTCAAATTCAAGGATATGGATCTGATCGGCATTCCTTTCCGGATCACGGTCGGCCGCGGTGCAAAAGACGGAATCGTGGAATTCAAGCCGAGAAATGGAGAGGCTGAAGAACTTCCCGCTGAAGATGCTGCAAGGAAAGTCAAGGAGCTTCTTGAAGCAAGCCGCGTGAAAGTCCAGCATTGATCTGAAAAGCAGAGGAGAATACTCCTCTGCTTTTTCGAACTCCCGGATCGTCCGGGACTTTTTTTGATCAGAAAAGTCCGCCCTGCAGAACTGCAGAGCGGACAGGAGAATGAGGAAGATCAGTCGCTGAAGATATGGAAGCGCTGCTTCGGTGTGTAAGTCGTATGGAGCAGTTCTTCTGCAAGCTCACTGCCTGGAGCGCCAAGGAAGTCTTCATAGGCTTTCTGGATCTGCGGGTTGTCAGAGCTGACCCGGACCTCGCACGAAGCGTCTTCTTCATAGAGAGCCTTCATGCGAAGTTCTTTATAGCCATACCCTAGCTTCCCGTTCTTGATGGAAGCAGGAATGATAGACTGACCGCCGCCGTTCAGACAGCCGCCCGGGCAGCCCATGACTTCGATGAAGGTATACTTGGAAGTTCCATTCTTCACTTCTTCCAGAAGCGGTTTTGCTGCAGTCATGCTGGAAGTGATGGCAATCCAGAGCTTGGTTCCGCCAAGTTCTACCTGTGCTTCCTTTACCCCTTCCATGCCGCGGCATGCCATGAAGTCCACTTTCTCAAGCTTATGCCCATCCAGCTTCTGCTTGACCGTACGGAGCGCTGCTTCCATGACACCGCCGGTTGCACCGAAGATGACGCCGGCACCGGAATAATCGCCCATGAGATCCTGATCGAATTCTTCATCCGGGAGTTCATTGAAGTCAATGCCGAAGAGCTTGATCAGTCTTCCGCATTCTCTGGTGGTAAGAACTGCATCGACATCCGGATATTCCTGGGTCTTGCACTCCGGACGATGAATCTCGGATTTCTTTGCCGTGCATGGCATGATGGACACGACATAGATATCTTTCGGATTCACATGATGCTTCTTAGCCCAGTAGCTCTTGATCATCGCTCCCATCATCATATGCGGAGACTTTGCCGTGGAAAGATGCGGCAGCAGTTCTGGATATTCATATTCGATGTAGCGGATCCAGCCAGGCGAACAGGACGTGAACATCGGCAGCACACCGCCATGATTCAGACGTTCCAGCAGCTCATTGCCCTCTTCCATGATGGTGAGGTCGGCAGCGAAGTTGGTATCATAGACACGATCGAACCCGCATCTTCTCAAGGCTGCAGCCATCCTGCCGGTGACTCTGGTTCCGATCGGAAGGCCGAACTCTTCGCCGAGCGATGCCCGGACTGCCGGAGCCGTCTGCACGATGACAACCTTTTCCGGATCATTCAGTGCATTGACCACATCCGTGATATTCTCTTTTTCCGTCAATGCGCCAGTCGGGCAGTTGATCACGCACTGGCCGCACTGCATGCAGTCGACATCTTTCATGCTCTTGCCATAGATCGGGGCGACAATGGTCTTGAAGCCGCGGTTTTCCAAGCCGAGGATGCCGAGTCCCTGAACCTTGCGGCAGGTCTCGATGCAGCGCTCGCAGAGCACGCATTTCGTCGTATCACGGACAATTCCGTAAGAGAAGTCATCATAGGAAGGCTTCGTATGCTCGCCTTCGAATTTATCCGTTCGAATCCCCAGCTCTTCTGCAAGCGTCTGCAGTTCGCAGTTCTGATTGCGCTTGCAGGACAGGCAGTTCTTGCTGTGGTTGGACATGATCAGTTCGACTGTGTTGCGCCGGCCGGCCAGAGCCCGTTCGCTGTTGGTCCATACTTCCATGCCTTCGCTGACCGGAGTGGTGCATGCACTTAGCAGAGAACGCGCTTTCTTGACTTCGACCAGGCATACCCGGCAGTTGCCGGATTTGTTGATATTTCTCAGATAGCAGAGCGTAGGAATCCTGATGCCGGCATTGCGAGCGGCTTCCAGAACCGTCTGACCTGCTTCTGCTGTTACGCTGCGGTTATTGATCTTCAGATGTACTTCAGTCATTGTCAGGGTTCTCCTTTCCTAGGACCGTTCCACTGCACCGAACCGGCAGACGGTCATGCAGGTACCGCACTTGATGCACTTGGACGGATCGATCCGGAACGCTTCCTTCCCGGCGACACCGGTAATTGCATCAACCGGACAGTTCCTTGCACACATGGAGCACTTGCGGCAGTTATCCGGGTTGATCTTGTAAGTAAGCAAAGCTTTGCAGACTCCTGCAGGGCAGCGCTTCTCCTTGATATGAGCCTCATATTCCCCTCGGAAATGCTGCAGAGTGGAAAGAATCGGGTTCGGTGCTGTCTGACCGAGACCGCAGAGTGCAGTATCCTTGATCTCATAGCAGAGCTTCTCCATCTCATCGAGCATTTCCATGGTGCCTTCGCCTTTCGTGATCTTCGTCAGCATCTCCAGCAGGCGCTTCGTTCCAACCCGGCATGGCGTGCACTTTCCGCAGGATTCTTCAACGATGAATTCCATATAGAACCTGGCAACATCAACCATGCAGTTATCTTCATCAAGGACGATCATGCCGCCGGATCCCATCATGGAACCTGCCTGGATCAGTGATTCATAATCAATCGGCGTATCCAGTTCTTTTTCCGTCAGGCATCCTCCGGAAGGACCGCCGGTCTGGACTGCCTTGAATTCCTTGTTGTTCGGGCAGCCGCCGCCGATCTCATAGATGATCTCGCGGAGTGTTGTCCCCATCGGAACCTCTACAAGCCCCGTATTCCTGATCTTTCCGCCAAGCGCGAAGACCTTGGTTCCCTTGGACTTTTCCGTGCCGATGGAAGCGTACCAGTCAGCGCCTTTATTGATGATCTGCGGAACATTCGCAAGCGTTTCGACATTGTTGATGCTGGTCGGCTTGCCCCAGACCCCGGAAACAGCCGGGAATGGCGGCTTCGGGCGCGGCATGCCTCTCTGTCCTTCAATGCTTGCAATCAATGCGGTTTCTTCGCCGCATACAAAGGCACCTGCACCAAGACGGATCTCGATATCGAAATTGAAGCCGGTACCGAAGATATTGTTTCCAAGCAGGTTCAGATCTTCAGCCTGCTTGATGGCAATCTTCAGACGATGCACGGCAATCGGGTATTCCGCGCGGACATAGATATAGCCCTTCTGAGCACCGACTGCATAAGCCATGATGGCCATGCCTTCCAGGACTGCATTCGGATCGCCTTCGAGAATCGAACGATCCATGAAAGCACCTGGATCGCCTTCATCGGCGTTGCAGATGACATATTTCTCCGTTCCGGGCGCATCTTTCTCAAACTGCCACTTCACCCCCGTCGGGAATCCTGCTCCGCCTCTTCCGCGCAGGCCGGACTTCTTCATGACATCGATGACTTCCTGAGGTGTCATCGTGGTCAGTGCCTTGCCCAGGGCTTCATAGCCATCCATGGCAATATATTCCGTGATGTCTTCCGGATTGATCTTGCCGCAATTGCGCAGTGCAATCCGTTCCTGCTTCTTGTAGAAGTTGATCTTGTCGATCTCCAGGATCTTCTCATGCGTCTCACGGTCCTCATCGCTGAGTTCGAGATCCTTGACAACTCTTCCTTTGTAGAGATGCTCGGAGACGATGCGCTCGACATCTTCCGGCTTCACATGGGAATAGAATACCTTGTCCGGATAGACAGCAACAATCGGTCCCTTCTGACATAAGCCGAAGCAGCCGGTCTTGACCACTTTCACTTCATCCTGAAGTCCGAATTTCTGAATCTCTTCGATGAAATTATCGTAGATTTTCGCGGACTGGCTGGCAGTGCAGCCGGTGCCTGCGCAGCAGAGTACATTCGTACGGATCATATACGATCAAGCCTCCTGTGCCTTCTTTGCGGCATCAACCGTATATTCTTCTACGATGTGCCCCTTGCCGATGTGCTCTTCAAGAACCTTTGCTGCCTTTTCCGGTGTCATGTGGACATAGGTGGTATGCTCGCCATCTTTGCCATACACCTCGACGATCGGCTCATAGACGCACATGCCGATACATCCGGTCTGCGTCACCACGCAATCGTAGCTGTGCGCAGCAGTCTCTTCTACCAGACGCTTGAGCACCGGTCTTGCGCCGGCAGCGATTCCGCAGGTGGCCATGCCGACAACCACACGGTAACCTTTTTCACTGTCTCGCATCTCGACCTTCTTTAAAGCAGCTTCTCTCATTTTCTTGAGATCTTCCAGACTCTTCATTCGTTCTCCTCCTTGATCTGCTTTATTCCTTCGCTGATGTATTCTTTCATCCAGAGCAGGACTTCAGGCGTCTGCAGGGGCACACCTGCCAGCTGTTTCCTGATCTCTTCGGATTCAAAGACAAATTCATTCTGATCAGTGCAGTAGCGCAATACGTAGTCGATGGAATCATCTGCTGAGATGCAGTCCATCATCATCTCACCAAGATCTCCCATTTCCGGTGTATCAATGCAGTCTCTCTGCACAGAAGCAGAAACGATCGTTCCCTTTCCAACTTCACTTTCAATCTCGAACCTGCCATTGCACTGCTCTGTCATTCCTTTCAGAAATGCCACTCCCATGCCGACTCTTCGGGTCTTTCGCGTTGTCGTGAATGGGTCTGATACGCTTGCGGCAAGTTCCGGACTCATTCCCTTCCCATCATCCTGAACGATCATCTCAATCACATTCTCTATCCGGCTATCCCGGATCTTCACAAGAATATGCTTTGCACCAGCCTGGATGCTGTTCATCAGGATCTCAAGAATCTGCATTGCCAGATCCTGCATCATCACCGTTTCCTCCAGAGCCTTTCCAGCGTCTCTTCTGACATCTGATGTTCCCGTTCTGAGATATCAATCAGCCGATGGGCATCGCTGTCGATCAGCCAGATCGTATCTTTCTCCCTCATCCATGGATGCAGGTTCAGTACTTCTTCTTTCTCCTTCTCGTTTCGAAGTTCAAGGGCATCATAATCGAGTTCCTCCGGAATGAATCCAAGCTGATTCATGATGCTGTTCTCTCTGCCCATCACATGGGCAGGAACGGCAATCCCCGAACATGCATGAATCGCATCGATGCATTCCTCCAGTGCGGCATTCAGGGAAACCAGCAGCAATCGTTTCTCGATGCCGATCTGCTCATCCATCCCATTCAGGATTTCCTGGCTTCCGAAGTAGTCCGGATCATTCGGGATCTGCGGCATCACCTCATCAATCCAGGTCTGAAGATTCCGGCAGTCTTCCAGGCTCCTGAAGAGCGCCAGGAGATGAACTTCTTCCATGCTCTGCAGTTCAGCACCGTAAAGAAGGCGGATTCCGGTTTTTGCAGAGGCTGCCTCCATGCCAGGCTGCTGGCGGCAGGAGTTATGATCGCTGACGGCGATCAGATCCAGACCTTTCAGCATTGCCATATTGCAGATGTTGTTCGGAGTCATCTCTGCTTCCGCGCATGGCGACAGGCAGCTGTGGATATGCAGGTCGTAGTACATCAGAGCAGCCTGGATAGCGTGACTGCTGTTTCATAAACCGGAAGCCCGCTTTCCAGAATCACGATGTGCTCTTCTTCGGCTTTTTTGATCAGGTCCTCCGGAACAGAAGCTCCGTCCGCAATGATGATGCAGGAGAATTCCCTGAGAGCGGCAACGGCGATGATGTTGCGATGCACCTGCACCGTGATCCATGCCTGGCCAGGCTGGCCTTTTCCCATCACCCAGCTGAGCAGGTCGCCGGCATATCCCCCGGTGATGTTAACGGTCAGATCGAGGTCCGGAGTGTCATTCTTCCAGCCGGTTGTATCAAGGAGTTCCCTGATGGTCATGTTCATCCTCCTTCATCGCTGCACGGATTCTGCAGTCATCCAGTGTCTTGTTTCCTTTGACAATCTCTTCGGCCATGATCCGGCAGGTCTGCATGCCGCAGGCACTGCAGTCAAAGCCAGGAAGCTTCTCGAGCTGTTCATTGACTTTCTGGAAGAATTCAATCTTCTCCGAGAATGTCCTCTGATCTTCACTCGTGCGGCAGACGCTGTCGCTGTACAGATCATCGAGAGGAATCTCTGAGATCGGCCGCTCGCCCTTGGAAGTCAGCTCGTAGATGTTGTTCCGGGTCAGAAAGCTGTTGCCCCAGAGCAGATGACCGCCGATGCAGCCATTGAAACAAGGAAACAGATACAGCAGACGATACGTATTCAGCTGTCCGAATTCTTCGAGGGACAGCACGGAATTGATTTTCTCAAAGCCATCGGCAATCAGATATTCCGGTTTCTGCGCCATGGCTGCAGGATTGCAGGACTGCAGTCCTTCCCGAGAGAACAGAACTGCATCCCTGCCTTTCTTCATGTTCTGGCGTATTTTCGGAAAAATATCGACAATCGCCAGGGCATGGTCTGTTTCAAATTCGAAATTACCGTAAGGATATTTTGCCAGAGCAAGCTTCGCTTCGCATTCGCAGCAGCTGAAGATCCCGACTCTGCCATGATTCTGATGAGTCCTGCGGATCATCTTTGCAGCAGCTTCACTTGGATAGATCAGCGGAGCAAGGTTATCCAGCAGCATCGGATAGACCGTCTCAATCAGACGGTTGACAGCAGGACAGAAGGAAGCGATGACACTCTGACTGCCGAATTCATCTGCCAGCATCTTCGTTTCATGCATGATCTGTCCTTCTGTGGGAGAGAGATCGACAACTTCATCAAACCCAAGCATCCGGATGGCGTGGAAGAGATCTTCTGCTTCTTCTCTTGTCCGGCAGGAATTGCTCAGTGCCGATGGCACCATGCAGACCGTATAATCATAGGAATGGATATCCTCAAGCGTGCTCCCCTGGGAAAGCAGCCCTTTATTATGGCAGCTGCGGATGCACCTGCCGCAGTTGATGCAGCGCTCAGAGTTCACAAGAATTCTGCCATGTTCCATTGAAAGCGCACTGGTCGGGCACGACTTCACGCATTTCAGGCACTTCACGCACCGGGACAATGTGTAAGTGACAACGGTTCTGGCTTTCATGGAGTCTGACGGAAGCAGAGCTTCAGAGTTGTTCCGGAGGGCGACGTCCGGATGTCAAACTGGTCGGAAACCCGTCTGATATTCGGCAAGCCCATGCCGGCACCGAAGCCGAGCTCTCTTGCCTTTTCGCTTGCAGTTGACCAGCCAGGTGTCATTGCCTTTTCGAGATCCGGGATTCCCGGACCCGGATCAGCAAAGAGAAGAGAAACTGTCCCGTCTTCCATGACCTCCATCGTGATTTTCCCGCCATAGGCATGGATGATCATGTTGATCTCTGCTTCATAGCTTGCTACCGCAACCCTGCGAAGCACTCTGGGAGGATAGCCGATCTGGCTCAGCGTCTGCTTGATATGGCTGCTTGCCTCTCCGGCATGAGCATAGTCATCCTGGACCACCTGATATTCCCGATGCAGAACTGCGCTCATATGCCATGCAGTCCTTTCTCATAAAGAATGCCGCACGTCTCATACATCGTGAGATCCGTGGCAAAGAGGCTGAGATTCATCTCATCGGCAATCGCCAGATCGCGATCGGAAAGATGCTTGCCGCGCACGATAATCACAAGGTTCACATCCAGCATCTCGGCAGTGCGCAGCACTTGTGCATTGCAGAGACCGCTGATCAGCACCGTCGTCTCCGGAGACTGCTGGATCATTGCTAGGGCATCGCTCATCAGATCGGTCGCAAAAGCTGCAGAATACTCTTTTTTCCCCCATCCGGCATCTGCTGAATAGAGCATGACTGCATGGATCGCTTCAATGATCTCATCTGCCCGCATAGAATTTCCTCAGGAAGCTGCTTCCGCAGAACGGATCCGCCCGACTTCTTCATCCAGCCGCGCAATGGTGCACTGGCCGATGGTTTTTCCGTCAATCACGCATACCGGAGCAAGCCCGCATGCCCCTAAGCATCTGGTCGCATCCAGGGAGAACATGCCGTCTTCCGAAGTCTTGTTGATGGCAGCGCCTGTCAGTTTCATCGCTTCATCAATCAGCGCCTGACTGCCTTTGACATAGCATGCGGTTCCAAGGCATACATTGATGACATGCCTGCCTTTAGGCTGAGTGGTGAACTGCGCATAGAAGCAGACGACGCCATAGATGTCGGCGACGCTCTGATGCGTTGCATCAGCAATTTTCTCCATTGCTTCAAATGGGATATACCCGAGGGAATCCTGCACTTCATGCAGCATGACAATCGCAGGACCTGGTTCGCCGCGATGACGTTCGACGATCTGATCGATTGCTTTCAGGCTTTCCTGATTCAAACGTTCCATTATTCTGGAATCTCCCTTCTGATCAGAACCCCAAAATGCGGTGTGCATTTTTCAGATTCTGTAGTACCTGTGATTATTATACTGAAATCCTGAATTGAATACCATAACTCATCGCTGATTTCGTTTCTATAAGTACCATTTCACAATCATAAAAGGGAACGTTCCTGGTCATCGTCGGCATGCATGCAGAGACATGAAAAAAGGTGTCTCTTCTGGAGACACCCATGAATCCGATCATGCTTTGGAGTATGCAGTACGGACCGTAAGGCCTTCAATCGCACCAAGCTTGCCAGTCAGAGCAGAGATGCGGTCATTCGGAGCATCAACCGCCACGCTGATCAGCGAAAGATTCTTCTTAGGATACGGAATGCCCATGCGGCCAATGATGCAGTCGCCGTATTCATGAAGAATTTCATTGAGCATGGATGCAGATTCGCGATTATCGACAACGATTGCGATCACCGCAATGCGATTAGCACCTTCCATGCAGATCAGAGCCCTTTCGAAGCAATCTCGTCAGCAGCTCTGCTGCAGAATTCATCGAAGCTCATCTTTACAGCATCCTTGGAACCATAGCGGCGGACCGTGACAGCATGTTCATTGACTTCACCTTCACCGACTACGATCTCAACCGGAATCTTGCTGGTCTGTGCTTCACGGACACGATAGCCAAGTTTCTCATTGCGGGAATCGACTGACACACGCATGCCTCTTGCCTTGAGCTGATGCTCAAGCTCTTCGGCATAGTTCAGCTGGCTTTCAGATTCTCCGGAAACCGGAAGAATCACGATCTGCTTCGGAGCCAGCCAGAGCGGCAGAACGCCTTTGGTCTCTTCGAGCAGGAATGCGATGAACCGATCGAGAGAACCGAGAATTGCACGATGGATGACCACCGGACGCTTCTTCGTGCCATCACTGTCGACATATTCCAGTTCAAACCGTTCCGGCAGCTGGTAGTCAAGCTGAATGGTGGAAAGCGTCACGTCGTGGCCGATGGCACTGCGGACCTGAACATCGATCTTCGGTCCGTAGAACGCGGCTTCGCCCTTGGCTTCATAGTACTTCACGCCCATCTCTTTCAGCACTTCGCGAAGCTCGGTCTCGCTGCGCTCCCAGAGCTCATCATTGCCGAAGTACTTGGCCGCATTGTCCGGATCTCTTAAGGAAAGGCGGAAGCTGTATTCCTTGAAACTGAAGTCTTTGTAGACATCGAGGATCAGCTTCGTGACTGCCTTGATCTCAGAACCGATCTGATCCGGACGGCAGAAGATATGAGAGTCATTCTGCGTGAAAGCACGTGCCCGCTCGATGCCAGTCAGCGCACCAGATGCCTCGAAGCGGAAGTCGTTGGCAATCTCTGCAATCCGGACCGGAAGATCGCGGTAGGAATGCAGCGTGTTCTTGTAGATCATCATATGCTCCGGGCAGTTCATCGGACGAAGCACGTAAGCATTATCCGGATCTCTGCGATCCTGCATTGCTGGGAACATATCATCCTTGTAATGATCCCAGTGACCGGAGATCTTATAGAGCTTGACGTTTGCAACAGACGGGGTCATGACATGGATATAGCCCTGGTCAAGTTCCTTATCCATGATGTAATCGGACAGAATTCTGCGGACGGTGAAACCATTCGGCAGATACATCGGCAAGCCAGCTCCGACGACATCCGAGAACATGAACATCTGCAGTTCCTTGCCGAGCTTGCGGTGGTCTCTTGCCTTCGCATCTTCCAGCTCTGAGAGATACGCATCCAGCTCCTCCTGAGTCGGGAAGCAGACCCCGTAGATTCTCTGCAGAACCTTGTTATGCTCATCGCCCTTCCAGTATGCACCGGAATGCTTCAGAAGCTTGAAATAGCGGCACATCCTGGTATTGTCGACATGCGGGCCGCGGCAGAGATCCGTATAATCGCCCTGCGTGTAGCAGGAGATGACCTGTTCCTGATCATCCATGCGGCTGATCAGATCGAGCTTGTACGGATCATCCTTGAACATCTCCAGGGCTTCTGCCTTCGTGATTTCGTGACGGACAATCTTCTTGCCATCTTTGGCAAGCTTCTTCATCTCTTTCTCGATTTTCGGCAGATCTTCATCGCGGATCACCTCATCGCCCAGATCGATGTCATAATAGAATCCTTCTTCGACAACCGGGCCGACCCAGAACTTTGCCTGCGGATACAGATGCTTCACGGCCTGTGCCATCAGATGGGCACAGCTGTGATTGAGAACATGAAGTTTCTCATCTTCCTTGAAATTGATCATCATAATCTCCTTTGAATAAGAAAAGCGTCCTCCTACGAAGGACGCTGAACGAGCGCGGTACCACCTTGTTTCCCGGACTTTCTCCGGACTCCTCATTCTCCTTTTAACGCAGGATGGCGGGATCCGATTGAGGACCTGCTCCCAGGCGGTAAATTCTGTGCTCATCAGTTTCCTCTCATCATCCGGAAACCTTTCTGATCCGAGCGTACAGAACTGTTGTCCTGTTCATCGCATTTGTGACTCTGTTATACTCCGGGCCCGGGAATCTGTCAATCTTCTGCCGGAAACATCCTGGCTGCCTGAACCGCTTTCTGCCAGCGGGCATACAGATGCTCGGATTCCTCTCTGGTCATCTGCGGTGCATAGACTGTGCGATTCTTCTTTGATTCTGCCGTCAGTTCCTCCGGATTCTTCCAGAACCCGACGCCGAGGCCCGCCAGATGAGCCGCCCCCATTGCGGTCGTTTCAATATTTCCAGGCCGCTGCACTTCACACTGCAGCAGATCGCTCTGGAACTGCATCAGGTAGCTGTTGGCGCTTGCCCCGCCGTCTACCTTCAGATAAGGGATCTTTCTTCCGCAGTCATGTTCCATGGAATCCAGAACATCTCTGGTCTGGAAGGCCAGGGATTCGAGCGTGGCTTTCGTGATATCTGCCTTTGTAGTTCCTCTCGTGATTCCGAATAGTGCCCCCCGGCAGCGGTCATCCCAGTATGGTGCGCCGAGCCCGACAAACGCCGGCACGAGAATCACGCCGGAATTCTTCGATGCCGACATCGCAAGTTCCTCTGACTGCGAGGATTTCTCAAAGAACTCCATCTGGTCCCGCAGCCACTGAATCGCAGATCCTGCCACAAATACGGATCCTTCCAGGGCATAGGTGATCTTTCCCTGGTAGCCCCAGGCAATCGTCGTGACCAGTCCATGTTCGCTGCGATGCGGAACAGATCCGGTGTTCATGAGCAGGAAGCACCCGGTTCCGTAGGTATTCTTGACGCTTCCTTCCTCGAAGCAGTTCTGTCCGAACAGAGCTGCCTGCTGATCGCCTGCAACCCCGGCAATCGGGATTTCCTGTCCGAAGAAATGATATGGTGCGGTCAGTGCAAATACACCGCTGCTGTCTTTGACTTCCGGCAGCATCGTCATCGGGATATTCAGAATCTGGCACAGTTCTTCATCCCACTTCTTCTCGAAGATGTTATAAAGCAAAGTGCGGCTGGCATTGGAATAATCGGTCACATGTGCTTTCATGCCGGACAGGCAATAGATCAGCCAGGAATCGATGGTCCCGGCATATAGTTTTCCCTGCTCGGCAAGCTTCTGTGCACCTGGCACGTGATCAAGCATCCAGCGGATCTTCGTTGCCGAGAAATACGGGTCGATGCGCAGGCCTGTCTTTGAGCGGAAAAGCTCTTCATATCCCTGTTTCTTCAGAGAATCGCAGATGTCTGCCGTCTGGCGCGACTGCCAGACTACGGCATTGCAGATGGGAAGACCAGTATCCTTGTTCCAGATGACAGTCGTCTCGCGCTGATTCGTGATGCCGATGCCAGCAACCTGCGACGGCTGGATGCCGGATTTCTGCAGACAGCTTGCCATAACGGAAAGCACTGACAGCCAGATCTCATTGGCATCATGCTCGACCCATCCGGGATGGCGGAAGTACTGCGTGAATTCTTTCTGGGCACTGGAAATGATCCTGCTTTCATGATCGAAGAGTACTGCCCGAGAGCTGGTAGTCCCCTGGTCAATTGCCATAATGTATTGTTCCATGAATCGCTCCTCTGCCATGCATGCAGAAAAGAAATGCATGGCTCTTTTTCTGTCTTCACTATACGAAATGAGATTTTCAAAATCAAGCAATTCAGGAGACAGATACCGCGATCTGTACGGAAAAGATACTCCTGCGCTTGCACAGAAGCAGAAGAACTCATCTGGAAAGAAAACGTGATGCCGGGTTTCTCGGATCTTCTATTTTCTGGCAATCCGACTGAAGCAAGTAAACCTGGAAGTCTCGTTCTCTGAATTCCTTCAGGGTTTCCACCTGCTATGGCTTCCTCGCACTACGCCTGATTCGATGCCGCCAGGTTTCGCCTGGGCAGCTTTTCCGTCTCACGAACGCGCCATGAATTCTCACGGAGTGAGACTTGCAGCCTTTTCTTGGCGCATCTGCTTTTTTTCGCTCAGCAGTTTCTTCATTCTCAGACCGAAGGCAAGCCTTCCCCTATTTCAGATACGTATCAGGAACAGGCCGCAAAAAAAAGCCGGAAGCTTCATGATGTCTGAGACATCAGAAGCTTCACAGCCTTTCACTGATCAGAGATTACTTTGCCTTGCGGCCAGCTTTTCTGCCGGCTTTCTTTGCAGCGGTCTTTCTGACTGCCGTCTTCTTGGAAGCTGTCTTCTTTGCAGAAGTCTTCTTAGCGACCGGCTTCTTGGCAGCAGCTTTCTTAGCAGGAGCCTTCTTCGCAGCAGTCTTGCGACCTGTCTTCTTGGCAGGCTTTGCTGCAGCCTTCTCTGCCTTCTTTGCAGCATCGACGCGGATCGCAGCCTGAGCAGCAGCCAGACGAGCCAGCGGGACACGGTAAGGTGAGCAGGAAACATAGTCCAGATTCAGCGTCTGGAAGAACTGGATGGAAACAGGATCGCCGCCATGTTCGCCGCAGACACCAAGATGGATATCCGGACGTGTAGCACGGCCATGCTCAGCAGCCCAGCGGACCAGCTTGCCTACTCCATTCACATCGATGTGAGCGAACGGATCGCTGTCATAAATGTGCTTGTCATAGTAATCCTTGAGGAACTTGCCAGCATCGTCTCTGGAGAAACCGAAGGTCATCTGCGTCAGGTCATTCGTTCCGAAGGAGAAGAACTCAGCAGTTTCAGCAAGCTCGCCGGCATTGATTGCACCGCGCGGAACTTCAATCATCGTGCCGATATGGTAGTTCATCTTGACCTTGGCAGCAGCGATCGTCTCATCTGCAGTCTTGCGGATGATATCAGCTACATAGTCAAGTTCTTTCTTCTCACCGACCAGCGGTACCATGATTTCCGGTTCCAGGTGCCATGTACGATGCTTCTTGTTGATGGCAATTGCAGCATTGATGATTGCTCTTGTCTGCATGACGCCGATTTCCGGATAAGTGACATCCAGACGGCATCCGCGGTGGCCCATCATCGGGTTGAATTCCTTGAGAGCAACATCAGCAGCTTCAACGTCTTCAACGGTGATGCCCATCTTGTCAGCGACTTCCTTGATTGCTTCCGGAGTCTGCGGCAGGAACTCATGCAGAGGCGGATCAAGCAGACGTACCGTGACGCTGCGGCCCTTCATTGCCTCGAAGATTCCTTCGAAATCTTCTGTCTGATACGGCTCGAGGAGATCCAGAGCCTGCTTGCGCTGTTCCGGAGTTGTGGATACGCAGAGCATGCGGATTGCCTCGATACGCTCCTTGGAATTGAAGAACATATGCTCCGTACGGACAAGACCGACACCTTCTGCACCGAACTCAACTGCCTTTGCAGCATCTTCCGGGGTATCAGCATTCGTGCGGATCTTCATCGTGCGGCGCTCATCCGCCCACTTCATGAACTTTGCGAAGTTCCCGGAAATGGTTGCCGGAACACTCTTGACTTCGCCGCGGTATACGAGACCGGTATTACCATCGACGGAGATGATGTCGCCTTCCTTGAAGACTTCTCCGTTAATTGTGAACTGCTTGTTCTCTTCGTCAACCTTGATATCACCGCATCCGGATACGCAGCATGCGCCCATGCCGCGGGCAACGACGGCAGCGTGGCTGGTCATGCCGCCGCGGACCGTGACGATTGCCTGGGAGACGTGCATCCCGGCGATATCTTCCGGAGAGGTTTCCAGACGGACCAGGACAACTTTCTTGCCAGCAGCTGCCTGCTCTTCTGCTTCCTTGGCAGTGAATACGATTGCACCGCAGCCTGCGCCCGGAGCAGCAGCGAGACCTTTGGCAATGACGTCCTTTGCCTTGTTCTTGAGATCTGCCTTATCGAAGGTCGGATGCAGCAGATCATCGAGCTGCTTCGGCTCTACCATGAGCAGAGCTTCATCCTTCGTGATGAGCTTCTCATTGACCATGTCAACCGCAATCTTCAGAGCAGCATTGGCAGTACGTTTGCCATTGCGGCACTGCAGCATGAACAGCTTGCCATGTTCAATCGTGAACTCCATATCCTGCAGATCATGATAATGATGCTCGAGCAGAGTGGAGATTCTTGCGAATTCCTTGTAGGCAGCCGGCATCGTCTTCTTCAGATGATCGATCGGCTCCGGAGTGCGGACGCCGGCAACGACATCCTCACCCTGTGCATTCATCAGGAACTCACCGAACAGCTTGTTCTCGCCGGTTGCAGGGTTGCGGGAGAATGCGACACCAGTGCCGCAGTCATTGCCCATGTTTCCGAATACCATTTCCATGACGGAAACTGCAGTTCCCCAGTCATCCGGGATATCATTCATGCGGCGGTAGTAGATCGCACGCTCGTTATTCCAGGAACGGAACACTGCCATGATGGCACGGTTGAGCTGAACGATCGGATCCTGCGGGAACTCTTCGCCGAGATTCTGCTTGTAGAATTCCTTGAACTCCTTGGTGAGTTCAACCATATCATCGGCATCCAGCTCGACATCCTGCTTGACACCCTTCTTTTCCTTCATGGCATCAATCAGTTCTTCGAACCTTGCCTTGCTGAGACCCATGACGACATCGCCGAACATCTGGATGAAACGGCGATAGGAATCATAAGCGAACCGCTTGTTCTGAGTC
This sequence comes from uncultured Erysipelotrichaceae bacterium, assembly GCA_900314905.1. Classification (GTDB taxonomy): domain Bacteria; phylum Bacillota_I; class Bacilli_A; order Erysipelotrichales; family Erysipelotrichaceae; genus Bulleidia. Next base: position 37,161 of record OMXA01000014.1, read on the forward strand.
TTCTCTTCCACAACCTGAACCACTTCATCATTCATGCCCAGGTTCAGAATCGTATCCATCATGCCAGGCATGGATGCCCGTGCACCGGAACGAACCGAAACCAGCAGCGGGTTCTTCTTGTCCCCCAGCTTCTTGCCGGTCGTCTTCTGGAGCCATGCAGTATATTTGTCAATCTGCTTCTGGATCTCCGGAGCGATGGTTTCGTTGTCGTGATAATACTGAATGCAGGCTTCCGTCGTGATCGTGAATCCGGACGGAACCGGCAGTCCGATGTTGCTCATCTCAGCAAGGTTTGCACCTTTTCCGCCGAGCAGCTCACGCATCTTTCCGTTGCCTTCTGAAAACTTGTAGACGTACTTCTTAACAGCCATAAAGCCTCCCTTTTAAAGTATGAAAACAATTGAATTTCACAGTTGTGATTATAAAACATGTGAATTTAATAAACAAGGCAATGAGAGCGATTTCTGTATGCGTTCCCAGGGATTTCAGAATTTCACTTCACTCCTAATCCTTCTTCCTGTAAACATGCTTGCATGTTCAGACGGGCCGTTGCAGAAAAAAGAGAGCATATCTGCTCTCAGGTTTATTCCGGAATAAAGCGGCCGATGAAGTTCCAGACAGTTTCCCAGTAATCCTTCTGGCGGAATGCCTCGGCATGTCCGCATGGGAAGGTATGAATCTCTTTCTCAGATCCGCAGGCGCTGTAGCATTCATGAACCATCTGCGGCGGAACTGCCTGATCCATCTCGCCATGCAGAAACAGCATCGGCACATGCGCTGAGCGCAGCTGGCGCTTCGTATCGATATCATAGAAAGAGAAATGCAGGAACTGCTTCACATAGAAATCCACGCAGGGCATGAATGGTCTTGATGGAATCTTCATGCTCTGATCGCTCAAGTAGATGAGTTCTTCCTTGAGATCGGAATAGCCGCTGTCTTCGATTGCGCACTTCACATTGTCCGGCAGATAGTCTCCGGCAGCGTTCATGACGGAAGTTCCTCCCATGGAGACTCCGAACAGCGCAATCACCGCTTCCGGGTCAATGCTGGTAAGGTAGCCGATCCAGCTGATCAGATCGTAATGCTCCGGCCAGCCGAGCCCGGTATAGTTTCCCGCAGAAAGACCGCAGCCTCTGCTGTCCGGCATCATCAGGTTGTATCCCTTCTCCGACGCCTTCTCTGCATAGGACAGCATATCCTTGGCACAGGAATGATAGCCATGAGCGAAGATCATCCATTTATGGCTGTCCGGATGCGTGGTCAGGCGCATCGCATGAAGAGTCACGCCATCATAGCTCTGGATCGTATCATCGCTGCGCTTTGCGGATTCCAGGAATTTCGTGTTCGAATCCTGTTCCGTCTGATCCGGGCTGATGGAATTGCCGGGCAGCTTGTAGCGGGAATGACTGAGATCGAATGCTTCCCGGAAGATGCAGTAAGCGGCTGCTGCATAGGCTGCCGTCCCTGCAGCCGCAGCTGCGCCGATCGTCTTCAGGACCGGATGATCGTTCTTATTCTCATTTCTGCTCATATTCTTGCCAACCTCCGATGATAGAAACTGCTTTTCTTCCGTCAGTATAGCACAGCTTTCACGAATTCAGCGAAGCGAGACGTTCCTTCACGAGGGCAAGCTGCTTTTCGTAGTCTGCCTGCTTCTTCTGTTCCAGCTCTACCTTTTCTTTCGGAGCCTTGGCCAGGAAGCCGGCATTGGAGAGGATCCCGGCAGAACGCTTCAGCTCTCCTTCGAGGCGCTTTGCTTCGGCATTGAGTTTTGCCTTTTCCTTTCCCGGATCCAGCAGTTCAGAGCTCGGAATATAGAAGGAACCATTCGGAACCGTCTGCACGGAAAGATCGCCGCTCAGAGATTCTGTCCAGGTTGTCTTGGCCATTCGTTCCATCATCGCTGCCTGATTGGCATCGACCGGAATCACATTGCCATCCAGATCGCGGATCATGACATCAAGATGTGCCGACGGCTTGAGGTCGCTGGCTGCCTTGATCTCACGGATCTTGGCAATGATTGAGATGATGCGGTCCATGGACGCAAGATCGCTCTTTGGAAGGTCGCGGATCGGTTCAGGCCAGGATTCCAGGCAGATGCTTTCCTTCTCATGCGGCATCTTCTGGTAGATTTCCTCGGTCACAAACGGCATGAACGGGTGCAGCAGACGGACAATCGTATTCAGCGTAACTAACAGCGTGCTCTGCGCAGCCTTGCGGACCTTTTCATTTTCGCTGGCCAGCGAGGCTTTGGACATTTCGATATACCAGCTGCAGAAATCATCCCAGACAAAGCTGTAAAGCTCATTGCCGACCAGAGCGAATTCATACTTCTCCATATTCTCCGTCACATGCCCAAGAACCAGATTCATCTTGTTCAGGATCCAGGCATCGGAAGCACTCAGATTGCTGAGATCGATCTCTTCCATCGTCATGTCTTCCGGAAGATTCATCAGAACGAAGCGGGAAGCGTTCCAGATCTTGTTGATGAAGTTCCAGGAAGCTTCGACTTTCTCCGGGATATAGCGCATGTCCTGGCCAGGGGTGCTGTTGGTAGTCAGGAAGAAGCGAAGCGAATCGACTCCGTACTGATCGATGACCTGCATCGGGTCGATGCCGTTGCCGAGCGACTTCGACATCTTTCTGCCCTGGCTGTCACGGATCAGGCCATGAATCAGGACATCCCTGAACGGACGCTGCCTGGTGAAGTGGCGGGCCTGGAAAGCCATGCGGGCAACCCAGAAGAAGATGATGTCATAGCCGGTTACCATCGTGCTGGTCGGATAGTAACGTTCATAATCCGGCGTATCTTCCGGCCAGCCCAGCGTCGCAAATGGCCAGAGCGCACTCGAGAACCAGGTATCGAGCACATCTTCATCCTGGATCCAGTTCTCCGGATCCTTCGGATCTTCTTCGCCGACATACGTTTCGCCAGTCGCCTTGCTGTACCATGCCGGAATGCGGTGACCCCACCAGAGCTGGCGGGAGATGCACCAGTCCTCAATGTTCTCAAGCCACTGGGTGAAGACTCTCTCGAAGCGTTCCGGATAGAAGCTGATCTTCTGGTCCGGATCCTGCTGATTCTTCAGCACGTCCTCCGCCAGCGGCTTCATCTTCACGAACCACTGCTGAGAGAGATAAGGCTCGACGACGCAATGCGTGCGCTCGGAATGACCGACGCTGTGCACGATGTCTTCGATCCGGATCAGATTTCCTTCTTTCCGGATCTTTTCGATGACCGCATCTCTTGCTTCATAGCGGTCCATGCCCCTGAATTCGCCGCAGAGCTCATTCATCGTGCCATCCGGGTTCATGCAGATCGGCTTAGGCAGATTGTGACGCTCGGCAATCGCAAAGTCATTCGGATCATGGGCAGGAGTGCACTTCATGATGGCGGTGCCGAAGTCCATATCGATATAATCATCGCCGATGATCGGCAGCGTCTCGCCATTGGCAGGATTGATCGTATGCTTGCCGATCAGGTGCTGATAGCGCTTGTCATTCGGATTCACGACCACGCACACATCGCCGAACATCGTCTCCGGACGAGTGGTCGCAACGTGGAACTCCTCGCCGGTCTCGACAACCTGATAGCGCATGTAGTACATCTTGCCAGGATCATCCTGATAATAGACCTCAATATTGCTGAGGGCAGTGCGGGCTTCCGGATCCCAGTTGATGATCCGCCAGCCGCGATAGATCAGGCCTTCGTTATACAGAGTCACGAATACATGGCGGACTGCTTTGTTGAAGCCTTCATCCATCGTGAACCGCTCTCGGCTGTAATCCAGGCTGTTGCCAAGCTTCGCCCACTGCTTCCGGATCGTGGAAGCATATTCTTCTTTCCATTCCCAGGCTCTTTCCAGGAACTTCTCACGGCCGATATCATAGCGTGAGATGCCTTCCGATTTCAGGCGCGCATCCACTTTTGCCTGAGTTGCGATACCGGCATGATCCATGCCAGGCAGATACAGCATGTCATAGCCCTGCATCCGCTTGTATCGGGCAATGATATCCTGCAGCGTATTGTCCCAGGCATGGCCGATGTGCAGGATGCCAGTCACATTAGGGGGCGGAATCACAATCGTGAACGGGTCTTTCGATTTGTCGCCGGCGGTGAAGTATCCTTCCTTCACCCAGTGATCATACTTTCCTTCCTCCACTGCCTTGTGGTCGTATTTCGATGCGAGATTCTCTTTCATAATCAGATCCTCCGAAGATCAATAAAAGCGTCCCTCTTATGAAGGACGCTGACGTCTGCGTGGTACCACCTTGCTTGCTTCTCGAACTGCGTAACGTGCATTCCCCGGTTTCTCTTACTGAAACGGTTCAGAGAAACAGCTCCCGGATGACTTCGTTCCTTCCTGCATGCACTTCCTTCTCATCTCTATGGAAGCTCGCTTTCCATGCGGCGGAAGAACTTACTTGTTCCGCTCTTTGCTGTCTGTATTATACCTGTGCCTCTGATGCTTTTCAATTCGTTTTTCAGAATGCTCCATCGCTTCTTTTTCCAGCGCTTCGTTTTCAGCTTTCAGCACAGCCAGCCGCTCTGCCAGCGCTTTCTGCTCAGCAGCTTTCTGCCTGGCTTTTTCCTGGGCAGCGAATTCTTCCGGCGTGATCAGGGTCACATGCGAAAGATCAATGGATTCCTGCGGCTGCTTTCTCTCCGGCTCCTGCTGAGGTGATTTCTTCCGGGCACGTTTCTTTGATTTCTTCTCCCTCTTTCCTTCTGAAGCTGCAGGGCTCTCTGGTTCCTGGACCGCCCGGATCAGAGCGGTATCGTCGATGCCGTTCTTCTTCTCCATCTCTCTCAGCATGCGGGTTTCCGGTTCTTCACGGGGGATGCCCGGCTTCCTTGGCTGCATTTCTTCCCCGCCGCGATCCGGGACCAGGAAATCTTCACGGAACCAGCGCTCTTTCATGTTCTGATTGATGAGGTGTGAAGTCAGCTTTTCATCCGCCAGCAGCAGAACGATCATAGCGGCAAGATAGGCATAGGGAGAAACTTCCAGAATCATGAACACGATATCAATCACGAGATATCCGATGGCGAACAATCCGAGATAGACCAGAAGCACAGCCGCAAAATATCTGCGCTTCATGCGGCCAAGCTGGCTGCGGGGATTCTTTTTCTGCATGTGCTCATTTTATCCTAACGCATTTTTTCGTTCAATCCCGGGTCAAAAGATGCGCTACACTGATGATATGTGCGGAAGATATCAGTTCTATGATCAGCGCAATGAAGAAGTGCGCAGGATGATTGAAACCGTGAAACAGCAGATGCCGGAACCGGAGTTCCGGAAGCTTTCGCTTTCCGAGGTGTTTCCCGGTCAGATGGTGCTCACGGAAGTTTTCGGCCACTCTGACGGAAAATTCCATGTATGTCCCATGATCTGGGGATATCCTGGAAAAGGAAAGCTGATCATTAACGGCAGATCGGAAACCGCGGACGTGTCGAGGTTCTTCGCCGGTTCCTCCCGGTGCATCATTCCTGCTTCGGGATATTACGAATGGACCGAGAATCCGCGGCAGAAGTATTACATTGTGAGAACAGAAGGCATGGCGTATCTTGGCGCTCTGTGCCGCAGAGAAGCAGATGGATGGCGGTTCGTGATTCTGACGGAAGCTGCTCAGGGATTCCAGAAAGAGATTCATGACCGCATGCCCCTGATGTTCTCGAAAGAAGATGCGAAGAACTGGCTGAAAGGCATCGATTATAAAAGGATGCTCAGCGCATCCCTGAAAGACCGGAAAGCCGTTAAGGTCTAGAATAAGGTTTCCTGCTGCCCGGACATTCTGATGCCGAGGTGCTGATAGGCTTTCGCGGTTGCCTGGCGTCCTCTTGAGGTACGGTTGATGAAGCCGATCTGAATCAGATACGGTTCATAGACATCTTCGAGCGTCGTCGTCTCTTCGCTGATCGAATTTGCCAGAGCTTCCAGACCGACCGGGCCGCCATGGAACCGTTCGATGATGCCGCGCAGATAGCGGATATCCACTTCATCCAGGCCGAGTGTATCGATATGGAGCCGATCCAGAGACTCCTGGGCAATCTGGCTGGAAATGACACCATGGTTCAGCACCTGCGCAAAGTCGCGGATTCGTCTCAGAAGGCGGTTGGCAATGCGCGGCGTTCCCCTGGAACGGCGGGCAATTTCCGCTACCGCTGCCTCTTCAATCTCAACATTGAAGACTCTCGCAGAGCGGCGGATAATCTGACCGAGCTGCTCATTGGTGTAATAGTCAAGCTTGGACACGATGCCGAAGCGATCCCTGAGCGGTGCGCTCAGATCGCCTGCTCTGGTGGTTGCCCCGACCAGCGTGAACGGCGGCAGATCCAGCCGGACGCTTCGCGAAGCCCCTTCGCCTCCGCCGACCATGACATCAATGCAGAAATCTTCCATCGCCGGGTACAGTATTTCCTCGACTGGCTTAGGCAGACGATGAATCTCGTCGATGAACAGCACATCGCCAGGTTCCAGCACCGAGAGAATCGAGGCAAGATCTCCGCCTTTGACGATGCTCGGGCCGCTGGCGGTGACAACATGGGTATGCATCTCATTGGCCAGGATGTAGGCAAGCGTTGTCTTGCCGAGTCCTGGCGGACCATACAGCAGCACATGATCCAGAGACTCGTTGCGCTGCAATGCGGCCTGGATAAATACCTTGAGATTCTTCTTCAGATCATCCTGGCCGATATATTCGTCCAGGCTTTTCGGGCGGATGCTCTCCTCTTCCTCGCCTGCTTCTGCTTCCGCAGACATCAGGCGTTCGGTTTCTTCAGACATGCGTGACCTCCTCAGCGGTTCTTCCTCAGAAACTGCAGGCCGATCCGGAGATATTCTTCGGTTGTCCTGCCCGGTTCCCGGGACATATAATCAGCCGCCGCACTGATCTCATTCGGGCGGAAGCCGAAGTTCGCAAGCCCTTCGCAGGCCTCCTGGATCGCCACCGGCATCGCCGGGCCTTTGTTCTCAGATTTCACGGTGTCCGCAGGCACAAGCTTGCCCTTGAGATCAAGCACGATCTGGCTGGCCGTCTTGGCCCCGATGCCAGGCAGCTTCTTCAGCTCCGCGACATTGCCGGTTTCAATCGCTTTGATGATTGCGGCATAGTCTTTCTTTGCAAGCATGCTGATGGCAGTGCGCGGACCGAGTCCCTTGACCTTGATCAGGCGCAGGAACAGTTCTTTCTCCTCGCGGCTGGAAAAGCCGAACAGGCTCAGTTCCTGTTCGGTGTAATGCAGATAGGTATAGACTTTCACTTCCTCATTCAGATGAATCTGATCGATATGAGGGTAATAGATCTGCCAGCCCATGCCGTCATGATTCAGCACGATGCTGTCGGCATTATAGCTGTCAATGATCCCATCAATGAATGCAATCATGCGTTCTCCTAATCTCTGAAGTCCATGATATAGCTGCCGACGATGACCTGGTCGCCATTCTCAGCTCCAGCCTCTCTGAGCGCTTTATCAATGCCCATCTTCTGCAAGGTTGCCGCAAATGCATAAGTGTCTTCTTCCTTGTTGAAATCCACCGCATCCGCCAGCCGGTCAACCTTGTCACTCTGCACCTTCCATTTCCGGTTGCCGAGATTGATGATCTCAAAATCCGGACGTTTCGGGGTATAGCGATACACGACGACCTCTTCCTTCGGGGTGTTCTCTGCTTCTGCTTTTCTTGCTTCAGAGATCGCATCCATCGCTGCATAAAGCACCGCATCAAGGCCTTCGTGTTTCATCGTGCTTGTCTCATAGATCTTCAGATCCGGATGAGCCGCCCGGAATTTCTTCAGATTCTCCTCTGCTCCTTCGGCATCCATCTTGTTGGCAGCGATGATCTGAGGTTTCTCAGCAAGTTCTGCATCATAAGACGCAAGTTCCTGATTGATGATGTCGTAATCCTCAAGCGGGCTGCGTTCTTCGCCGCTCATATCCAGAACATGGATCAGCACGCGGCAGCGGCGGATATGCCTCAGGAACTCGTCGCCGAGTCCCTTCCCTGAGGCAGCGCCTTCAATCAGACCAGGCATATCAGCCAGGACGAAAGATCTGCCGTCTTTCAGCGTCACGACTCCGATATTCGGTTCCAGCGTCGTGAATGGATATGCGGCGATCTGGGGACGGGCTGCAGTGACCACGGAAAGGAATGTGGACTTGCCGACGGAAGGAAATCCGATCAGGCCGGCATCCGCCAGAAGTCTGAGCTCCAGCTGAAGCTCGAAGCTCTGGCCGGTTTCACCAGGCTGTGCATATTCCGGCGCATCGTTTCTGGCCGTAGCGAAATGAGCATTGCCCAGGCCGCCTCTGCCCCCTTTTGCAATCAGCACGATCTGATGCGGTTTTACAAGATCCGCCATCAGATCGCCATTCTTCGCATTGCGTACCATCGTGCCGAGCGGCACTTTGATGATGACATCATCGCCATCCGCTCCATGCATCTTCTTGATGAGACCAGGTGCTCCATTCCCTGCTTTCACGGATTTCGTATAGCGAAGTTTGGTCAGGGTGGTCTCGTTGGTATCCACTTCAATATAGACGTTTCCGCCTTTGCCGCCGTCGCCCCCGAACGGGCCGCCGTTTGCGTAGAATTTTTCATGTCTCCAGGCAACGCAGCCTTTGCCGCCGTCGCCTGCTTTCACGCGGATTCTGATCAGGTCAATCATGCTGTCAGGCCTCCTCTCCTCGTATTATACAGGTTTTCTGAAGAATTCCCTGCGGTTCGTAGATTCCCGCAAAAAAGAGAGCATCGCTGCTCTCCTGTTCCGATTGCTAGAGACGTCAAGCTCAGGCCTGCGGGTAAACCGAAACCTGCTTCTTGTCCTTGCCGAGACGCTCGTACTTCACAACACCGGAAGCCGTAGCGAACAGCGTATCGTCGCCGCCTCTGCCTACGTTCTTGCCCGGGTAGATCTTCGTGCCTCTCTGGCGGTAAATGATGGAACCTGCAGAGCAGTACTGTCCATCTGCAACCTTTGCACCGAGTCTGCGGCCTGCAGAATCACGGCCGTTCTTTGTGGAAGAAACACCTTTCTTCGATGCAAAGAACTGAATATCAAGTGTGAACTTCATGGAATTACACCTCCGTTTTTTCAATTCTGACGTACTTCTGATTTGTTTCCTCGATTGTCTGCAGCTGAATGAGACCGGTTTTCAGAATCGTTTCTGTCATCTGATCCGGTGTCACCGTGCGGATTTCAATCAGATTATCTTCCAGCTTCAGCTCTGCATCCGATCCCATCTGGTCCAGTGCATTCAGAAGCCCGAAAGAAACTGCGCTGACTGCTGCACACACCAGATCTTTTCCTTTCTCAGCCGATCCGGAATGTCCGGTGACAGAAAGAGAAAGAATCAGAGATCCATGCAGAGAAGCGCGGATGCGGATCATCTCAGCCCTCGATTGCTTCGATGGTCAGCTTGGTATACGGCTGACGGTGACCCTGACGAGCGCGGGTAGAACCCTTCTTGGCCTTGTACTTGAAGATGCGGATCTTCTTTTCCTTGCCCTGCTTTTCTACCTTTGCCGTAACCTTTGCACCCTCTACATACGGAGTGCCGATCTTGGTTGCTGCATCGCTGATGAGGCAGACTTTGTCAAAGACGACTTCGGATCCCGGCTCTGCATCGAGTTTCTCAACATAGATGACCTGATCCTTTTCTACCTTTACCTGCTTACCGCCTGTTTCGATAATTGCGTACATTCAATACACCTCCTGTCATTATCTTAAGACGCGCCATGGAGGGGACGTTTCCGTGCTTTACCCTGTTCTGAGCGGTTACAGACCTCCGGCAAGAGGACTGATAACAGCAGTATATTAGCAGGTTCAAACTCGACGGTCAATGAAAAAGTCCATGAAAGCAGGACAGAATCCATATCCATATTTCCAGAGGATTTCTTCCGATTCCTTTCTGATCCTTTATAATACTCCCGTATGAAAAAACTCAATCACTTTTCCAGAGGAATTCTTGAGAGGCAGCTGAGCAATGATTCCTTAAGCAGCCAGATCCCCTTTCATATGCCCGGGCATAAGCGGCAGATCGCGTCAACTGGAGCCATTGATTTTTCGCTGGACTTCACAGAAATTCCGGGAACGGATGATCTGCACCACGCTTCCGGAATTCTGAAAGATGCCATGTCCCGTACTGCCGATTTATACCATTCTGAGCACACCTGGTATCTCGTCAATGGCAGCACGTGCGGCAATCTTGCCGGCATATTCGCGATGACAAAGGAAGGAGGCGAAGTGATCGCCGCCCGCAACTGCCATCGCTCAGTCTATCATGCCCTGCAGCTGAGAAACCTGAAGGTCCACTGGATCATGCCTTCCTATATTCCGGAATATGAAATCTACGGATCTGTTTCTCCATCTGATGTCCGCGAAGCACTGGACCGCTACCCGGACTCTGAAGCAGTCATTCTGACCAGTCCGACCTATGAAGGAGTCCTCAGCGATGTCCATGCCATTGCAGAGCTTGCACATCGCCGGAATATTCCCTTGTTTGTCGATGAAGCACATGGAGCCCACCTGTTTCTGAAAGGATTTCCTGAAGGTGCCTTGAAAGCAGGCGCGGATGTCGTCGTGCAGAGTCCGCACAAGACGCTGTTCAGCGCGACGCAGAGTGCCTGGATGCATCTGAACGGAACCCTGGTGAAGAAAGAAGAAATTGAAAAGCAGCTAGCCATCTTCGAGACTTCTTCTCCTTCCTATCCGCTGATGATGAGCCTCGATGGATGCACCGCATTGTGGGCGGCAAATCAGGCGGAATATGCTGAAACATGGCTGCAGAATCTCCATCTCTTCGAAGAGCTGACTTCTTCTCTGAAGCATATCCGGATTCTCCAGCATCCTGCCTCAGAACCTCACCCAGGCATCTTTGCCTATGATCCGAGCAAGCTTCTGATCCAAACTTCTCTTTGCGGAGCAGATTTTCTGAATGAGCTCCATGATACCTATCACTGTACGATGGAAATGGCAGAAGGCCATCATGTGCTGGCAATGACAAGTGCTGCGGATGATCCGGAAGATCTCCGTGCGCTTGCCAGGGCATTGAACGAAGCAGACGGAAAGCTGGAAGAAGAGAGATCGGAAGATTCCCTTGAGATCACGCTTCCAATCGCCCGCATGAGCATTCACGATGCCATTGAAGCAGATCATGAAACAATCCCTCTGGAAGAATCTCCAGGTCACACGGCAGGCGAATATCTCTTTCTCTATCCGCCCGGAATCCCGCTCATCGTCCCTGGCGAAACGGTAACGGAAGAGCAGCTTTGCCTGCTGGAAAAAAAAGCAGAAGAAGGCTATGAAATCCGCTCCAGTCAATCAGAACCAGGGTATATGAAAACATGCCGATGACCGGCATGTTTTCTGATCCTTTCGGAAGAAACCGGATGCTTCAGCATCTTGCGGAAGACTCGCAGTCTTCCTCGCAGTCTTTCCCGCATGAAGATTCTTCTGTCTTCCCTGCGGCCGCCTTGATTTCCGGATCCATGGCTTCAGCAACCTTGATCATGATCGCGCACTCAATCCGCTTGCGGAAGATTCTGCATCCATATTCATAGGTGCCATGAATATCGCCAGTTGCGTGATAGGCATTTGCTGCACAGCCGCCGGAGCAGTACAGCTTTGCCCAGCAGCCGGCACAATCAGGCCGGGCATAGACATTGCACTGACGGAATTCGTCGCGAAGCGGCTGATTCGTGATGCCGTTCCAGATATCGCCGAGACGGTATGCTTCATCGCCGACGAACTGGTGGCATGGATAGAGATCTCCCCAGGCCGTGACTGCGACATATTCAGTGCCGGATCCGCAGCCGGAAATGCGCTTGTAGATGCA